>NZ_QVFV01000004.1:0-300000 GCF_004212215.1 Leptolyngbya iicbica LK
GTTGTGACTTTCTCAGGCGCACTTTCTCGGACTTCTCCCTGCGGCGTTCTGAATTTAATCAGGCTCTAAAACTTTTGTCCTTGTACTGAGAAGTCCAACACTGATCGCAACTTGATCCCCTCCCACGGAGGGGTGCCCGTAGGGCGGGGTGGGTCGAGATGCCCGCGAATAACCCACCCCATTAGCCCCTCCCAAGAGGGGAACAGACTTCGGCAAGCATTTCAAGGGCCTCTCATTCCCCTCCCACGGAGGGGTGCCCGGAGGGCGGGGTGGGTCGAGATGCCCGCAAATAACCCACCCCATCAGCCCCTCCCAGGAGGGGAACAGACTTCGGCAAGCATTGTCAAGGGCCTCTAATTCCCCTCCACTGGAGGGGTGCCCATAGGGCGGGGTGGGTTCTTACGATTCAAGCTTGTGGATCAAAACACGAAGAGAAAAAACGGCAGTGGAACAAGAAACAGCTAGCAGGCATCAATCTGAAACCGAAAAAGGACAAAACTAGCCCCGGTCAAAAATGACTGCCCTGGGATGCCTGGCAAGTACCGATGGACGAAATCGTGGCGGTGGCGAAAAAATTTGTGCTAACGAACTGTTTTAACCCTGACATTGCGGCTCTGCAATTTACGGATACGACCTGATTGCGGGTGCCAGGTAACGGTTGGCTGAAACCCTTGTTTTGGCGTTGAAAAACAACCGGAAATAAACCTTACGGATCGAGCTGAAGCCCTGATATGCTACAGTTCACAAGTCTCGATGCGAGAGAAGAGAACCCCCATCCCCTCCTCCTCCTGCAAAGACAAAATACCAACTATCTCTCCTCCCCAATAAGGGTTAAAAGGGAGGTGTCCTATTGGGGCTGAGGTATTAACAGTGACTTGGCTGTAGGAGATATAGCTTCCCCCTACACGCCAGCCATTGCGCTCGCTCATTTTTTCATAGGCCGAGATCGCGGCGTTTCTATCTTCGCCAAAATCCAACCTACCACCCACCTCACACCAGAGTTGCTTCTGCACGCTGAAACCAAATTTGCCACCGCTAAACTTCAACCAGAGTTGGTCAATTAGCAATAAGTCCTCACAGGGAAAGTTACGAATTTCTTCGAATTCTAAATATCCGCGTTGTTCCGCTTTTTTACCCACGGCTTTGAGCATCAGTTTGTCAGTTTCCTGATCGGCTTCTTTCCAACTGCCGCTGGCCAGGTAATTCACCAATTCTCGATAGCGATCGGGTATCCGTTGCCGCACCACCCGCAGGCAGTTGCCAGGGCGTTTTGGGTCGGTCGTCCATGGAGTCAGATCCCCCCGGCTGTCGCCACCCCCCTTATCAAGGGGGGCAAGGGGGGATCCCTCCGCTTCCAGAGCTTTGAAGGTCTCGACTTCCTCCGGTGTCGGCAACCGATAGTCATATACACCCTCAGCAGGGGCAAGCTGTGCTTGCGTCGCCAACCACGCACAAAACCACCGCGCCTCTTCCCAACTTAGACCGACAACAGGCTCCTGAGAGTTAATTTTCTGCCGTCCCTCGGAATCGCCTGGACCCGCCATTCGTGACATTGGAAAATCAGCTTTGGCTGTCGAATGAAATAACCCATCACGCTGAGCACCAAAGAACAGAGCAAATTCTGACAAGCTAATATGGCCTGAGATTGCAGTCGTTTCGTCTAGAAAGGATAAACTGCGGAAACGTTTCTTTAGAAGAACATCTGGTATCCTGTCATCTCGCTCTAACAGTTCGTCTAATAACCTTTGCTTCAATCTCTCGTCGACAGATTTTGCATCATTGGCAATGCGTTGAGCGAGTTTTAAGGTATGTAGATTCTCTGGAATCTCTAAGGCTTTTTCAATAAAAGGTACCGGGTCAGTCAGTAGCGCATAGAAGTAAACCACTTCCTTCCAGGTTTCATCGGCGAAGTGAGCCATCACGTCATGCTTGCCAGTCTCCCGTTCACTCAGCTCCACTGCTGCTAGATATTCTTGAAACGTCTTGTGGGTAAATTCGTACAGATAGCCCTCGCCCCCGGCGAGTAGCCCCGACACCTGCTGAATCTCTTGCAAAAACTGCGCTGGCGTGAGCGCTGGGTCATCATGGGTTTCGGCGAGCCGTGGCTGAATCCAGGCGGCCCCTTGACGCGGCTTGAACTTGGTTTCATTTGCTTGGGTTAGCTCTAACGCCAGCGGCTGCAAAATCGCTTGGTTGTCGGCGGCGTTAGTAATCGTCAACCGAGTTTGACGCTGATAGGGACGATCTTCTAGCAGCAGCTTAAAAATATCGCGATACACATCGAGCCGCCGTTGGGGTAATCGCTCTTTGAATTTGTGGGCGACGGCAATAATGGTCAGCAGTAGCGGATTTTTAGCGAGATCGATGAGGCTGCGATCGGCAAAGAGCTGCTGTCGCAAATTGGCAGCGGCTTTATCAGCGTCTGCTTGGCTCTGGGCTTTGACCTGTTCCTTCGAGAGTTGCTTACCCGGCTCTTTACCTTCATTGTCCTGGAGGTGGTATTTCCATTTGGTTTCCCACGCGATAAAGCGATACCACTTTTCGATAAAGTCTCGCTTTTGGTCGTCATTAAAGTCGAGAACATCGATCCGTTCCACGCCTGAAAACAGGCTGCTATTAAAGCCGTGGGGACGAGAGGTGAGAATGAACTGGCAGGGATAGTTTTGCATTTGCCAGTTGGCCCACTTGCTCACGGTATTTCGCTGAGCATCGGGTACCTCATCCAATCCGTCGAGCATGACTAAGCATTTTCCCTGCTGCAACTGCTGACGAAACCACGGCTCCGATGCTCGGAGGTCTTCACAGCGGGGCATCTTTTGCACCGTTTCCACGATGAGCTGCGGCAGTTTCGGTTCGTGCTCTGACTGGATGCGGCCATGAAAGTCTCGGAACAATAGCAGCACAGGAATCAGCTCTTTGGCTCCCTTTTCTCCATAGCCTCGATTGGAAAAGTTCAGGGTCAAAAACTGCATCAGTGTCGTTTTGCCATAGCCCGGATCGGCAATCACCGCTACCAATCGCGCTAAAAAAGTTTGGTCGGGGTCATGCGCTTTTGGCAGGATGTCCCAAATTTTGAGGTTGCGGTTTTGCAAGGTAGGATTGCCGCGTCCGCCAGGATGCATCCGCAGCGATACGTAAATGTCTTCCAACGCTAACCGGGGTAGCCCACCATATCCCTCGACGTTGAGATCTACACACCGCACCTTCAGCGCTTCCAGGTATTGCTTGTGAAAGTCGCTGCGGTTTACCAGTGCAAGGTCAACCCGTCGATCAAACGCTTGGTCGGCGCGATCAATTACCCTTTCAACCTTGGGCGCGAAACGGTTTCCCAGTTTGATTAAAAACCAGACGCCTGCTGCCGCCCCTAGTAGAGAAACAAATTGCCACCATTCTCCGGCAAACGCTCGACTAATCCCAAATCCGGCAATCGCTCCTGGCACACCGGCTTTGACCGCCCCAGAATCTAAAACTTTGCGAACATCCTCTAGTCCGAGACCTTTGTAAGGTGGTTGTGGGTTAGGCTGCTGGGTCATAAGGAGACTGAAAGACAGAATTTATCGAAGTTCGGACTTCACCACTACGTTGATCTGCGATCTAGCCGTTGCGCTTGCCCCTAGTTTAGTGCTCGGACTGAGAATGAACGGCGATCGCCTGCTTTCGCATACTCGGTGGCATCCTTGCGCCAGACGACTTAGATGAGCTGATTTTCTTTGGCGCAGCAGGGACGGATAGCGATCGCCATTTTCAATCTGGCATGGCCGCACCCCAGTCACCGTCCAGGGCTAACGACGAGTATTTCAAAATCAGAATTGTGAGCTAGTGGCCGCTAAAACGTAGACTTGTTCTCATTGAGAACGCACCCCGGAAACGCCGATGAAGTCTCTGTCTCTCTGGTCAGTCAGCCTTGGAACGTTGAGTAGTCTAGCCATCATGCCCGTCGCGATCGCCGATACCAACATGGCCTCTGACTTATTCATCGCCTATCCCCCTGCGGCCCATGAAACGGTGAGCGATCGCATTTTCCTCATCGGCACGGGCGATCCCGATCAGCCGGTATTGGTGAATGGTGCACCCATTGAGTACCGCAGTCCCGCTGGGCACTTTGCGCCCACGGTGCCGCTGGAGATGGGCGAAAATACCTTCACTCTGACCCAAGGCGACGACACCCTGACGCTATCGATCACGCGCATCTCGGCCACGCCGACGGTGCCGGCTGGTTCTTGGTTTGTGCCCGAGTCCCTGGTGCCGCAGGTGGATATTGCGCTTCCAGCGGGAGAACGGGTGTGCTTTGGCGTACAGGCGATCGCCGATGCCGACATTGCTGTGAACTGGGCCGATCAGGTGATTCCCCTCGCGCCACCGCCAACCGCCGTGACCCTGCCCCCCAACTACGCTGTGCTCACCTCGCAAAATGAGCCCGTGCCCCTAGCGGCCACCCCTTACGAGGGCTGCACGACTCTGCCAGCGACAGGTGAAATCGGCCCCCCCACCTATTCTTTAGCCACCCGTGGTCAGCCTGAAACGGTTACGGCTCCCGGCACCATTCGCCGCCTCAATACCACCGATTTTCAAGTGGCAGAAGTTATCGTCGATTCCGGCATTGCCAGAACGGGGCCGAGTACCAGCTACTCGCGCATTACGCCGTTGCCGGCAGGCACTCGCGCCGCCATCACCGCCACGGAAGGTGACTGGTTGCGACTCGACTACGGCGGTTGGATTCGCGCCTCAGAAACAGCGATCGCCCCCGCCACCGCGCCCCCCCGCTCCATCTTGCGTAGCGTCACCTCCGAGCAAATCCCCGGCTGGACGGAGGTCCGCTTTCCGCTCCAGACTCCGGTGCCGATCGTGATCGACCAGACTGCCGATACCCTCACTCTGACTCTCCACAACACCACACCGCAAACCGACACCATTTACTTTGATGTGGATCCGGTGGTGCAGCGACTTGACTGGCAGCCGGTGTTACCCGATCGCGCCCAATTCCGTTTTCAGTTTCGCACCGAGCAGCAGTGGGGCTACAAGGTGCGCTACGAGGGCACCACTCTGGTGTTGTCCCTCCGACATCCCCCCACTTTGGCGAACGATTCCCTGGCGGGCGCGACGATCCTGCTCGATCCGGGACACGGCAGCGAGAATGATCTCGGGGCGCGTGGCCCCAATGGCTATCCCGAAAAAGATGTGAATCTAGTGGTCTCGAAGCTGCTGCGGGATGAGCTAGAGGCGCGGGGCGCCACGGTGGTGATGACCCGCGAGGGCGACGATGATTTGTTTCCGGGCGATCGCGTCGATATCATCAATCAAGTCGAGCCCACCCTGGCCCTCAGCATTCATTACAATGCCCTGCCTGATGCGGGGGATGCCCTCAACACCGCTGGCATTGGCATGTTTTGGTACCACGCCCAAGCCCACGATCTGTCCGAATATTTGCACAATACCCTCGTGCAAGACCTCGATCGCCCCTCCTACGGCGTGTATTGGAACAACCTGGCCCTGACCCGACCCACCGTCGCCCCGTCGGTATTGTTGGAATTGGGCTTCATGATCAATCCTGATGAGTTTGAATGGATTACCGATCCCAACTCCCAAGGGGAATTGGCGCAGGCGTTGGCAGATGCGATCGCTCAATGGCTAAATACCAATGTGCCCCCGCAATAAGCCAGCCCAATCTTGGCGGATGAAGATAAACCGGTCGTGGCGCCAGAACGAAAGTGCGACTTTTATGCGCGTTAATTTAGGTTGCAATCTGTAGAGAAATGACAATGATCCCCATTCCTTTTCCAAGGAAATAAGGATCTTTTCTACAACATAAATAGGATTATGCAGCTGTTCGATAACGCGACTGGCAACGCCATTAATTCCAACACTGCTGATTATTGATGGGAGGTGGCCGTAGGTTATGAGTGCTTTGCTCAGTCTAAAAAGGGTGTCTGAGGGGTTGCTTTTGAGATTCAAGCATTGATTTGAACCTGGTTTATCAACCTTTGACTGCCCTTCTCACAGTTAGGTAGATGACATTTACAGTGATGTATCTCACTGAATTAGAGCTTGATGCCGCCGAGCTGACGGCCCACCCATTGGGGGCAGCGCTTTCACCTCTTGCTTGCTAATCAGCATACCGTTTGGCACTCAGTCTAACTAGCACTGGTCAGGGTTCTCATGACTGTTTAGGAGTGGATTAATATGACGCAAACCATCATTAATTTGACGATCCCCGTGATTCAAAGAAAAGTTGAAGCGGCTTTGGAGGATGTCCCTTCTAAATCTGTGCCGATGACTGAAACGACCCATCGTCTGCAAGAAAAATTGGTGGCTTATGTCGTGAGTCGGATGCCGACCTATTACGTGACGGCTGAACGGCATCGCCTCTGTGCGCTCGACAATCCGATTAGCTGCTTTTCGCAAGCCCAGCAAGCAGAGATGGATCACCTTATTTATGAAGGCTTGCAGCATTTGATCGCCCGCCGGAGCAGCTGGGAGGTCAAAGCGCAAACGGCAACGGGCGGTTTTGAGTCCTCGCCGTCTCACTGGTTTGGTTAGAAACCCGCGCTCGCTGCGTTCGGTTCTACACCTAACGGATTCCTTGGCTTTCCAGTACGCTCAGTGTATTAGAGCAGTTTTTTCACTGGGGGTATTACCGATTGACGACTCACCCCCAGTCGCAAACCGGGAGGCCAGGGTGGAGGCAGCGACTAACCAAACTCGCTTGAGCGACCTATTGATGGATTTGGACGGGGACTTTGGGAGCTATCCGACAGGGGGCTCGTGGACTCGTGGCGCTCAGGCACGGCTGGTGGCTGAGGCTGAATGGCGAGCCGCGATCGCTGCCCTGACTCGGTTATTACCGGCTTTGCCCCGACCGACTCAGGCCATGGCTGACGGGCATCACCTCAGCGGCTTAGCCCTATCGGGGCCGGTCCCGGTTTTGAATGAAGCCGATTTTGGCCCCCGGTTTGAATCTTGGGTCGTGACCCCTCAACCCTTGGCTCATGCTCTGCAAGGTCAGCATGCTTTGCTCCCCAGCGAGGGCGTTGATTTGCCAACGGCATCGTCGCAAAATCAGATTTTGCCTTTGACCCTCAACAATCCGTTATTAGCCGAGCGGTTTTGCTTAGTTGCGAGCCCAGCGCTGAGTGTGGCACTGGTGCTAGGCGAACCGACCGGTCGGGGGCCTTGTTTTCAATATTCATTTGACCCCGCGACGCTGCTGGCCCTGTGGCAACAGGTGCGACAACATATTGCCGAGCCCGCGATCGCCAGTCTGGATTATCTGGATGAGCGATTTTCTCAGGCGATCAATCCCCCAGACTATCGGGTGATTACCCGCTTTACCCAGGGAATGATGGCGCAGCTGCCGCACCGTCAGAGTGCGACCCTGCAAGCCAACGATGAACGAGGACAGCTCCGGTTCACGCACTGGTCAGACCCCACTTCCCGGTCGGGGGAAGTGCTGGATTTCCCATCCGTGCTGCCAGCCATGGCGTCAGAGCCCCGCACAGACATCCTAGATCACCAATTGGATCAGCAAATCGAGCTGCTCCAGGCGATGGCCCATGAGATTCGTACGCCGCTGACGACCATTCGCACCCTGACGCGATCTCTCCTGCGCCGCAAAGACGTTACTGCTGCGGCTAAACAGCGGCTCCAGCGCATCGATGCTGAATGTACGCAGCAAATTGATCGGTTCAATCTGATCTTTCGCGCCGTTGAGTTAGAGACGACGGAACGCGATCGCCCCCGGTCTTCTCTGACCCCCATTGCCCTGAACCAAATCTTTCAAGATGCTATTCCGAAATGGCAGCAGCAGGCCGAGCGTCGTAATCTCAAACTCGACGTGCATCTGCCGCCCCATCTGCCCCGCGTCACGAGTGACCCTACTTTGCTTCACGAAGTGCTAAACGGTGTGGTGGAATGGTTTACCCAATGTCTGCCGCCCCAGAGCCATGTCCACATGGGGGTCATGTTGGCGGGCCATCAGCTCAAGCTGCAGTTCGAGGCTGAGCCGTTGGCAGGGCAATGCGCCACCAACGCCGATGTCAGCTTTCGTCGTCCGCCGTTGAAGTCGGTGGGTCAGCTGCTCAGCGTTGTCCCCGAGACGGGGGGGGTTAGTCTCAACCTGGACGTCACCAAAAACCTGTTTGAGTTTCTCGGTGGCAAGCTGATTTTGCGGCATCGCCCCGATCAGGGCGATGTCTTGACGGCCTTTTTGCCGTTGGATACGCGGGAAATTTAGCCCTTACAGCAGCGCCGGAGCCTGCAACAGCTGGTCTGGCTCCAGCGCTTGCAATTGCGAGTAAGCATCTTTGACTATGGCCTGACCGCGCAAAAAACCAGTATTGGCAGCAGGGCAAGCATAAGCCAGGTTCTCAGCGGTGAAGCGCTCTTGGAGCTGTTTGATCTGGCGTAACTGGCGAGGCCAGTGAAAGGTTTTGGAAAATCGCAGCGGCTGAAGCTGGCCGTCGCGATCGGGCAGCAAATGTCGCCCGGTAAACAAAATGCCGCCCTGTTGGGGCCAATAAACACAGGCGGACCCAGGGGAAAAGCCCGGCGTCCAAAATGCTTCGCCGCCGCCTGGCAGTGGGTAGCGATCGCGATACGTCACTAGATTCGGCAAGTCTGGCAACAGATACGCTTCTTGCTCCTGCACCAACACTTTCGGACAGGACAAATCAGCCTGTAGCGCTTTGGCTTCACCGCTAGCGCCGCGATGGGTGATGACCCAATATTGCACCCCGCCGCGATCGCGCAAAAAGGCCACCACCTCTGGCGCTTGGGCCGGAGCATCGATCAGCACATTGGCGGCCTCGCCCGCATCATCATGGTTGATACAGAAGTAAGCCGTGCCACCTAGCGTGGCGCGATTGGGCGGAAACGCGTAGATATTTTCGAGAATCTCTCTAGGGGGTTTGACCGACATCACCAATAATCCTGCATGCGGCAACTGCTATCGCCACGACTGCCGCAACTGACACCCCGCCCCGCTAATTGCTGGTGGGACAGTTGTTAACCCTAGCATGGCACTTGGTGAGGTTTGCTAGAGTATTGGTAGCGAATGACGAATAGCCGCCGTTATTCAGCTGTTGGGTGTGCTGGCCATGGGCTTTGCGGAGATAGCTGCATTGGTCGCAGATAGCTCTACATGACATCCCAGATATGGATTGGTGAGGGCTGATATCCGGCCATAGCTTGAGGGCTGGGCTGATGTATCATCACGGTAGAATTTAAGGGCATACACATTGGCCGAGTCATGTCTGCTGGCTTCAGTAGCGTTAGTATTTGGTAACGGCTTGCCTGACGTGAGACAAGCAGGAACCCTGGTTAAATGCTGATTTTATTGCTGTTACTCAGCATCTTTACTTACTACGTGGTGAAAAAGAGTGTCGCTGACCTGACTCGCACCCCCACGTGGATGCTTTGGCTGGTCATGATGATCCCAGCATTTGTCCTGGCTTTTTGGAGTCTCAGCGATCGCGCCGACGAGCCCTTTCCCATTGCGGTGTTGCTCGGCCTGTTCATCGTCTGCCCAGTGTTGTACTGGTTTCTGATTCAGTGGGGCCGCATTCCGCAAAAGGCCGGTCAGCAGACCCAATCGGCCCAGCAGTCCGCCGCCGAGGCCGTGCGTGCTGCGGCTGAAAAGGCCGCCATTCCCCCCCTAGAGAAAGAAGAAGAAGCCACGATTCAGCACTGCTTCCCCTGGTCAGTCTTCTACTTACAAAACATCGAATATCGTCCTCAAGCGCTCATTTGCAAAGGACAACTGCGCTCTTCGCCCACGGTGGCTTACAACACGGTACGCGAGAATATTGAAACTCATTTTGGCAAGCGCTTTCTGGTCGTCTTTCAAGAGGGGTTGAACGGGAAGCCTTTTTTTGCGCTGGTGCCCAACCCTGAGCGACAAAAGTCACAGTCATCAGCTCGACCCGAGAAGCTCGCCCGACCAGGTCTCGCCTTGGGATTGTTTATTGCCACCTTGTTTACGACCACTGCAGTCGGAGCCTTTATCGCTGGGATTACGGAAGAATCGCTCCAAGCTGATCCGAGGCTGTTCTGGCAAGGGTTGCCTTATGCGGTCTCACTGCTACTGATTTTAGGCACTCACGAATTTGGCCACTACATGGCTGCCCAACGCTACAAGATGAAGGCCACGTTGCCTTATTTCATCCCGATACCGTTTTTCCTCGGTACGTTTGGTGCGTTTATTCAGTTGCGATCGCCCGTACCCAATCGACGCGCGTTATTTGATGTTGGTATTGCGGGACCATTGGCCGGCTTAGTCGTCGCCGTCCCGTTGTTAATCTGGGGTCTGGCCCACTCCGAAGTCGTGACCATGCCGGAGTCTGCCAGTCTACTCAATTTTGAAGCCCTCGATCCGGGCGCCTCTATTGCTTTAGCCCTGTTGAGCAAACTCGCTCTCGGGAGCCAGTTAGGCATGGATGAGGCCATTCATCTTCATCCCGTGGCGGTGTCGGGCTGTTTAGGATTGGTTGTGACCGCGTTAAACTTGATGCCCGTTGGCCAGCTCGACGGTGGCCACATCGTCCATGCCATGTATGGTCAACGCAACGGCGCGATTATTGGTCAGGTTTGCCGTTTTCTTGTCTTGGGGCTGACCTTTGTTCACAGTGAGTTATTTATCTGGGCGATTTTGCTATTCTTTATTCCGGCGATTGATGAACCTGCCCTAAATGACGTGAGTGAGCTCGATGACAAGCGCGATCTCTGGGGACTCATCGCTTTAACCCTCTTGGTGCTGATTGTATTGCCCACGCCAGGTCCATTGAAAGCGCTACTCTTTTAGTACCAGCAGCATGTCTGGCTGGAGCGAGTCGTTATTGCCCCCTGTGTTCCATGACTCAAGAAATCACCCGCTGGCTAACGGAAATTCGCACCCTACAGCAACAGTTAGAAGCTGTGCGTCAAGAGCGTGATCAGGCTTATCAAAGTGCGGCGAACTGGCGGCAACTCTATGATGCCGAAGCCCAGCAACGGCGAGCTGATGTGGAGACTCTGAAGGCGACTGAGGCGACCCTACGCACCGAATTATCGACTTTGCGATCGCACCATGCTGACGCGATCTCCGCTGAACTCGAAAATCATCTCGACAGCACTAATCTTGACTCGGTCGAAGGCTTGCGGGCAGAGCTAATCAAAGCCTTACAAACCTGCGACCAACTGCAAAATGCGCTGAATGCCGAAAAACACGCTCACGCCGAAACCCGTAAAACCCTCACCTCGGCTCTGGGGGAAGCGATCGATGCATTTAATCCCTCTTCTAGTCTGGTGAAGCGGAAACCTTCTTGATGTGGTGAGAGCGATCGCTCGCGATTATCCAGCTACTCAGAGCCTGATGAGTCAGCGTTTGCCGCTTTGATTTAATCGGATGAGAACAGCGGTAGTCTGAGTCTCCGTGACCAATCAGTAAATCAGCACTATGATGGAACCAGCTTGACTGCAAGCAAGTCGGGAGGGCCATCGCATGAATCGATACGTATTAGCAGCCGTGCTGGGGGCGATCGCCTTTTTGACGCTGCTGGGCATTGGCAACAGCCAGGATATGCTGCGGCGCTCTCGCAGTTCACTGTCGGCGAATCCTTCTTCAGCGGCGACGGGCGCAACCCAAACGGGGATTGCTGGGGCAGGGCAGTATGTGCTGCGTCAAACTTCTCCAGAAGCGATCGAGCGTCTGCCCAACGTGGCCAATGGCACGACTGCGCAACCTAACATCAATCCTGGCGCTACCGAGCCCACGCCGACTGACCCCAACGCCACGCCACCCGTGCCGCCCAGCACGACGCCCCCCTCAACTCCGGCTCCGGAGACGCCACCCCCGACTGATCAAGAAGCGATCCCGGCGTTATGGTGAGTCGATTATCTGAGATATTGGCCGCTGGCGTAGGCGAGATTAGCGCAGCGTGACGAGGTCAAATCTTGGGTCGTCGGCCATAACTTAGGAATTGGAATTAAATTAAGTGTGAACAGCCGTCTCGGCTGTTCAAGAGCAGGCAAGATGTCTGCCAGACAAAACTTGGATTTTATAAAATCCTGATTCCTTAGCCGCGCTACCGATGCGTGAAGCTGTGGCTAGGTTCGCGGAAAAAGCTTCTCAGTTGAGGCTGGGGCTTAAGCCTGAGGGCTAGAGTACGACTTGCGAATGTGGAGGCAGTTTCGTTCATCGGCCATGCGTTCATATTGCACAATGTCGGCTACTCGATACATAATGCGCAGCCCTCTCCCCCCCTCTGAGTCGGCGTTGGTGGTTTCCAGCTTATGATCTAGCATGGCTTGGAAATCAAAGCCCGGCCCATGATCCCAGATTTTCATATCCAGATAGTCATGGGTGATGGTGATTGTAATGGCGATTGGCGTTTCTGGCGGTAATCCTTTATGAGCATGGCGCACCGCATTGGTGAACCCCTCAATCAGCGCCAGTTGACATTGCAGCCAATCTTCTTGGGGAATGGGCAAGGCATGAAACTCATCAAACCAAGACAGTACCCCCTGTAACGCTTGGGGATCGGTCTGGGTTTCATAGGTACTCTGCTTCAGAATAGTCAAGGGTTTCAATACCGTTGATCGCGAGAGTCATTCACATGTTATCTAGCTAGCAGAAATTTAGACGCACATTCAGGATGGTTCCTAGTCAAAATATTCCCACATCCCAGCATTTGCATGGATGAAGAGCCAGAAAGTTGAAAAAGACCCTTGCCAAAAGGTCATGAAATATTGCTGCTAGGCGATCGCTGCCCGGGGTCTTGGCTGCTCCAGACTGAAATTGATGGCTCATCAGGATGGGTTTTGCTTACCGATGTTTAAGCGCTGCGTAGCGCCACAATCGGGTCTAGCTTAGCTGCTTGTCGGGCCGGAAACACGCCGAAAAATAGGCCAATGCCGCCGGAGACGCCGACCGCGATCGCGATCGCCGAGCCTGACACGCCCGCTTCAAACGGGGTCAATGCCCCAATCAACACCACGCCGCTGATGCCCAGGCCGGTGCCAACCAAACCGCCCGCGATGGACAAAATGATGGCCTCAATCAAAAACTGGGTCAAAATGTCTTGCTGTGAAGCGCCGATCGCCTTCCGTAAACCAATTTCTTGGGTGCGTTCGCGAACGGAAACCAGCATGATATTCATGATGCCGATGCCGCCAACCAGCAGCGAAATGCCCGCGATCGCCGCAAGCATTACTGTCAATGCTCCAGTAATCGTCTCGGCAATGCTGAGCAGCGTATCTTGGCTTTGGATAAAGAAATCATCTTCGCCGCGAATGTCGTGCCGCAGCCGCAGCAAATTGGTAATCTGAAACGCTGCGGTGCTCATGCTTTCTCGGTCTTTGGTCGAAACTGAGATAAACGACACCTCAATGCCATAGGGCGACTGTCGCCGCCCCACTAAGCGACTGGCCTGGGTGGTAATCGGCAGCAGCACCGCGTCGTCATAATCCAGGCCTAAGTTCGACCCCTTTTGGGCCATAACGCCAATGACTTCAAAACTGGTGCCATTGACGCGAATCGACTGGCCAATGGGCAAGGTATCGTCAAATAGCCGTTCCGCTAGGGTCGCTCCCAACACCGCTACCTGACTGCGGCGATGAAGATCGAGTTCAGAAATGAAGCGTCCCTGACCCATTTCAAAACTGCGCACTTGTAAAAACTGTTCGCTCGTGCCGACGACGCTGGTGTTCGTGTTGCGATTGCGAAAGGTGACTAGATTGCGGGTGCTGTATTCCGGGGCGACGCCGACGACTGAGGGCACTTGTTCGGCGATCGCCTGGGCATCGGCCACCACTAATGTGCGCGGAATATCGAGCCCGCCGAGTTCTCGCGTTTCGCGATTGCCGGGGGCAATAAACAGCACATTAGGGCCGAGGGTTTGTAACTGGTCATTCACATAGCGCTGTGCCCCTTCGCCAATCCCCACCATCGAAATGACGGAAGCATTGCCAATCACAATGCCCAGCATGGTCAAGCTGCTGCGTAATTTATTAGCGGTGAGGGTTTTGACCGCCATCCGTAAGCTTTCACCCAGATCCATAGATTGCGACTCAATGTGTGCGGGGTTTCTTTTAGGAAAACACATCCAGCCGGGTTTGGGGGGCAGGCTGCCGGGTGAAGGGATATTACAGCTTGGTCGCTCAGAGATGAATAATCTTTGCTGGGCAGAAATTGCTGAAATGAAGTTTGCTACGGTACAGGCATCTCAATCGATGGCTAGGGCTGCTTCCACCGTCAGTAAGTCCTGTCAGTTCCCCCCCAAGCGCTAAACGATATTGAGGAAGCAAACATCATGACCGATTTTTTAGACTGTCTGAAGCATAAATATGCCTACATCGCCATTGGCGAATTTAAGCCCGGGTGCTTTTCAGAAGCGCGCCAACTCTACGAAAAGGCGGTTTCGACTTATACCGGAGAAGGCTTTGACGGAGCCTATCTGCTGCAAGAACCGGATAGCGATCGCGGCATCGCCATCATTTTTTGGGATAATCCCGGCGATATGACTGAGCATCACACCAAGGTGTATGACGAGGCGCTGAGCCAAATTTCCCACTTATTTGCCGAGCCCCCCAAAACGGGCTTCTATGAAGTCTGTAGTGAAATTATGCCGATGTTGGCCGGGGCCATGGCCAGTAACTGAGGCCGCACCGCGCTGATGGGTTAGCTGCGATCGCTGAAAATAGCGACATCGCTGCCTCGTGAATGCTGTCAGCGACGTTGAAAAACCGTCTTCAATGAGCGCTGCAGTGTCTTAGCAGTCGTGTGGATGGCGATCGCCGATTTACAAGACGACAATTCGATGGGCGAGATAATCTTGCAGATGTTGAGCATGGTCGTGGTCTAGCGGTAGCGTTTCTGCGTCAGACCACGAAAACGTTTGTACAGCCAAGGCTTCTGTTGGGTCATTGACCTGGGGTACGCCGGTGGCAAATACTTCGATCGCCACGCAAATGGAATGAAATCGAGGATCGCGTTGGGGAGAGGAATAGACCCCCACCAATCGGCCAATTTTTGCGATGTTGAGGTTGGTTTCTTCGGCAAGTTCTCGCCGGGCTGCGGTGGCTACGTCTTCGCCCCAGTCGATGAGGCCACCGGGAAAACACCAGAGACCAGTGTCGCGGCGGCGCATTAGCACCACTGAACCGTCTGGCAAAATTGGAATGACACAGACGCCCACTAAGGGGCGGCGCAACAATAACCCCAGCAACGTCCGAATGGCGCGCTGCCAGGGTTGACCGACGGTGGCACTGGATGACGTTCTCGGCATTAACTGGATAACTCGGCGATGTCCTGCAGCACCTCTTGAGCATGGGGCTCAGGTTTGACCTTGCGATAGATTTTGGCCAGCTTACCCTCTGGGTCAATGATAAAAGTGCTGCGGGTAATGCCCATATATTCTTTGCCCATGAACTTTTTCAGGCCATAGCTGCCATACTCGCTGGCGATCGCCCCCCCTTCATCCACCAGCAACGGAAAAGGTAAATCATATTTGGTGGCAAATTTGGTGTGCGATTTAGCATCGTCGGTGCTCACGCCCAGGACCACCACATCGCTGTCGGTGTATTCGCTGTAAGCATCTCGAAAGCCACAAGCTTCTTTGGTACAGCCAGGAGTATTATCCCGGGGATAAAAATACAGCACCACCCACTTGCCCTGGAGATCTTGCAGTTTAACGGTATTGCCCTCGGCATCTGGCAGCGCAAACTCAGGAGCCGGATCACCAACAGTTAGAGTCATGAAGCTTAAATAAATCTAAAAACAACCTTTTTCACATTCTATACTGCCGCCACGAGACCTTGATGACGCGCTAACATGAACTCATAATGAATACGCTTTTGGGCGTGTCTGTATTCATGCAGCCGAGCCGACGGTGCCCCGATCCTATTATTTAAGGTGAAAGGGTGACGGCAGTGGAGTGGGCGATCGCCCAAGTTTGCCTCACTGGGCATGCTCCCCGGCTATGCTGATCTTACTGATGAGTCGATGCTCTGTTAACGCAACGTGAGACTGTTATGACTGCAACTGTGCAAAAAAATCCTCTGCTAATTGGTCAAGGGTTGCCACCCTTTCAAGAGATTCAACCGGAGCATATTGAACCCGGTATTCAAGTCCTATTAACGGAACTGGCTGCCGAGCTGGAAACGCTCGAAAAAACGGTTGAGCCGACTTGGGCCGGACTAGTCGAACCGCTGACGCAGATTGAAGAGCGGCTGGGCTGGAGCTGGAGCATCATTGGTCACTTGATGGGCGTTAAAAATAGTCCTGAACTGCGGGCCGCCTACGAAGCCGTGCAGCCAGGACTCGTTCAGTTTGCCAATCAATTGGGCCAGAGTAAGCCTTTGTATGATGCATTTAAGCAAATCCGAGCAGGGGCCCTGTGGGGTGAACTGACCGCCGCTCAACAGCGCATTGTTGAAGCGGCTATTCGGGATGCGGAACTCTCAGGCGTTGGCTTAGAGGGCGAAACGAAAGAGCGCTTCAACCAAATTCAGCAAGAGTTGGCAGAACTTTCTACGAAGTTTTCCAACCATGTTTTGGATGCGACTAAAGCCTTTCAACTCGTTTTGAAAACGCCGGAAGACATCGAGGGTCTGCCTAAGAGTCTGCTCGGACTCGCAGCGCAGGCGGCCAAGGGAGCCGGACACGAAGACGCCACGGCAGAGAACGGCCCGTGGGTCATTACCCTCGACTACCCGAGCTATGTGCCATTTTTGCAGCACAGCCGTCGCCGCGATTTGCGAGAGCAGGTTTATCGGGCGTTCATTTCGCGGGCGGCCTCCGGCGAGTTGGATAACCAACCGATTATTGAGCGCACGCTGGCACTGCGCCAACAAGTGGCCGATATTCTCGGCTATGACACCTATGCTGATCTGAGCATCGCTCGCAAAATGGCTCCCTCGGTGGCAGCGGTGGAACAGCTGATGGAAGAGCTACGTAGCGCCAGCTATAAAGCGGCCACTCGGGAGTTAGAAGAGCTGACCGCATTTGCTCGCGATCGCGGTTTCACCGAAGAATTGAAGCAGTGGGACGTGGCCTTTTGGTCGGAGCGGATGCGGGAAGAGCTGTACGGCCTGAACGATGAGGAGCTGCGTCCCTACTTCCCCTTACCGCAGGTGCTCGATGGGCTGTTTGCGTTGGCGAAGCGACTGTTTGGTGTGACGATCACCCCAGCGGATGAGGAAGCGCCGGTATGGCATCCCGATGTGCGCTACTTCCAAGTGGCGGGCGAAACGGGAGAGGCGATCGCTCACTTTTATCTCGATCCCTACAGCCGTCCGGCAGAAAAACGGGGCGGCGCGTGGATGGATGACTGTGTGAACCGGGGCAACGTCAAAGGTCAAGTACGTTTGCCGGTGGCCTATCTCGTGTGCAACCAGTCGCCTCCGGTGGATGGCAAACCCAGCTTGATGAACTTCCGCGAAGTGGAAACGCTCTTCCACGAATTTGGTCACGGCTTACAGCACATGCTGACCACGGTGGATTACTCCGGGGCGGCGGGCATTAACAATGTGGAATGGGATGCGGTGGAATTGCCCAGCCAGTTTATGGAGAACTGGTGCTATCACCGGGAAACCCTGCTGAAATTAGCGCGGCATTATGAAACCAGTGAGCCTTTGCCCGAGGATCTGTATCAGAAGATTTTGGCCGCCCGCAACTTCATGACCGGCAGCGCGATTTTGCGTCAGGTCAACTTTGGCTGGCTGGATATCGAACTCCACCACCGCTATCAGCCCGGTGGCGATGAGACGATTTGGGACGTGCGCGATCGCCTCTCTGAAAACACGACGGTCATGAAGCCGCTGCCGGAAGACGCCTTCCTCTGTGCGTTTGGCCATATCTTTGCCGGGGGCTATGCGGCAGGATACTACAGCTACTTCTGGGCTGAGGTGCTGAGTGCGGATGCCTTTGCCGCATTTGAAGAAGCGGGGCTAGAGGATGAAAGCGCCATTGTGGAAACGGGACGCCGCTTCCGCAACACAGTATTGGCGTTGGGGGGCAGTCAGCATCCGATGGAAGTGTTCAAATCTTTCCGGGGACGGGAGCCGAGCACTCAGGCTCTGTTGCGACACCGGGGACTCGCGATCGCCGCATAATTTGCCCAAGGCTCGCGAATCACCGACCTGGAGAGCGGTCCATCACAAGAAAACGGGGCAGCCATGTGCCACCCCGTTTTCTGCAACCAATCTGAGAAACCTATGAAGTAATGTATCGGTTCTGCGAAAGTGACTCCGTTTTTGTGTAAACAGCGTTATGTTAGTCAGCAACTATAGATCCACTTAAATCAAACCGATAAATTCAAAACTTGAATCCAAAAGATACTCAAAAGCCCAGCACTGCTGGGCTTTTTTTGCTTTTTAGGGCATCTATTCGCATTCCAGGGGACGGTTCCTTTTCGAATACCGATACGTCAAGGACTTAGACAAAGGAACCGTCCCCTTTTGGTTGAGGTTTTAGCGAGCGATCGCGGCCCGATTTACGGTTTGCAGCGCTTCTGCCAGGCTGCGCACTACTGCGACCATCGCCAGCTCATTGTCGAGCTTGTTGACGGCGGAGCCGACGCCAATGCCTGCGGCCCCAGCGGCGATTGCCATGGGCGCGGTCACGTCGGACAGACCCGACGCACAGAGCACGGGGACAGAGACCACGCGAGAAATTTCCCGCGCTGCGGCCAAAGTGGGAGCGGCTTTTTCAATCAGGCCCAGAGTGCCGCTGTGGGTGGGCGCACTGCTGGTGCCGCCTTCGGTTTGAATGATGTCGGCACCCGCTGCGACCAGGGCTTCTGCCAAAGCCACTTGCTCATCCAACGCGAGAATGTGGGGCACGGTCACGGACAGGGTGATGTCCGGCAGCAAGGCTCGGGTTTGCTGAGTCAGCGCCAATACCTCAGCCGCCTCAAATCGGATGCCCTGGGCATAAAAGGCATCGAAGTTACCAATCTCAATCAAGTCTGCACCAGCGGCCACAGGCGCGACAAATGCCTCGGCCTCTACCGCCGATACGCAAATGGGCAAGTCGGTCAGTTCCTTCGCCATGCGCACGAGGTCTGCATTGGCAGCGATATCCAGAAACGTCGCACCGCCTTGGTCGGCCGCCCGCACCACCGCCGCCACGCGATCGCGATCAAAATTCGTCAGGCCACTAATGATTTTCAGTGCTTGGCCCTGGGCAAATGCCGTTTGAAGCTTGGCTTGCATAAGTCTAAGTGTCCCCGTAATCAGGTTCGTAACTTGCCCTATTTTGCCATTCCTTGGGTAGCGACGGGCGCGATCGCTAAACGAGTGCAATTCCCTGACGGCAACACCGTTATGGCAAGGCGAGTAGCGATACGGTGGCGTCTTGATAGAACTGAACAATTACCTGATAGTGCTGACGTAATAAGTCTTCTACTTGGGCTGTCGAGCAATTTCCGAGGCGTATCCAAATCACCTTGGGTGGATTACCCAGAGCCAAACTCAAGTCATGCATGTCTGCATCCTTGGAGACGATCATCAAGTCGTGGGCTTTGGCATAGTCCCAAACCAAACTGTCAACTGTCGCTTTCATCCCGATATCTCGAACGTGCAAGGAGTCGGGAAAGCGATCGCTCAGGCGACTAGTCAGTTTCGGGGACAGATTTTCGTCAAAGAGCAACCGCATGAGACTCAGGAAGCCGTCATGTACCGGCGTTCGCGATCGGCGGCATAGGCAATACAGGCTTTCAAATCTTCGCGGGTGAGGTCAGGAAAGTCGTCCAGGATTTCGGCTTCGGTCATCTCAGAGGCCAGATATTCCAATACTTCATACACTGTGATGCGCAAACCCCGGACACAGGGCTTGCCCCCTCGCTTACCTGGTTCAACTGTGATGAAATCTTTGTAGTTCATCGCTTTCCGCAATTGATTAACATCTGGTTCACTGCTACCCAGCGATAGACATTGCCAAGATTGCCCCTGGGGGACGATGCCGACCCTTGAGCACAGTCCGCTGGGTGGCATGGCTGGCATAACCAGGCTGTCTCGTAATCAGGTTCGTAACTTGCCCTATTTTGCCATTCCTGAGACCAGGCGATCGCGCAATATCCTTGGCATTGCCCCCAGGTTTACTAGCCTCCAGCAAGATTAGCCGACCTCAGCCACTTTGAACTGCTGGGTCAGGATAGCGGCCATCCATTTAGCTAAACCCGAGATGACTATTGACAGGTTTTAATCCGCCGATTATTGTTTAGGAGTCCAATTAATTGGTATTCCTAACTAAAGGAGTTGTCGCCATGAAATTATTTGTCGGTTTGCTGAGTGCGGGATTGGTGTTGGCGGGTGGTTTGAGCTTTGCCAGTCCGTCGTATGGTCAGGCGGTGGTCGCGACGCCGCGATCGCCAGCGCTCGACATTCAGTCGACTCAGATTCAATATCTGGAAGAGTTGGATTTGTTGGTTTTTGAACAGCAGTTGGCAGGGGTTGTAGGGGCGACTTTGCCACAGTCCGCTGGTCAGCTAGATGGGGCTCCGGTATTGGGGTATGTCTTTCCCACCACGCTGAGTCCGGCAGCGGTCGGGTTTGGGGGCGTGGATGGCATTTTGGCGTTGGCGGTTACTTCCCATCCCGATTTTGATGACACCCCGCTGTGGGACGAGGACAATGATGCCGACTACGCGAATGATGGCGTGATTTGGCATACCCATTGGGTGGTGCTGACGGGGGACAATCGCGTACCGGGGGGTCTCTCGGTAGCCGAATTTGCGGCGGATGATGCCTCGGTTGTGATGCCGCCCACCAATCCCGGCATGACGATTTATCTTGATTCTCCAGGTTTTTCGGTGGTGACTGACCAAGAGACTCTGCGGGTATTGGTGCCGGCCCAACGGGTTGACCACAACACCGACTTCAACTTTGATGCGGTCACTGCCTACATGCAGGTAAACACCAGCGACGCCAGTCGTCCCACCCTGGGCGTGTATGAGGTGTACAGCGTGGGGTCAGGCGATCTGAGTTTGCCCTATGGGGTCCGGCACGATGCGGACTGACTTCTCGGCGCATCGAGGTTCATGACTAGCTGAGGTGTTCCCAACTCGATACCGTCCGGTAGGCATTGAGTTCGGGATACCTCGGTGAATGTCGAGACGGTTTTTAGTCATCGACCACTGCTCACATAGGAGGGCTGTAATGGTCATTTTTCAGATGAAGATCTCTGAAGTTTTGCAGGGTGAGTTTGCTCTGCGACCGTTAAATTTGCTGCTGGTGTTTCAGGTGAATTGTCCGGGTTGTTTCATGTATGCGTTGCCGTTGGCGGCTCGGTTACACGACCAGTATGGCGATCGCGTCAACATCCTCGGCCTCTCAACCGCCTTCGAAGATTTTGACCTGAACACGGCGGACAATACTCGTCGGCTGCTGACCACAGGCGAAGTCGTTGGCATGACAAAACTCCATTTGGCACAGCAGGGACAAACGGCTTACACCGTGCCGATGCGGTTTCCGGTGGCGTTTGATGCGCCAGATGGCCAGACTCCAGGCGATGCGGTTGAGTCATCGTCTGTCCCTAAACTGGTATCTGCTGGCTACACCTTCCGCAGTAATCATCTACGCGGCACGCCATCGTGGATTCTATTGGATGAAAGCTCTAGGATATGGGCACAGTGGTTTGGACATCGGTCTGAATCAGCGGTGGAGTTAATGCTCCAGCAAGCGCTTGCAGCGAACTCTGTGCACACGTTCCATGAACAATCCGTTTGACACGATGAATGACCCGATCGCTCAACGGACGATCGCGGGTCTCTCTAAAATCTGCACGGCTCTGCGGAGTCAGGCCTGGGTGGGGGCCGAGTCCCAAGGACTCACACCGACCCAGGGCCAGATCTTGGCATTGCTACAGGCCACCCCAGACAAAGATATGCGCTTGTCAGCGATCGCGGCGGGCATTGCGACGACGCCCGCAACGGCGAGTGAAGCAGTGTCATCACTGGTCAAAAAGGGATTAGTCTCGCGGGAACGGGCCACGGACGATCGCCGGGCGATCGCGATTCGGCTGACGCCTGAGGGGCACCAACAAGCGGCCAAAGCCGCTGACTGGCCCGACTTCCTGCTAGATGCGGTGGAAACGCTGCCCTCAGAGGAGCAAACGATTTTTTTCAAAGGCTTGACGACCATCATTCACCAACTTCAGGAAGACCAAAAAATTCCGGTTTCGCGGATGTGCGTCACCTGCCATTACTTCAACCCCAATGTTTACGATGACCGCGATCGCCCCCATCACTGCAATTTGGTCGATGCGCCGTTTGGCGATGGCGATTTGCGATTAGACTGCCCCGAACATGTCACCAAAACCGTCGACAGCTAACGCATCCGTCATTTTGGGGGATAGCGATGGGGTGATACCAGTGCTGTACTTTGCCGCTAGACCTGGCCCTCACCCCAACCCCTCTTCCAAACTTGGGAGAGGGGCTTTGAAGAGACGGGTTTTGTAGTCCTGATTCAGAGAATTGCTCTGAAACTAAACCTTGTTGCTCCTGAGAGCTACCACGGGCTTCACATTGTCTTGCTGTGGAGACGACGATGTAAGTCATGTACCTGTTCGGCCAGACTGGGCACTGGCCCGTCAACTTCTATAGTGGGCACGATGTCACGGATGGGTAGCGTGCGGACGGGTGGGGCGGGAACGCCGAGTTCGCTCAGCCAGGAGGCCAATTGCTCGGAGGAACTCGCGTACACGATCCGTCCCAGTCCGACCCAGCCGTGGGCAGCGGCACACATCGGACAATGCTCACCCGAGGTATAGACGGTGGCGGCGGCTCTAGCTTCCGAGGTCATATTGGCTGCCGCCCACCGGGCAATCTCGAACTCTGGATGGCGAGTTTGGTCACCGGAGGCGACATGGTTGTGATCTTCAAACAGCACTTCGCCGTCCGCCGCGACCAGCACAGAGCCGAAAGGCTCATCCCCGAGCGCTAGCGCCTCAGCGGCCAATTCTATGCACCGACGTAGATGCTGGATATCTTGCTCGCTCACCATAACGGGTTCCTCGGGTTTCAGGTTCAGCACAGACGTATAGCTGCTGCCTAACGTTGCACGCCAGAAGCAGTCATCACTTTTGCCTTTAGCCAAATCATATTAACCGTCGGCTTGACGCCGTTGATGAATAACTTCAGCGTCATCCCTGCTCTGCTCTCTCCAGCTGGGGACTGATCTGACTTTTTTGAGGGACAGCGATCGCCCTCAAGCTTGCAGCAACACAGACAACAGACTGCGGTTTGGATGTGCAACGTATACAGTGGCTTTCCGTCCCGCTAATCCTGCTCGCTGGAGCGTTGCAAAATCTTTGTAGTTATCAATCCTGAACTTGTGGCGATCGACGCCAAAATATCGGCTCTGCATTCTCTCGCCCCGCTCCGTAAAGAGTTGGATTGGTCCGGCCACGGGCTTCACACTGCCTTCCCGCAGAGTCCGCTGCATCTGCAGTCGGTGGTAAATAATGAAGGCCCACACAACCGAGCCCCAAAAAGCTGTAGCGCCCAAGTAAATCAGCACGGTGTCCACCCCCAGATTGTCATTGCGAATCATATCCGCCGAGAATCCCAGAAAGCCCAGGCCAAAAATGAGGGTGAATATCTGCCAAGCAATCCGGCAATTTGCAGCGTGTTTTTGGGTGATGCGAGCCTTTTGCGCGTCCGAAATCAGCCCCATCCGGTTGGCCGCTAGATCAGCGGGCGAAAACTCAAAGACACGGGCCAGCACCGCTTGCAGGTGGTCAATATCATTGGGAGCCATGAAGAAATTCTACAGTCATGGACGGGGCGTTACGCATCGATCAGAACCGTGTAGGTTGCCAGTCCCAGCATGATGCTGGTGATCGGAGCCCACAGTCGCCGCTCTGGGGCAGACAGCGTTATCCAGTTCAACAGCGTGCTCAATGCCTGAATCCCCAGTGCTACCCAGCCTGTCCACTCGGGCCAATGGGGCGGTAGGCCTGCCGCTGAAGTAATGCCCGCCCCCATGAACGCCAGCAACACAATGGACACACCCGCGGCGACTCGCCCAGACATAGGCAGCGCCCCCTCATGCTGTCCCCCCTGAGTCAGTCGTCCCCAAGGCGCACCGGCCATCAGGCAGATCTGAAAACCGATCACCCCAGCGACAGCCAGCGTGTACAGGATGGCAGTGTTTTGGCTCATCATAGGCAGCCGACATGAGTCCAAGTCAAGATTGGTCGTATGGGCAATTCGTTAAGCCGCTGGTAACTGTATAGCATCTGACCCTGCTCAAATCCCCTGTGGGGCTTGGTTTGCATAGTCGAAGATAGAGCAGCATTGTCGGAGCGGACGGCTTACTGCGCCATGATTTCACGAGCGGCCCGCACGCCGGACAAATAGGCTCCGTGGGTTGTGCCAAAGTAGTCTCCATTGGTCGCTTCGCCCGCAAAGAATACCGATGCTTCCAGCGGTGCCGCCAGGTGATGGCGCATAGTCGGCGCTGACCCCACGGCGTTGAATGAATAGGAGCCCAGCGCAAACGGATCGGCGGCCCAACGGGTGATTTGATGGTCCGTCGGCTCGGGAATGGGGTCGCCGTAGATGGTTCGCAGGGTTTGCATGGCACTGTCAACAATTTGTTGATCTGACAACGCTTCGATCGCTCTTCCCTGATGGGCGGCATTAAATCCCAGCAAAATCGGCTGATTGGCGACTCGCTGAAAGCTCACCCAATCGACCCACTCCCCAGGATTAGCGGGAATATGGCCTAACCAATCCACATCAGCAGGCCAAAAACTGTCAGGAAATCGCAGATAGCATTTGTTCAACACGCCCATGCCCAGTTGAGCGATCGCGGCCTGCTTGTCTGGGGGCAAGGTGGGGACGAACTGCACTGTATCCGCTTGCAACACTCCCAGGGGCAAAGTCACTACAACGCGATCGGCCAGAAATTCAGTTTGCTGAGTGATGACGCGCAGCGGGGCAGATTGCCAGTGAATCGCTTGCACCACTTGCCCCAGTTCAAGGGTTAATCCCTGAGCGAGAAACTCGGGAATGACCTGAAATCCTGGTAAAAATAGCGCCTCGTCACCCTCAAACTGTTGATCGCTGTCATACCAATGGCTGGAGAGCTGGTCGATGCTGCCGGCATATTCCTGTTCGATTTCACTGCTCAGGATGAAATTGATGAAGCGAGCTGCTTCGGAGTCGGGCTCTAACGGCTGTCGTAGGGGTGCCATGACCTGCTGAATTGAGGTGTCAGTTTCGGCCTCTTGGGCGGCGGCGATCGCCCGCAACACCTGCGCTCTCAGATCGGCCATAAGGCTGGCTTCGGCGGCGGTCAGGGGGGCTCCAGCCGTGTTGTACGTGATGGCCCGGTCGTAACTCGTCACCACCCGTTGGGCATTGATCTGGTCCGCCAACTCCGTGATGGGGTTGCCTTGGGTGCCATGAATCCAGCTGGCTCCCAAATCCAAGGGCATATCGGGCCAATCGAGACTCGTCCAAACCCGCCCCCCGATGCGATCGCGCCCCTCCACGATCACCACGTCGTAGCCGTTGTTGTGCAACTCTCGGGCCGCGGCCAACCCGGCCAAGCCTGCGCCAATCACGACTACACGCTGTTGGCTGGTGGCTGCCCTGGTGCCGGGTGCTTGTTCACCACAGGCAGGGCTGACGGCTCCTAACAGCGTCAAACCGGATAGTGTCAGAAAATTTCGCCGCTGCATGAATGACCTCAATTTCGCCTAGTTTGCCCAATATGCGGTTTGGCGAATGCACCGATGATCGTGGCAGGGGACGGGTCCCTGTCGGCTCAACCGATGTGGTTTGGAACAGTTCAAGGGACCCGTCCCCTTGAGCGGCTGGCGATCGCTGTTTTTTTATCTTTGGGAGTGACGCGATCAGGCCGATGATGGGCAGTGCCAGCAGCCCGCTCAGGTGCCAAGTCAGGCTCAGGGGCATTCATGCCGGGTCGGTCTATCGCGGTCATGCTGGATGCGTGGGTGCTTGGGCTAAAATCCTAAAGCAGCAATGAGCTGCATGATTGACGCGGGATTGGCGTTAGTCTGTGGAATGAAAATCGCCTCTCGGCCGAGCTGATGAGTGAAGTGCCCACTAACGATAAAACGCCGGATTGGAGTCGCTTACAGCGGGCGCTGATGGTGGAAGCTGAGCGGGGCTTCAATGATCTGGAGGGGCATCAGCAGCGGTTTAGTGAGTTTTTGCACGGCGAGTTGGCGTCGCCGCCGGAGCCGTTGTCAGAGGACAAACGAGGCGTGTGGCGATCGCTGGCCGCCGATTACCGTCGCTATGGTGAAATGAGTTTTGCGGCCCGTCAGTACCTTGTCGCCGAAACCCGCAAGACCATTTACGAAACCCAGAAGTCTTTAGAACAGGCCACACCCGCTGCCAAAACTCAAAAGTCCACGGCTAAGGCAGCTGCGGGGAAATCGTCTCGTGCGGGGAATCAGAATAGTCAGGAAAAATCGGGGAGATCGCCCGCTACCCACTCGGCCTTTTCCAGCAAGACACCGCCGTTAGAGCAGCCCGTCACCTATCTGAAGGGCGTCGGGCCGAAGAATGCGGAACGGTTGGCAAAACTGGGCATTTTCACTGCGCTGGACTTGCTGCACTACTATCCCCGCGACTACATTAACTACGCCCAACAGGTCGCCATTCGGGAGCTGCAGCCGGGGGAGACGGTGACCCTGGTGGGTACCGTGACGCGATCGACCTGCTTCAGCAGTCCTAAAAATCCCAATCTCACGATTCAAGAATTGGTGCTCAAAGACTCCACTGGGCAACTGCGCATCACCAAATTCTGGCCGGGGAAGCGGTTTCGCAATGCGGGGTGGCAACAGGGGCAAAAGCGGAAGTATCCCACCGGGGCGATCGTCGCGGCATCGGGCCTGGTCAAGAAGAATAAATACGGCATCACCCTCGACAGCCCTGATTTGGAAGTGCTGGATGGGCCGGATGGCGATCCCGAGTCGCTGACGGTGGGGCGCATTGTGCCCGTGTATCCGCTAACGGAGGGGGTGGGGGCGACGTTGGTGCGGCGGGCCGTTGCTTCTGCGATGCCCGCGGCCATTGAACTGGTCGATCCCCTGCCGGAAGCGATCCGTCAGGAATTTGGCCTGGTGCCGCTGCCCGTCGCGATCGCCCACATCCACTTTCCCAAGGACGAAGAAGGCTTGCAGGAAGCCCGCCATCGCCTGGTGTTTGATGAATTCTTTTATCTGCAACTGGGTCTGCTGCGCCGCCGCCAAGAACGGCGCAAAGAAGCCACATCGGTGATTTTGCCGCCCACCGGAGCGCTGATCGATCAGTTTTATGACAACCTGCCGTTTGCCTTTACGGGAGCGCAGCAGCGAGTCGTCAACGAAATTTTGACCGATATTCAACAGCCGACGCCGATGAATCGGCTGGTACAGGGCGATGTCGGTTCCGGTAAAACGGTGGTCGCCGTGGTGGCGATTTTGGCGGCCATCCAAGCCGGATACCAAGCAGCGCTGATGGCCCCGACGGAGGTGTTGGCCGAGCAGCACTATCGCAAACTAGTGGGCTGGTTCAACGCGCTGAATTTGCCCGTGGAGTTGCTCACGGGTTCCACGCGCACTGCCAAGCGCAAACAGATTCACAGCGAACTCTTGACGGGGGAACTGCCCCTGCTGGTGGGTACCCACGCCCTGATTGAAGATCCGGTGCAGTTTCAGCGGTTGGGCTTGGTGGCGATCGATGAACAGCATCGCTTTGGCGTGCAGCAGCGGGCGCGGCTCCAGCGCAAGGGCGACAATCCCCATGTGTTGACGCTGACAGCGACCCCGATTCCTCGGACGCTGGCGCTGACCCTGCACGGCGACTTAGAAGTGAGCCAGATTGATGAGTTGCCGCCGGGACGTAAAGCCATCAAAACGACCCTGCTGCGGGGCCGCGATCGCAACCACGCCTACGACCTGATTCGTCGCGAAATTGCCCAGAGGCGACAAGTCTACATTGTGCTGCCCCTGGTGGAAGAGTCGGAAAAGCTGGATTTGCGATCGGCGATCGACGAGCATCAGCGCCTGCAAGAAGTGATTTTTCCCGAATTCAAAGTCGGCCTACTCCACGGACGCATGTCCTCGGCGGAAAAAGACGACGCCATCAGCCAGTTCCGCGACGGCCATACCCACATCCTGGTATCCACCACGGTGGTGGAAGTGGGGGTGGACGTGCCCAACGCCACCGTCATGCTGATCGAACATGCGGAACGGTTTGGCCTTTCCCAACTGCACCAGTTGCGCGGTCGCGTCGGTCGGGGGGCAGCCCAGTCCTTCTGTCTATTGATGAGCAGCACCCGCAACGACCTGGCACTACAGCGACTCAAAGTGCTGGAAGACTCGCAAGACGGTTTCTTTATCTCGGAGATGGACATGCGCTTTCGGGGACCGGGGGAAGTGCTCGGCACTCGCCAATCGGGACTGCCGGACTTTGCGCTGGCGAGCCTGGTGGCGGATCAAGATGCGCTGGCGATCGCCCGTAAAGCTGCCGAATCCTTAATCGAGCAAGACGCCGAACTAACCCATCTCCCAATCCTGCGCAAAGAGCTCCAGCGCCGCTATGAAAAGCTGATGGGCGGCGCAATTTTGACGTGAAGTAAGCTGTTAAGCCTTTAGTTTGCATAGTGGATTCAGTTTCAGGTGCGGTTGGACAGGCGAGGACGCCTATCCAACGAGTTTTTTCTGATATCCCAATACGCAAAGTAGGTGGGTTTTAGCGGAACTTCGGACGCTCCAGGGTTCACGCCATGACTGTGACGTTGAGCGACGCCCAGCGGTTAAACTATGAGAAGACGTAACAAAATGTAAACATGGTCGCGGGACATTCCAAACAAGAGCGAGTCGTTGTGATTGGTGGGGGCATTGGGGGGCTCACCGCCGCTGCCCTGTTGGCTCATCGCGGCTATGACGTCATCACCTTTGACCAAGCGATCGTGCCCGGTGGCTGTGCCTCCACCTTTCGGCGGCGCGGCTTTACCTTTGATGTCGGTGCGACTCAGGTGGCCGGACTGGAACCGGGCGGCATTCACCACGAGATTTTTGCCGAACTCGACATCCCCCTGCCCGCCGCCACCCATTGCGATCCGGCCTGTGCAGTGTATCTGCCGGGTGAGTCGGAGGCGATTTCCGTCTGGCGCGATCGCCAGGCATGGCAAGCTGAGCGGCAGCGGCAGTTTCCCGGCAGTGAGCCGTTCTGGCAGTTGCTCAACACGCTCTTTCAGGCGAGCTGGCGTTTTCAAGGACGGGAGCCCGTGTTGCCGCCGCGTAATGCGTGGGATGTGTGGCAGTTGGTGTCAGCGGTGCGACCCGATACGTTGGTGACTGCGCCATTCACCTTCTCCACTGTCGGGCAGTTGCTGAAAGCATTTGGATTAGCCAGCGATCGCCGCCTCAAGACCTTTTTAGATATGCAGCTCAAGCTGTATTCCCAGGTCAACGCCGACGAAACTGCCCTGCTGTATGCCGCCACCGCTCTCGGCGTCTCGCAAGCCCCGCAGGGACTCTTTCACCTCGAAGGCAGTATGCAGGTGTTGAGCGATCGCCTTGTCGCCGCATTGGAACGGGATGGCGGCAAACTCTTGATGCGCCACAGCGTTGAACAGATTCATACCCAAAACAACCAGGTCACTGGCGTCACCGTGCGCAGTCAAAAAACGGGCCAAACCTGGACCGAACCCGCCGACATTGTGGTGGGCAATGTGACGGTGCAAAGCTTGGTAAAACTGCTCGGTGACGACGCCCCTCAAGGCTATCGCCAACGAGTGGAAAAGCTAGAGGATTCTTCGGGAGCCTTCGTGGTTTATCTCGGCGTGGATCAGGCCGCGATTCCCGCCGACTGTCCGCCCCATCTGCAATTTTTGTATGACTACGACGCTCCCATTGGCGAAAATAATTCGCTGTTTGTCTCGGTCAGCCGTCCCGGCGATGGCCGCGCTCCAGATGGCAAGGCGACGATTATTGCTTCTTCGTTCACCGACTTAACCCAGTGGCAGCAGGCCGATGACTATGCCGCGCTGAAACAGCAATACACCGACACCGCGATCGCGCGCCTCGGCCAATTTTTTGATCTGCGGCCCGATCATTTGGTGCATGTCGAGGCCGGGACTCCCCGTACATTTGAGCGGTTTACGGCGCGCGATCGCGGCGCGGTGGGTGGCCTGGGCATGCGCGTCAGCACCTTCGGCCCCTTCGGTTTTGCCAACCGCACCCCCTTCCAAAACCTGTGGCTCGTAGGTGACTGCACCCATCCCGGCGAGGGCACCGCGGGAGTCAGCTACTCCGCCCAAACCGCCGTCCGCCAAATCGAAGCCTGGTTGCGCTAAAGGGGCACGAGGGCCGGTCATCAATTAATTCCAGTAACCTTGCGACCAGCCTTGCTACGCCTGCCCTCGTTAGATTAACTGGGCGCTGTTTGCCACAGCGGTAAAGGTCATTCGGACGATTGAGTGTTGGGTTTCACTAAGTTTTATGCCTCACTCATTACATTGGGAAACCTTTTAGAAAGGAATGAAATGATTAACTTGAGGTGTATGAAGGCATGAGCGGCACGGATGATGTTAGTAACGCTGCCGGCCCCAATCCAGACCCTCATCACAGGTCTGAATCATGATCACCGGAGATCAAAAATTAGGTGGCATTGGCGACATAGCTGTGCGCCAGCAAGTAGAGGTAGATGATGCTGAATAAGCCCACACAACATTCACCAAAGCAATCCCAAGCCCATCAGTCACGAGTTGAAAAATCGAATTGGGCGTCATGTCGCGCTACTTGCTGGCGCGAGGTGCGTCTCAACCCCTGACGCTCGAATGCGCACCTCACTAGATAGGGAAACGTCAGATGTCTGAAAGATTGACCTATGAAGAGTTGGAGCAGCGAGTGCGGGCGCTGGAAGCGAGCCAAACCCTGCGATCGCAAAGCCTGATGGGTGAATTGCTCGAAAGCATACAGGCTGGGGTCGTGGTTCATGACGGGAACGGCACTGTCATCAACAGCAATACGATCGCGCAGAGCATGCTCGGCCTCACCAGCGAACAGATGTTGGGCAAGGAGTTGACTGATCCGGCTTGGACATTTTTGCGCGAAGACGGCAGTCCATTACCCGTTGAGGAATACCCTGCGGCGCGGGTGCTTGCGACGCAAAAAACCGTTCATAACTTGGTAGTCGGCATTCAGCATGGCCCCACCGCCGAACCCATTTGGGTCCTTAATTCGGCGCATCCTGAGTTTGATGAAACTGGCCACCTCTGCCAAATTGTGACCACCTTTATGGACATTAGTCCCCTGAAAAAAGGTGAGGAACAATATCGCAACTTGTTCGAGAATATGATGCACGAGGTCCATCTCTGGCAGCTCGTGCGGGATGAGCAAGGGGCGATTCAGACCTGGCGATTGTTGGAGGCCAATCCTGCGGCGCTCAACGCCTGGGGCAAAAAACGTTCTGAAGTGGTCGGCAAAACGACCAATGAAATCTTTGCCTATGATGCAACGGCACAGTTCATGCCGATTGTGCAAAAGATTTTTGCAGAGGGCAAACCCTACACCTGGGAAGCCTATTTCCCCCCCACTGATCAGTTCTTCCACATGACCAGTGTTCCCTTTGGGGAATATTTCATGAGCACCGGGGTAGACATTACTCAGCGCAAGCAGATACAACTTGCTCTGGAACAAGAACTCCTGCTGAGTAAAACCCTGTTTAACGTCTCGATTGACGGCATTGTGCTGTTGAACCATCAGGGCAATGTCTTGCAAGCCAGTCACAGCTTTGCCCAGATGCTCGGCTATTCCCTGGCAGAAACTGGCACCCTGAATGTGGTGGATTGGGATGCCCAGTTTTCCCGGGCAGAATTACAGGCCATTCTTGAAGATGAAGTGCTTTTGCCACCTCGGTTTGAAACGCAGCATCGTCGTCAGGATGGTTCGGTCTGTGATGTGGAAATCAGCTACAGCCGCGAAGTCCTGAATGGTGAGGCTGTCCATTTCTGTATTTGTCGGGATGTTAGTGACCGTAAGCAGGCCGAGGCCGAGCGTAATCGGCTGCTGGCTGTCCTGGAAGCCAGCCTCAACGAAATTTATCTGTTCTGGAGTGACACGCTCAAGTTTGAGTATGCGAATCAGGGCGCATTAGAAAACCTGGGCTACTCGCTGGAACAGCTCCAGCAAAAAACACCCCTCGATATTATGCCGGAGCTATCAGCGCCTGAATTGGCACAGCAACTCACGCCCTTGCGGCAAGATCAGGTCTCGAAGTTGCATTTTGAAACCGTGCATCAGCGGGCTGATGGTAGTTGCTATCCGGTCGATGTCTATCTACAGACCACCCACTATGGCGGTCAGCCAGCGTTTTTGGCGATCGCGTTGGATATCAGCGATCGCAAACGGGCTGAGGCCCAACTCATCCACCAGGCATTGCACGATAGCCTGACTGACTTGCCCAATCGCACGTTGTTAAACGATCGGCTGGAACTTGCCCTCAAACGGGCGCAGCAGTCGGCGACTTACCAATTTGCGGTGTTGTTTCTGGACTTGGATCAGTTCAAAGTCGTCAACGACAGCCTGGGGCACCAAGTTGGCGATGAGTTGTTAATTCATGTGGCCCAGAAGCTGCAAACCATTATTCGTCCGGCGGATATTGCGGCTCGACCCGGCGGCGATGAGTTTGTCATCTTGTTAGAGCATCTGTCTGACCTGCAGGCTGCGACTCAAATTGCCGAGCGCATTCTGGCCGATTTCGAACACCCGATCGCAATGTCAGACCACAGTATTTTCATCACCACAAGTATTGGGCTGGTTTGGGGCGATCGTCACTACAACGAGGCATCGAGCTTGCTCCGAGATGCAGATATTGCGCTTTATCGGGCCAAGGCTGCCGGACGCGGCGGTTACGCCATTTTTGATGGGGACATGCACGTCCAGGCCATGAAACGCATGCAACTAGAGCATGACTTACGGGTCGCTGTGGCTCAGCAAGTTTTTGCGCTGCATTATCAACCGATTGTTGATCTCAAGACGCAGCAAATCACGGGATTTGAGGCCCTGATCCGTTGGGACCATCCGACTCGGGGGTTTATCTCGCCAGACGAGTTTATCCCCGTTGCTGAAGAAACTGGGATGATCGCGCCCATCAGTCGCTGGGTGTTGCAGACGGCCTGTGAGCAAGCGGCGCAATGGCGTTCTCAGTGGCCTCACCGTCATCACTTGCGCATGAGCATCAACCTCTCGGGATACGATTTGCGACAGGCGACCCTGGTGGAAACCGTTCAACACGTATTAACGCAAACACAGTTGCCAGCGCATATCCTCACGCTAGAGATTACGGAGAGCATGCTCATTGAGGATATTGAAACGGCCATTGAGCGCTTGCTACAACTGCAGGAATTAGGCGTGCGGATCAGTATTGATGACTTTGGCACCGGCTATTCTTCCCTCAGTTATCTCTACAACCTGCCGGCCAACTATCTCAAAATTGACAAGTCTTTTGTCAGCCAGATGCAGCTGGGCAACACGAACTACAAAATTGTGGAGGCGGTAGTCACGCTGAGTGATCAGCTAGGGCTCGCGGCGATCGCGGAAGGCATTGAAACGCCTCAACAACTCAACTGGCTGGAAGCGCTGGGGTGTGAACTCGGTCAAGGTTATTTGCTGTCTCGACCACTATCAACCGAAGCCGCCACGGCACTTTTGTCAGCACAGTCCACTTAAATCGACAACGCTGCGGTCTGGTGTTTGACTTGTCTGTCGTTGTTGACCAGCGCTACTTGTGGGGGGCAGCTACAGTAAAGCCTCTTGTTCAACGATCACGCGACTGAGATCAAGATTGGGGTTGGGGTCGCCATTCACCGTCAAATACCCTAAATCCAATAAAAACGACTCTAGCGCCTCAGGATAGTCAGCAAATGTGCCGATCTCTTCACCATCGGTGCTGTATTCCGTCAGGCCCCAAGTATCGGTGTCATCGTAATGGGCCAGCATGTAGTCCCAGCCAGACTCATATTCACCCATGAGAATTTTTTGGCCCACATATCCGGCCAAGATGCTATTTGCCCCCAGGCCAGGGTGATCGCGCGTATGTTCGTACATGGTGTAGGCGGTCGATCGCAGTCGGTCAGGAAATTGTCGCGTTGTGTCAATCAGGGAACCGTTGCGAAACGTGAGAAAAATATTCGGCGGCCAAGAACTCGCATAGCTGCCGAAAGCGTACAAAAATCGCTGGTCAGCACTCAAAAATTCGCTGTAGCCATCACCATCCAAATCTTCAAAGCCACCCGCTCCCGCCGCATCTAATGGATAGGTCAAGGTGCGATGCAGGCGATCGCCCTGCGCCGAGTAAATGGTGTAGATACTGCAACAGTGAGCTCCGCCCGTATAGCGATGAAAAATGACCTCAGGCACCCCATCGGGATCAAGATTTTGCAAGCTAAAGTCAGCAAACCGAAAATCAACTTCTTGACGCACTTGGGTCTGAAATTCGTCGTTGACATAGACCTCATAGGTCAAATATTGCGTTTCACCCGTGTCGTAATTGAGGGGATCAAACTCAATAATGATGACTTTGGTCGGGCCAGCGGTTAATGCTTGATTCCGCAGCGGCATCTCCCCTAATTCCAGTGTTGCCAGTGGCTCGGCTTGGGTGGGGGTGCCGATGGTGAGGGCGATCGCACTGCCCATTACCAGTGTCGCAACCGTCGACCAGCTTGACTGATGCGAGTATCCATTGGGCTGATTCAAGGTGATCCCTGTCATGCTGGTTTCTCTCCGTCGTCGTCAACTATTTTCAGGTTACTGATGGATCAAGCTTCTCACTACGACAAAATCATTCCGGGAACTTGCTGCAAGTTTTTAGCAATTGGCCTTAACTGTCTGCCGTCATCGGTTGAATGATCTTGAGTAATCTTGTGGCCATTAAGCAAGGAGATCAATTTTGCTTAACGGTACGACAGCACTCTGTCGAAATCGCATCGTACATGAACTGCAAATTTGTAATCTTTAGTAGAAATCTCGAAAAAATTGTTGCATTCTAGGCATTTTGTTGCATCCTTTTATAGGAGATGTTGGCTTCTGTGAATGGCACTTTTTCATAGGTGCGATCGCTAATGTTGACCAACGCTAGTGACCCGATCTACTTGAAACATTCTCGTCAGACAGGCAATACTGCTGGCCTGGGTGATCTGCCCGCCACGAGCAATGATGATCTGGAGACTTGGTTGAGCAACCGAGAGGGCAACATCTGCAAGTGGCATCAAGGTGAAATCACGCTGAGTTCAGGACAATTGCGATGGCCCCAAAATCCACTTCCCTCGATTTGCCCGCTTTCATCACTGCCGCGACAGCGACGGCTAAAGCGACTCAGCGCGATCACCTGCCGGATGCGACCCCAACTGCTTCGGTGTCTTATGCGGTAAAACAGTCGGCTTCAGCAGAGCAAGCCGCTTTACCTTTGCTCCCTCGTGCCCAGCGTCCGAGCTTTAGCAGCCACCGCAATGACGCCAATGCGGCCCTTGCCCTCGATCTATTGGCAGACGTGCAGGGGGCGATCGTCGGTTGGCATCAAGCTCTGCGCGATATTCTGCTCGAAATTCAAGCACTGTATATGTCTGGCCCCATCGTGGATGGCTGGTTAGAATCCACCAACCGTCAGACGAATCAAACCGCTCTGGACGAACACGCTGCGATTTTGCGCCACGGCGACCCTGAGCAGGTGGCCGCATATGTGGAAAAACTGGCACAACAGGCCCAAGCCGACGCCACAACCCAAGGGACCCAATATCGCTTATGTACCCTGGATGCCGAGGGCCAAATGCAGTGTGAAGATTGTCCACCCGATCAGCTAGGGGTAATTAGTCAGGCGATCGCCCGTAATCAAAAACTGCGTCAGCTAGTGAGTCAAAAGCAATATCTCGAAGCCAAACTTAAGCGGGCTGCCGAAGCACTTGAGGTCACCCGCAAAGCGCTGGATATTCGCCATGATCCTGGCTCTGCGGCCAGTTAGGGGAATTAGTCAGGCGATCGCGCTCTTCATCTCTAGGCTACAAAATATGAAACCGGGAAGGAGCTTAGCCCCTTCCCGGTCTGCATCTGATGGGTGAGTTGCGGGTATCGACCCTTAACGCTTCACCAGCTTCTTCGACATCTTCCGCAGGCGAATCGATTCTGGCGTCACTTCCACCATCTCATCAGAGCTGATGTATTCCAAAGCCCGTTCTAGACTCATCTCGACCGGCGTTTGCAACTGCACGAGTTCATCGCCCGTGGCTGAACGGTGGTTGGTGAGCTGCTTGGTTTTGCAGACGTTCAGTTCCAGGTCTTGGGGACGATTGTTTTCCCCAATGATCATGCCTTTGTAGACCTTGGTGCCGGGAGTGATGAAGAAGACGCCGCGATCCTCGGCATTTTTCAGTGCATAGAAGGTTGCTGTTCCTTCTTCAAAGGCGATGAGTACACCGTTGCGGCGGGTTTCGAGTTCGCCGCTCATGGGGCGATATTCCAAGAAGCTGTGGTTCATGAGCCCCTCGCCTCGGGAAAGGCGCATAAAATCGCCCCGGAAGCCAATCAGGCCGCGAGCGGGGACTACAAACTCCAGCGTCGATCGCCCGGTGCCGGTCACGCGCATATCCTGCATTTCACCGCGCCGCTGACCCAGCCGCTCCATACAGCCACCGACGGCATCTTCCGGAACATCTAGCACTACCAGCTCATAGGGCTCGCAGGGTTGGCCGTTCATTTCTCGATAAATGACCTGGGGCTGCGAGACTTGAAACTCGTAACCTTCGCGGCGCATATTTTCAATCAAAATGCCCAAGTGCAGTTCGCCTCGGCCCGACACGGAGAAGCGATCGGGGGAATCGGTGGGTTCGACCCGCAGCGCGACGTTCGTTTCGAGTTCGCGCATGAGGCGATCGCGCAATTGCCGTGAGGTAACGAATTTGCCCTCTTGTCCTGCAAAGGGGGAGTCATTGACTGCGAAGGTCATGCTCAAGGTGGGCTCGTCAACGCTAATCAACGGCAGGGGTTCCGGTTCATCGGGACAGGCAATAGTTTCGCCAATATTGGCATCAGCAAAGCCTGCGATCGCCACAATCTGTCCGGCACTCGCCTCCTCAATTTCGATGCGCTGCAGACCTTCAAAGCCCAGCAGCTTCGTGATTTTAGACTTGTTGTGCTTGCCCTCGCGATCAATCAAGACAGCCTGTTGACCCATTTGAATGGTGCCGTTGTGGATTTTGCCGATGACGATGCGGCCCAGATATTCTGAATAGTCCAGAGTGGTGACTTGCAGTTGGAAGGGCTTGGCCGGGTCGCCCACTGGCGGCGGCACATGATCCAAGATGGCTTCGAATAACGGCTGCATATCTTTGTCTTCGTCGTCGAGTTCCTTTTTGGCAAACTCGCTGAGGCCAGACGCATACAGATAAGGAAATTCACACTGGTCATCGTCTGCGCCCAGTTCAATAAAGAGGTCTAACACTTTATTGATGGCGTTATGAGGATCCGCTTGGGGACGGTCGATCTTATTCAGCACGACAATGGGCCGCAAGCCTTTTTCCAGCGCTTTTTTCAGCACGAACCGCGTTTGGGGCATGGGACCTTCGTTGGCATCCACAATTAGAATGCAGCCGTCGACCATGCCGAGTACGCGCTCGACTTCGCCGCCAAAGTCGGCGTGACCAGGGGTATCAACAATATTGATCAGCGTGTCTTGGTAACGAACCGCTGTGTTTTTGGAAAGAATTGTGATGCCTCGTTCGCGCTCGAGGTCGTTCGAGTCCATCACGCAGTCAGGAATCTCTTCTCCCTCACGGAAAATGCCGGACTGTTTGAGAAGGGCGTCTACCAGCGTGGTTTTGCCGTGATCAACGTGGGCGATGATAGCAACGTTGCGAATGGGAAGAGTCATGATTTCTGGGAAATCCTGTGATGTGTAGAAAAGTGCGATCGCGTAACGGAGTGTCCTTTAACAAAGGTCAATCTTAACAATTGTAACGTACGCTTCAACCCGCTGGTAATTCTAAGTTTTGTAGCTTTCAGAGAAAAACGAGAGTCTGGCATGGGAAAGGTCAGCGATCGCTAATACATTTCCTGTCAATTTTGTAATTGGATGATGGTGGATGACGTCCCATGAGTAGGATGGGACAGGGCAAAAGCCCGTATTCGCAATGAACAGAACGGCCACCGTGAGAGAATCACCAGCACATGACTTAGCCACGATTGGGTGGCGTGAATGGGCGACCTTGCCACAGTTAGGGATCAATCGAATTAAGGTCAAGGTGGATACCGGGGCCAGAACGTCAGCGCTCCATGCCTTTGACCTGGAGTACGTAGAAGCACCAGCAGGGACGATGGTGCGGTTCAAAATTCATCCGTTGCAGCGGGAGACGAGTCTGACGGTGGCGGCGATCGCCCCGCTGCTGGAAATGCGGCACATCCGTAATTCTGGCGGTCAGGCCCAAGAACGCCCCGTGATTAAAACTCAGATTTCGTTGGGAGAGCAGCCTTGGGACATTGAACTTACCCTCACTAATCGCGATGTGATGGGATTTCGCATGTTGCTAGGTCGCGAAGCCGTGCGTCGTCGCTTTTTAGTGGATCCTGGAGGCTCATACCTGATGAGCCAATTTAGCCGCAAAGCTACCCCTGCCGATGAGATTGACGAACCAGATTTGCCATGAAAATTATCATTTTGTCCCGTGACAGTACGCTTTATTCCACCCGTCGATTAAAGGAAGCAGGAGAGGCGTTAGGCCATGAAATGCGGGTGATCGACCACATGCGGTGTTACATGGATATTACTTCCCACGATCCGAAGGTGCTTTATCAAGGCACTCCGATCACCGATGTCGATGCGATCATTCCGCGCATTGGGGCCTCCAATACGTTTTATGGCGCTGCCGTGGTGCGGCAGTTTGAAATTATGGGGGTATTTACGCCCAACTCTTCGCAGGCGATCACGCGATCGCGAGACAAGCTCAGCAGCTTGCAATTGTTGGCACGGCGAGGTATTGGCCTCCCGGTCACTGGCTTTGCCCATTCCACTCAAGACATTGACGGGCTGATCGATCTGGTGGGCGGTGCCCCCCTTGTGATCAAACTTTTGGAAGGTACCCAGGGCATCGGTGTCGTGCTGGCAGAAACCTACCAAGCCGCTAAGTCGGTGATCGAGGCCTTTCGGGGCCTGGACGCCAACATCTTGGTGCAGGAATACATCAAGGAAGCGAAAGGGGCCGATATTCGCTGCTTTGTCGTGGGTGACAAAGTGATCGCGTCCATGAAGCGTCAAGGAGCGGCTGGAGAGTTTCGCTCAAACTTGCATCGGGGCGGCTCTGCCTCTAAGGCTAAGCTCACTCCCGAAGAACGGAGCACTGCCGTGCGGGCCGCTAAGGCGATGGGACTGAGAATTGCCGGGGTTGATCTACTCCGGTCTAACCACGGCCCAGTGGTGATGGAAGTTAACTCCTCACCGGGGTTAGAGGGCATTGAAAAATATACCAATATTGACGTCGGCACCAAGATCATCAACTTCATTGAGAAAAGTTTGCAGGCTCGCGCAGCTCAAGATGGCAAATGATTGGGGTGAGATTTAGCTAAGGGTTAGAAGAACGCATGGTCACCTTGGCATCGGTGACATCTTCATTCATCTCTATAAATCGCGATCGCTCGTTGCGATGGACTGTAAATCCCCAGTCCACGCGATCGCGTATCTCCGTCCCAGCCATCAGTAGCGCCACACACGATTGGTTGATTGGCCGCAACTTTGTGCTGCGCCAAATACTTGGCAGTCAGTGGTGTACACACCCAAACTTAAGATTAGTTAAAGTATTCTCGATTCCAAACACTTCAAAAGTCTAAGACCTGTAAACTCCTGCTTAAGAAAGAGCGATAAATATTTACGATGCATCTGTAAAAAAGCTGAAAGATTAACACTGCAATAGTCTTGATTTGATGAGTGGGTTGGAGCGAGCAGTCGCAGATATTTACTATTGACGCTACGCTGAGATAGTTAGCGATGATGAGTTCCGCTAGCTAACAGTATCAACTCAGACTGATAGCATTAGTTAGGCTGAGCGTAAATGCAAATTCATTCAATTTGAGTATTAAATAGATGTTAATCCCGCAATCTTAACCTCAACAAAATTATTGGCGATATAAAAAAATAAAAGCACTTATGCGCTATGGATGTAGTGTGAAAGCTTAAAAAAAGGAATTATTTACGCTATTGAGGACTTCATATCAACCACAATCAAGGTGGCTAACTTGGGTGGTGACTCAATTAATGCATCTGTGAGTTCAATGCATCTGTGAGTCTCGTTTATGCCTGGCTACCTTGCCGCTGGAAAATTCCAACAGATGGTCTATTCATGAAACTTCTTGAAGATTACGTTCTTGTTCTAGACGAACAGGAAAATCAACCTCCCAGGGCAGAGTTGTCTGGCCTTGCTGACCACTGTGCTTTTGTGACGGCTAACTCGGCAGAACACGCTGTTGAGCAAGCTCAACAGAAAAATCCGTGTTTGGTCATTTTGGTGGGTGAAAATCAGAGTTGGTTTGAGCGTCAGGTAAGGATTTTACGCCAGGCGAGGCAAACTCCGCCGATGACGATTGTTGCCCTCACTGAATCCGGTTCTCCACGCTGGCAGAAGGATGACTGCGCTCTCGATTTGGATGGTTTTCTGGTCCAACCATTAACCGACGATATTCTGGTTTCGCTGCTACAGTCTGCTGTGATCAAGCAGTCTTATCAATAATCCAATTTGGTTGCGGACTTCACACCTATTGGTAGTGATGTGAGGGGGCATCTCAGAGTTGTAAGGCTTCAATTGCCGTGGGGCAGGAACTTGTGGAGGCATGAAACCCGCAAGATGACATCGAGGTTAAGAAGAGCCAGGCTTTGACAGTGGGGTGCTTGCTAGGCACGAGGCCAGCGCTGGATGGTTGTTGCGATGAGCTAGAGCGCTTCAAGTTATTATCAAGGTAAAGGTGCATAGAACTCGATTTAATAAAAGTTCCATGAAAGTTGTGCCAGTGTTACGAAATGGTCAGTTAAATCGAAATACTTAAGGTAAGTTTCATGTTTAGCGGCTGTCATGAACGTGACTATTTACGTTATCCAGCGGCTTTTTGGTTTCTAGCATCACATTGGGGTTTCGTCTGCGCGTTAGCTGTCACATTAATTTAGTGTGCGAGGTTACACCTTTGCTACCTAGAGTTGTTACTGAAAGTCAAGTGCAGCCATTCAAGTTTTGGTTTAATGACAGCTTGCAAGATGGTGTGCATTTTCAAAATGAACTTTACTATCGGCTGCGGCAAACGCCTATTACGGAGCGCAGTCGTTTATATCACCTAGCCTGTAAGTTGGTGCAGCATGGTGCCGATGTATTCGTGACCGCATCGGATGACGAGTGTAGTCTCTGGGCTAATTTGCGGAACCAGAAGATTTTTGCCAGCAGCGTGTCTGACAAGTTGTCCTTGCCGACAGCGGAAGGACTAATGGGCTGAGTGGCTGGGGCGGCAGTTGGATGACTCGACTCAATGGATATCTATATGAGTAGTCCGGCTCATTGTCCTATGACCGACCAAAACCATCACAGTCACTTATGTGGCTGTGATGGCTGGTGATGTGGCTAAGTGAACTGAGGTGCGATCGCGGTTAAGCTGCCCTGGCGAGGCGCGCCGCTGGTTGCATGGAGATCGCGCCTCAAACGCCCTCACAGTGAGTGGATTGATTACTCGCTGGGCCAACTGGCTTCAATGTCAGCTAGCACGCTCTCGACGTCCTCACCCCCAACATAATCCACAATGCCGCTCCAAAAGGTGCCTGTGCCCACGACACCAGGCATCATGTCCGACCCGTCGAAACGGACGATTTCGGCATCTGCCAGAATCTGTGCTTGCTGTTGCGTCACCTCATCCGGATAGACCTCTAAACCCACATTATTGTGTGGGGAGATAAAGCCACCCAAGCCAGCCCAGACTTCGTGCGCTTCGGGGGTTGTGAGATATTCCATTAAAGCTTGGGCTTCAGGAGTGTCGTTAAACATGGCAAAGACATCTCCTGCAACCAGCACCGGCGTGCCAAATTCGGGATCAATGCCGGGGAGGGGAAATACTGCGATGTTTTCGCCCAGGACGGCCTCTTCAGGCAAAAAGCTAGCAATAAAATTAGCTTGTCGATGCATAAAGCAGCGAGGCTCATCGCCAAATAACCCTTGAATGGAGTCACCAAAGGGCGTGCTGATGGCTCCTACCGTGCCTCCAGAAATGTAGTCTGGGTTGAGCACAATCTCACCAAACTCTGTGAATGCAGTCGTGACCGGGTCGGCATTAAAGGGAATTTCGTGGGTGATCCATTGGTCATAGACCTCAGGGCCAGCGGTCCGCAGCATGATGTCTTCTACCCAGTCAGTGCCAACCCAGCCGGTGGCATCGCCACTCTCCATCCCAAGGCACCAGGGTGTGTTGCCATCGGCCACGATTTGATCGCTGAGAGCAATCATTTCATCCCAGGTGGTGGGAATGGTGTAACCTGCGGCTTCAAACGCTTGGGGGTTGTACCAAACGAGACTTTTCACCGAGGCCCGAAACCAGACGCCGTAAACGTCGCCATCGACGGAACCGAGGGTAATCCAGTCAGCGGGGTAGGCCGCTTCGAGGTCGCCCATTTCCATAAATGAAGTGATGGGAATGAGCTGTCCCGATTGGGCAAAATCCGCCATCAATCCGGGTTGGGGAAACATGGCAATGTCCGGCGCATCACCGGATTCGACCCGCACGGGCAGCAAGGTAGCAAAGGCGTCAGTGCCTTCGTAAACCACATCGATGCCAGTTGCCTCTTCGAAGGGGGCAAAGGCAGCTTCTAATTTTTCTTGTTGCTCACCAACGACGACCCCAAGCACCGTGACTGTGCCTGCACCACTATCTCCAGTCCCGTCTGTGTTAGCTGCTTGATCGCCGCCGCAGGCGGATAAAAAGGACAGACTGAGCCCGATCGCTAATCCTGGGCTGAGATACTGCCTGAGTATTATGCGCTTCATTGTCCTAAAGGTTGATTTAGCATGGTTTTAATGCTTTCCACCATAGGACTTGATGGGATTTAGGGCAAAGCTTCCTGTAAGGTTTGCTACGAAGATTTGTCCAATTTTTTTAAATATCGAGATCTTCGAGGTCGAGTTTGGGGCCGTAAGTTTCGATGAACTCGCGGCGGGGAGCCACGCGATCGCCCATCAACACCGTAAAGATGCGATCGGCTTCGGCGGCGTCTTCAATTTCAACTTTCTTCAGGGTGCGGCTTTCAGGATTCATCGTGGTATCCCACAGCTGCTGAGGCATCATTTCACCCAAGCCCTTAAAGCGCTGGATGCCGTAGTTGGCATTTTCGGGGAAGCCTCTGAGAATCTCATCACGCTCGCGATCGCTATAGCAGTACCAGTGATTGCGGCCCCGCTCAATTTTGTAGAGCGGCGGACAGGCAATGTAGACAAAGCCCTGATCAATCAAGGCGCGCTGATAGCGATAAAAGAAGGTGAGCAGTAGCGTCCGAATATGGGCGCCATCGACGTCGGCGTCAGTCATAAGGCAAATGCGGTGATAGCGCAGTTGCGATTCGTCAAATTCTTCGCCTTTGATGCCTAATCCCAAAGCCGTAATCAATGCCTGAATTTCAGTGTTCTTGTAGATCCGGGCGTCGTCGGTTTTCTCAATGTTGAGAATCTTGCCTCGCAGCGGCAGGATGGCCTGGAAGCGGCGATCGCGGCCTTGCTTGGCACTACCGCCGGCTGAGTCTCCTTCCACAATGAAGATTTCGGACTCGCCGGGATCACGGCTGCTGCAGTCCGCTAGCTTACCCGGAAGGGTGGAGGACTCTAGCACCGACTTGCGGCGCACCAGTTCTCGTGCTCGTTTAGCTGCTTCTGCGGCGTTAAAGGCTTGAATGGCCTTATCCAAAATGGTGTCGACGACGCTGGGGTGAAAGTCCAAATACTCCGTCAACGTTTCGCCGACCAATGTATCAACGATGCCTCGGACTTCCGTGTTGCCCAGCTTGGTCTTGGTCTGGCCTTCAAACTCTGGTTCGGGTACCTTAACGGAAATGACTGCTGTCAAGCCTTCGCGAATGTTTTCACCGCTGAGGTTAGACTCGTTTTCTTTACGCTTGTTACGCTTGCGCGCAAAGGTATTGAGTGTGCGGGTGAGAACAGTCTTCAAACCTTCCAGGTGGGTGCCACCATCGACGGTGCGGATGTTGTTGGCGAAGCCCAGTAGGTTATCGGAATAGGCATCGATGCACCATTGCAGGGCGACTTCGACCTGCACGCCATCGCGTTCGCCTTCCACATAGACAATTTCTTCGTGGACGGGCTGTTTGTCGTTATTGATGTACTGAACATACTCTTTGATGCCGCCTTCGTAGTGATAGCGCGACACCTTCGGCTGATCAGACTTCAACAATTCCAGACGGTTATCGGTAAAAGTGATATTGACACCGCCATTAAGGTACGCCAGTTCGCGCAACCGCCCTGCCAGGGTATCGTAATCAAACTCAATGCCCGTGGTGAAAATCATGGTGTCGGGCAGAAAAGAAATGGCGGTGCCGGTGCGATCGCTGCCGCTATCACTCACCCGCAAGTCACCAATGGGAAGACCACGCTCAAACCGCTGGATGTGTTGCTTACGGTTGCGCCAGACAGTGACCTCCACCCATTCCGATAGGGCATTGACTACGGAAACGCCGACGCCGTGCAGACCGCCAGAGACTTTATAGCCGCCCCCGCCAAACTTCCCGCCGGCGTGGAGCACGGTCAAAACGGTTTCCAGGGCTGATTTTCCCGTTTGCGGATGGATATCGGTAGGGATGCCGCGGCCATCATCGACAATAGTTGCTGAGCCATCGGCATTGAGCACCACTTCGATTTGAGAGCAATATCCGGCCAGGGCTTCATCGACAGAATTATCCACCACCTCGTACACTAGGTGATGCAACCCACGCGGGCCGGTGCTGCCGATGTACATTCCAGGTCGTTTACGAACCGGCTCCAGCCCTTCTAGTACCTGAATCTGCTCAGCACCATAGTTGCTCGCCATAAATTAATTGCTCCCAAAAAGACGCCTCAGCGCCTTTAACCATTGTTTGAGTCAAAATACCCTAAAATTCTACCACAAACGCTCCAATGCAGTGCATAGGGTGCTTTCTGGGGATGCTTGAAACTAGGGTGTTATTCCCAAGCTCTATCCCTGTCGATGGAAGTCGTAGAGTACGCATGATCTACGCTACATATGGATGATATGCTGCCGCGTTGTCTATTAGCGATCGCTGGGCCGACGGCAACGGGTAAAACCGGTTTATCGTTAGCGCTGGCAGAGCGGTTGTCGATCGCTATTTTGAGTGCTGATTCGCGGTTGGTTTATCGCGAGTTAGATATTGGCACTGCCAAGCCGAGCCAGACGGAGCGATCGCAAGCGCCCCATTATTTGATTGATATTCGCGAGCCGACGGAGACGATGACCGTCGCGGAATATCAACGCTCGGCGCAAACGTTAATCCAGCAACTGCACCTCGAACAAGAGCGGGTGCCTTGTTTGGTGGGCGGCACTGGACTGTATATTTCATCGGTGGTGGATGGTTTGCAGATTCCCCCGGTGGCACCGCAGCCGGAGTTGCGATCGCAGCTCCAACGATTGGGACAGCCTCAGTGTTACAGCATGTTGCAGCAAGTTGATCCGGTAGCAAGCGATCGCATTCACGCCAACGATGCTGTCCGTACCATCCGCGCTTTAGAGGTGGCTTACGTGACGGGGCGACCGCTATCGGCTCAGCAAGGCCAGCATCCGCCCGACTACCCCATCTTATATATCGGGCTTGATTGTGAGATCGAGGCACTGGCGGCGCGGATTCGACGACGGACAGCGCAGATGATTGAGCAGGGTTTAGTGGCCGAAGTCGAGCAGCTGTGCCAGCGATATGGCAAAGATTTACCCCTTCTGCAAACTCTGGGCTATGCAGAGATTTTGGGGTATCTGGCGGGCAATTATTCACTACCAGCGGCCGAGGAATTGATTGTCAAAAATACCCGTCAGTTTGCCAAACGCCAGCGTACCTGGTTTCGTAAGCAGGCGATCGCCTGGTTTGATGCCGACTCAGTTGATCTACTAGAGGATGTCTGGCAGACCATCAAAACGTTCTGGGCGCAAGTCAACCAGGCAAAAACGTCTGCACCGAAGCCCTAGTCCAATTCGCCTTCTTGTAGCGGCGGCGGTTGAGGCACGACCTTGAGTGGAGCTGGTTGAGGGTCTGCCGTTTTCGTCGGTTCGGGGACTGCCATTTCTTGAGCTACCTCTGCGGCAGCAGCTTCCGGCAATTCCACCAATTCTTTCTCTTTTTCTTCAAGCTTGAGGGGCAGGCGTACGGGCTGCTGCGTTTCCACTGCATCCGCTTGGGGTAAGGACTGTTCGAGGTCATCTAGCGGTCGGGGAATGACCATCACGGCATGGAGTTCGCCGATGCGTTCGGCCTCGTGCATACCCGCTTCTACGGCGATCGCGACATTCGATAGCGAGCCCCGAATGATCACTGTACACAGTCCATCGCCAATGGATTGGTGGGCTACGACTTGTACTTCTGCGGCCTTGGTCATGGCGTCGGCAGCACCGACCATGGCTGGGAAGCCACGAGTTTCTAAGAGACCGAGGGCACCGCTCCCGACGCGCCCTTTACCGATGCGATCGAGCTCGTCCAAACGCATACAAATCGGCAGCACCGCTTCCAGGTTCGGCAGCGGCCGAGGAATTAAGGATGACGAAATAAATTGGCCAAATTGTTTAGCGGTGGCCGTGCCCGCTTCCACGGCCATCCGCACATCGGCGACGCCGCCGCGAACGACAGCCGTACAATGCCCCGCGCCAGTTTTTTCGTAACCGATGAGCATCACATCCGAAGACTTCAGCATGGCATCGGCCGTGCCCACGACGGCGGGAAAGCTATGGGTAGAGACCATGCCCAGAGCCGCTCCCTTCAACTTTGAGGCCCATCGCTGAGCATGGGGTGAGGGTTTTGCCAGTGCTAGCTGTTTGGAATTAGTTGCCACCATCACGGGGCCTCGCAGAATGTATGGACGAGCGTTCTTTTATTGTAGGAACTCGGCGGGTAGGTGTCGGTAAGCTGCAGCTAAATCGTTATATCAGGACGGATTTTGACCGTTGTCGTTGAGCGCGTCGCGATGAGGGAATAGGGTCTTCATCAATTGCGTCACCTGCTCACGGCCATAGACGACCCGATTAGGGGTGAGGCCATTGCTTTCTGGGGTAGTTGGTGCTGCGCCATTCGGTTCGATCTCGGTTGCGGATGCGTCAGTCGTTTCTGGGTTGTCACCCGAATCAGCTGACGGTGCAGGCTGACCGTTACTCGCTGCCGGGCTGTCGGCGATCGCGTCGGGAATACCGTGGAGCGATCGCGCCGGTAGCACTGTTCCCGCCGCCACCTGCGGATTCAGCAAAGAACTCTCAGCACCAATACAAGCATGAGGTCCAACTAACCCTTGGCCGACAACCAACACCCCACTGCCCAAGTTGACACCGGCCCCCAGTACCAGCTTGCCTCCCGCTGCTTGCACAATCACGCCTAAGCCCAGACAAACCCCGGAAGCAATGACTAACCGAGCATCAGGAGCGGCTTCTAAAACAACCCCAGCGGCGATCGCCACATCCGGGGCAAGTTCGACATTGGCCCCGATGTAATAGTCGGCTGCTGCTCGTTGTTCATGTGCCTGCACCATGCAAGAAATTGACTAGGGTCGCTGAATGGTGGTCTCAAGTACCCGGCGTTTGGCTTGAGGATCAATGCCGACCAGCCGGACATATTCTCCCGCGTGGGAGGCCAAACCAGATTCCAAAGCCGATAGCACGGCAGACGGATTCTGTCCCTCAATCATGCCGCCAGTTTGCCAAGCGCCACTGCGGTAACGCCGGACATCAGCATGTTCCAGACTGATGCGGTAGCCTTGCCCGACGAGCTGCCGCACCTGTTGTACCACGTCCTCGCTAAGAGGGTGGTGGCCGTTGGTACTACTGCCATTAGCTGGGGCGGTGGCTGCGGCGTAGGTTGAACCGCTAGAGGCTGGAGCGCTGTTGCTGGCGTAGCTGGCTGAGTGACCATTGCTGCCTGCTTGGCCGGGGCGGTTAATGATAGTGGGTGCCAAGCGTTTTTTCGCGGTGGGATCGATGCCAAAAACGCGCACATATTCCCCAGCGTGCTCTTGCACACAAGCATTCAGGGCTGACAACACCTCACTTTCGCGAGTCGCCTCAATCGGTGAGCAAGTTTGCCACACATTGCTGCGGAAGCGGCGGGCGTCGGCATGCTCGGTGCCAATTTTGAAGCCTTGGCTCAATAATCCCCGAACCTGTTGCACGGCTTCGCTGGAGAGTTGACCGCTGGGGGCAGCTGCAGCCCCGTTGCCGGCGTAGCTTGCGGGAGCAGCAGCGGAACCGCCTCCGGTATTCCCCAGTGACGCGGGGCCGTCTGGTCGCTGAATCGTGACGGGCGAGATGCGTCGCTTAGCAACGGGGTCAATCCCAAACATGCGGATATATTCGCCCGGATGCTCGTTGACACAAGCTTGGACTGCGGTCATGGCTTCCCGCTCTCCACCGGCCTGCACTGGTGAACAGGTTTGCCACACGTTGCTGCGATAACGGCGGGCATCGGCATGCTCTAAGCCAATTTTGAAGCCTTGGCTTAACCAGTTGCGAATCTGGTGGCTCAGATCACCGCCTCCGTTACCGCTGGTACTATTTGGGCTGCTGTAGCTAGTGGCCGCACTGCTATGACCAGCGGTAGGGACGGCGTGAGTCTGGACCGCTACGGGTTTCCCATCAGGTCGCTGAATTGTGGTGGTAGCGATCCGCTGCTTTGCCGCTGGGTCAATCCCAAATAGCCGCACATACTCGCCTGCGTGCTCCTCTAAACAGGCCTCAAGGGCGGTTAATACATCGCCTTCACGGGTAGATTGGATGGGGCTACAAGTTTGCCAAACGTTGCTCCGGTAACGACGAGCATCGGCATGTTCGGTGCCAATTTGGTAACCCTGGTTGAGCAGTTGTCGCACCTGTTGAACGATATCGGTCGTCAGTCTTTGAGGTTGCATGATCTTAGTTCCGTTGTCTTGAGCGATAGAGGTAAGCGGTAAGCGATCGCGCTGATCGGCGACGTCAGATGGCTGCGAGGACGTCATAACGGCCTGCCCATAGCCTGCCCGCAGTGATTGATTAATAGTGCTGAGTTCTGCGACAAAGGCGAGATCTTGAGGCTGGGCATCGGCTAGGCGATCGGCTTGCTCTTGCTGCGTGATCACCGCTCCCGAGGGCACAAGTTTGCCGGGTGGAATTTCGACATCCTGCACTAGGGCGTGCATCATGACGACGCAGCCAGCCCCCAAGCGGGCATTAAAAACCGTTGAGCGGAAACCCACGAAAGCATTGTCACCGATGTAAGCTGGCCCCTGAATGATGGCCTTGTGACCAATGCAGACGTTTACTCCGAGCCATACGGAGTACGATTTATCATCGTCACCGAGCACTCGGCCCTCGCGCAAAGCGTGGATCACCACGCCATCTTGAATGACCGTGCCTGCCCCCAGGCTAAATACGACATTTGTATCGGCGCGAATGACGGCACCGGGTGCCACCAATACATCCTCTGCAATCCGAACATCGCCAACGACCTCGGCAAAATCGTGCACGATCGCTGTCGTGTCGGATGCTAGTCGCCCAGAGCCAGACGCTTCAGACGTTGGCGGAGCTACTGCGCTTCGGGTCACCATAAACCCGATCCCTCCCTTAATTTATCTGCCATCTCGCGGCACTAGCGCACCGAGGTCGGCCAAAAGGGGCGGCACAAATGTATGGGCCGTCCCCTCAGACCTTGAAGGATTTAACTGAAATCATCACGCTTGCTGTACAACGTGCCTGAACTCAAAGAAACAGTATCGACAATGGCGATTACTGCGGCATCAACCGGACGATCGTGGTAACCCTGATGTTCCCGCGCACCACTGCCTCGGGTAATCAGCACCCACTCTCCCGGTCCCGCCCCAACCACGTCAGCGGCGACCTCATAGTCTGGTAATGGCTCACCCGTATCACTGATGAGTTGCACCATCAAAAACTTGACGCCACTGAGACTCGGTTCCTTGCAGGTACTCACAACCGTGCCGCGAACTTTAGCCAAAAGCATAAAAAGCGTTTACCTAACGGCCGTAGGGGCGAATACCACTAACGCTCTCGCGGAACTGTTCTACAGCCTCGGTATAACGGATGGGCAGCACAAATTCCAGGTTTTCGTGAGGACGAGCGATGATGTGCGTTGAGAGCACTTGGCCTCCGTTCACTCGCTTCACATTCTCAACCCCGGCAGAAACCGAAGCTTGTACTTCAGAGACGTCTCCCCGCACGATCACCGTTACGCGACCGCTACCGATTTTCTCATAGCCCACCAGGGTTACCCGAGCTGCTTTCACCATGGCATCAGCAGCTTCAACAACAGCTGGGAAGCCCAAGGTTTCAATCATGCCAACGGCAATGGCCATAACGCTAACTCCTTTGAATCAATATCAATTACTTTTGCTTGAAAACACGATGAGGACTGGCTCTCCGTTCAACTCACTCAGCAGCACCTGCTGTCTCGATGAGTCAACTGCCGCCATGCTGAGCTTTGACACAACGATGGCGATCACTCAGGAAACTTGACGGCTGAATCGGTCACTTACCCGTACCAATCAGCGATCGCGCCGGATTTGAATGGCTACTGTGATTGCCCATGAGGACATCATTAGCCAGTTACCTACAGCACAGTTTCCTAAGACCGTCTGCCATTAGTTGGTCAGACTCGTGACTCAGTCCTAGGTTCTAAACTGCTCTACGGCTTCGGTATACCGAATCGGCAACACAAACTCCAAGTTTTCGTGGGGACGAGCAATGATGTGGGTCGATAGAACTTCGCCACCATTGACCCGCTTGGCAGACTCAATCCCAGCAGAAACCGAAGCCTGCACCTCAGAAACGTCGCCACGCACAATCACGGTGACTCGGCCACTGCCAATCTTTTCGTAGCCCACCAAAGTTACCCGGGCTGCTTTCACCATGGCATCAGCAGCTTCAACAACGGCAGGGAAACCCTTGGTTTCAATCATTCCAACTGCAATAGGCATTTATCGTTATCTCCCTCTTAAGACGCTATGAGCCACTGCAACTTGCTTGAACTCGCTACGAGCCTCAAGCCTGGCGCACTCAATATTAAGAAATACTGCTTTTGCCAGTAGGCACGGAAGTGGCCCACTCAAACTCCATGTAAGTCAAGGATATGAGGCCACTGCACCCTTGGCAATATAAGCCTCGATGATTGTCCTTAATATGAAATATCAATACGACTAATGAAATATTCCGCAGGCTTGATTTACAAGCTGTTGTCAAGCTTGATGTCGGCACTCTCGATCGCTCTCACAAGTTCGTCATAATTTGTTGAAAAAGTTCATGCTTCTATAGCTGAATCAAAAGCGGCAAACGCTTGAAAGCCGCCTGTTTGAGCGCCATCCAAATTCCGTTATGATGAACCATAATTCTTACTCTGAAGCCTTTACCTGATTTGGCCGCTTTTTGGGGTTTTGAGTCATTGCCTGGAGCGGTGAATTAGCGATTTTTGTCCTGTTTCAGCGCCGAATGTGAGCGCGAGGTAGGAGGCTACGGTCTGTTTCTAGCTGCTACTAAGCTGCATCGGCTGTGTGGGTGGGTTGGTAGCTGGTGGCGATCGCGGTGATGGTGGGGAATGTCTATAAGCGCAGAGGCCCATGGCAGATTTTTGGATGCAAAGTGGCTGGCTGATTCCGGCCTATGGATTGATGGGGGCGATCGCCACCTTGCCCTGGTCGATCGGGTTGATTCGTCGCACAGGGCAGCGCCCAGCGGCGTATCTCAATCTCGTGATGACGCTGCTGGCCTTTGTGCATGGCATCGGAGCCTTTCGATATGTCCGTCAGCACGGGGCGCAGGAGCTGAACTGGGATTGGTTCCAAATTACGGACTTGACCCTGCATGTGTCTTTCGAGCTCTCTCGGTTAAGTCTGGGCATCGTACTGTTGATTACTGGCTTGAGCTTTTTGGCACAGCTGTTTGCGCTGGGCTATTTAGAAAAAGATTGGGCTTTGGGACGCTTCTATGGGCTGATGGGCTTTTTTGAAGCGGCGATGAGTGGGGTGATTTTGAGCAGTTCGCTGTTCTTGTCTTATTCCTTGTTGGAGATGTTGACGCTATCGACCTATTTGCTGGTCGGTTTTTGGTATGCGCAGCCGCTGGTAGTGACGGCGGCCCGGGACGCCTTTTTGACCAAACGCATTGGCGATGTACTGCTGCTTATGGGCATGATTGCCCTGTCGGCGTTTGCAGGGAGTTTGCGTTTCAATGACCTGTACGAATGGGTGAAGGTGGCGGATTTAGCGCCGCTGGTGGCCACGCTGCTGGGAGTGGCCCTGATTGCTGGCCCGACGGGCAAGTGTGCACAATTTCCCCTCCACCTCTGGTTAGACGAGGCGATGGAAGGCCCCAACCCAGCATCGATTTTGCGCAATTCAGTCGTGGTGACCTGCGGGGCGTATGTGCTCATTCGTCTACAGCCGATTGTCGTGCTGTCTCCGATCGCCTTAGATGTGCTGGTTTTTATTGGCACGGTCACGGCGCTGGGGGCATCATTGGTCGCGCTGGCCCAAGTGGATATTAAGCGGACGTTTTCTTACTCCACCAGTGCTTATTTAGGGCTGGTCTTTATCGCTGTCGGTACTGAGTGGCCGGGGGTGGCCCTGACGATTTTGCTGACCCACGCGATCGCTAAAGCGCTCCTTTTCATGAGTGTCGGGGCGATCATTTTGACAACCAACTGCCAAGACCTCACTGAGTTAGGGGGCCTAGCCCGCAAGATGCCTGCGACTACGGTGGCTTACATCACCGCCGGATTGGGGATGGTTGGCATTTTTCCCTTGGGCTGTTTCTGGGGGTACAACCTGGGCATTGAATTTTTCTGGCAATCACAGCCCGCTTTGGTTGCCGTCTTTTTGCTGGTGAATTTGCTGACTGCCTTAAACCTGACCCGAGTGTTTCGCCTGATTTTCTTAGGCTCGGCCCAACCTAAGACACGGCGAGCTCCGGAGGTGCCTTGGCCGATGGCTGTGCCGATGGTAACGCTGGTCGGCGTGACGCTGTTGCTGCCCTTAGGGATGCACCAAATGGATCTGCTACCGCCTTGGCGATATATCAACTTGACGGCGTTTGTCTTGTTAATGGCGTCAGGCGTCGCGGGAGTTGCGATCGGGGCGACTATGCCGCTGAGTCAAGCCTTGGCCCGGTCGACTCAAAAACCCCTGCGGATTTTGCAAGATTTACTGGCTTATGACTTCTACACCGAAAAGCTCTATCGCCTTACCGTCGTTGGCCTAGTTGAGCGGTTGTCTTTTGCCAGTAGCTGGTTCGATCGCTACGTTGTCGACGGCTTGGTCAACAGTATCGGGCTGGCGTCGTTGATGGGAGGCGAAAGCTTGAAATACAGCATATCGGGGCGATCGCAAGGCTACATCCTCACCATCGTATTTGGGGTGGGGCTGCTGATGCTATTGACGACTTGGAAACTGTGGTAAGGCCAGAGCATGATGTTGAGTGCGTTAATTTTGATTCCCCTGGTGGGGGCATTAATCGTTAGTCTGTGGCCACGATCGCGGCCTAATCCAGAAGTGGGGCAGGTGGCTTTGGTGGTGCAAGCCCTGTCTTTGGTGGGCGCGATCGTGGTGGCGACGCAGTTTGACATTCAGCAGCCCGACTTGCAATTTGTCGAATCGTTGCCATGGATCGACACCCTGGGCCTCACTTATCAACTGGGGGTGGATGGGTTATCCATGCCGCTACTGGTGATCAACAGCCTGTTGGGTGCGATCTCGGTTTACGCGACCGCCACCACGATTCCGCGCCCGCGACTCTATTTCACGCTGATGCTACTGATTAATGCGGCGGTGGCGGGGGCGTTTCTGGCGCAAAACCTGATTCTGTTTTTCATCTTCTATGAGCTAGAGCTAATTCCGCTGTACTTGCTCATTGCCATTTGGGGTGGGGCGCGGCGGGGCTATGCGGCCACCAAGTTTTTGATTTACACCGCCACGTCCGGCATTTTGATTCTGGGCGGGTTTCTAGGATTTGTGTGGCTGGGGGGCACGGGCTCCTTCAACTACGATGCGACCCTGGCCCAATCGATGACGCTTTTCCAGCAGGGTGCGATCTTAATCGCAATTTTGATTGGCTTTGGCATCAAGATTCCGCTGTTTCCCTTTCACACCTGGCTGCCGGATGCCCACGTCGAAGCGTCGACCCCGGTATCGGTGCTCTTAGCGGGGGTGCTGCTGAAACTAGGCACCTACGGCATCGTGCGCTTTGGCCTACAAATGTTGCCGGATGCTTGGGCCTTCTTTGCCCCTTGGCTGGCGATCTGGGCTGTGGTGAGTGTGCTCTATGGTTCGCTCGCCGCGATCGCCCAAACCGATATGAAAAAAATGGTGGCCTACAGCTCCATTGGTCATATGGGTTACATCTTGTTGGCGGCAGCGGCAGCAACGCCTCTGGCCATCTTGGGAACGGTGATGCAAATGGTCAGCCACGGGCTGATCTCAGGTCTGTTGTTTCTGCTCGTGGGCATCGTTTACACCACGACGGGAACGCGCGACCTGACCGTATTGCGGGGATTGCTCAATCCCGAGCGAGGGTTGCCTCTGGTGGGTAGTCTGATGATTTTGGGCGTGATGGCCAGTGCGGGCATTCCTGGCATGGTGGGCTTCATTTCCGAATTTGTGGTGTTTCGCGGTAGCTTCCTCGCCTTTCCGGTGCCGACGCTGCTGTGTATGGTCGGTGCGGGTCTGACGGCAGTGTATTTCTTACTGCTGGTTAATCGGGCATTTTTTGGCCGATTAGCGGTGACGCCCCCCAGCGACAAAGTGGTGCCGGATGTGCTGTTGCCGTCAGTGGCTTGGCGCGATCGCCTGCCAGCCATTGCCCTTGCCCTGTTGATTGTGACCCTCGGATTGCAGCCGCACTGGCTCTCGCGCTGGAGCGAAGTCACGACCCTGGCCTGGCGATCGCCCAGCGTCGAAATCGCTCAGCAACTGCCGCCAGATCGCCCCTAAATCAATCATTCTGATGCTGTTCATCCGTGCCCTGAACCATGACTAACACCCTGTCTCCCACTCCAATTACCGATCATCCCCTGCAACCCTTTATTGAGCGGTTGCTGAACGCTGAAGCCCTGCTGCCTGATACTGAAATCAACTTGTTAGAGGTGGTGGGCATTCTCAAAAGTTACGGTGTGGTCTTGGACGCTTACGCCGTCAATCTGAAGTACATCGCGGATCATCAATTTTTGTTGCTGTTTCCGTTCTTCAAATATTTCAACGGCGACATCACGTTCAACAAACTGCTAAAGCACTGGTGGCACGATCGCATTAACTACGAATATGCCGAATACTGCATGCGCACGATGCTCTGGCACGGGGGCGGCGGGCTCGATGAGTATCTCGACAGCGAGGAATTTCAGCAAAATTGCGAACAGGCGATTCAGGCCAAGCTCAAAGGCAACATTTTCATGCAAACGCTGCATCGGCTATTTCCCGAATTTTTGCCCGAACAAGTGCGGCAGTCGGCCTACTACAGCGGCTTGGGCCAATTTTGGACGGTGATGAGCGAAATGTTTCTCACCCTGTCGGATTTGTATGACCAAAAGCGCATTACTTCCATCCCCGAAGTGGTGGCTCACATCAAGGATGGACTGGTGGCCGCTGCTAGTTTGCCGATCACCTATAGCGTGGAAATTCGAGGCGATCGCTACGACTTGTTGCCCGAGTCTGCTGGGTTGACCTTCCTCATGGATACCGCTGTCCCCTATGTAGAAGCCGTTTTCTTCCGTGGCACCCCTTTCTTAGGCACGGTTTCCTACAACGCTCAGGTGCAGCAAATTTCGCCGGATCAATCCCGCTTTGACTATGGCGCGCTCTACGCTGACCCGATTCCGGTGGGGGGCGCGGGTATTCCCCCCACCTTGCTGATGCAAGACATGCGCCACTTTCTCCCCGATTACCTGGCAGACTACTATCGCCAAAGCCTGCGGGGCGACGCCGACGTACGGGTGCAAATTACCCAAAGCTTCCAAAAATCGATGTTTTGCGTCACCTCTGCTGCTCTTCAGGGCTTGCTGCCCTATGCGCCGAAGACTGAGGTGCCCGCCGAGCAAGCCGCTAATCAGGCATTCCTTGCCAGTTGGATGGATCGGCTAATGTCGTCACGGCTCGCTGTCGTTCAACTTGCTGAACGGTAGAGCAATCCCAAAACCCAGCAGAGGCACCCGGTCCCTGCTGGATGATGCAATCGCTAGAAAGGATAGCCAAGGGACCAGGTGCCTAAAGTGAGTCAATTGATCGTTCAGGAGACTGGAGCGCTCCCTGGCTACTTTTCGACGGTTACGCCGCGCCAAAAGGCGACGTAGCCTTTGATGTTACTAGCCGCTGATTTAGGTTCCCGATACACCCAAGCCGCATCGGGATTCGTCTGTCCATCGACTTCCACTGTGTAATACGAAGCCGTCCCTTTCCAGGGGCAAAACGTGGTTTTCTCGCTGGGCTTGAAGTATTCCATCTTGAGCGAATCGGGGGGAAAGTATTGATTTCCTTCGACGACTTCGCAGCGATCGCTCTCGGCGAGCACAACACCATTCCAGGTTGCTTTGGGCATTTTGTCATTTCTCCTAAGCTGTCCACTTTGAGCATAAATCGCCCCATTAAAAAACGGGCACCTCATCCTCGACCAACGCCATCTTGCGATCACGCTCAGCCCAGTATTAGGTGCCCGTCAGTTAGACAATCAGCTAGCTAACTGATTGATTCCAGTCAATTTATATTTTGGCCGAGACCATGACCAGTCATCAAGGAGTTGTGATTAGGCTTAATGGAATCCTGTTGTACGATTGAGCACAAGCCTGCTTTGCTCTGAGTTGCCAGCCATGAACCAACCATCCAGCCGCGTTTTACAAGTGTTAGACCAGCGCGATCGCGCGGGCATTGCCCAGGGACAAGACTACGGACAGATTCAATCACTGCCAGAAATTTGGCCGATTGCCGCTGAGCGTTACGGCAGCCAGCTCGCGATGGATGATCCCCATAATCAGCCCAGTGCCCAGCTAACGTATCAGGAACTTTGGAGCAAGATTCAGCAATTTGCGGCTGGACTGCAAGGTTTGGGGATGCCGTCTCGCGCCCACGTCGCTCTGTTTGCTGACAATAGCCATCGCTGGTTTATCGCCGACCAGGGCGTGATGGCGGCAGGCGGCATTGACGCGGTGCGCAGTGCCCAAGCCGAGACCGAAGAGTTGCGCTACATCGCCGAACATAGCGATAGCACTGTCCTGATTGTGGAAAATCTAAAGCTGTGGCGGCGGTTGAGCGATCGCTTTCAAGACCTGCCCATGCAGTTTGCGGTGTTGCTGTCAGATGAGACGGTGCCCGAGCATCCACCCTTCAAAATGGTCAACTACTCGCAACTGCTCGACATTGGCAGCCAGCATCCCTGGCAACCCGTCCCGATAGAAGCAGACAGCTTAGCGACGCTGATTTACACCTCTGGCACCACCGGCAAACCTAAAGGGGTGATGATTAGCCACGCCAATTTGCTGCATCAAATCACGACGCTGAGCGCAGTGGTGCAGCCCCAACCGGGCGATCGTGTCTTGGGGCTACTGCCCACCTGGCATACCTTTGGCCGTACAGCAGAATACTTCCTCTATGCCAACGGCTGTACGCAGACCTACACCAGTATTCGTCACATCAAGGCGGATTTTCGGAACAGCAAACCCCAGTACATGGTCGGCGTACCCCGCATTTGGGAGTCGATTTATGAAGGCGCCCAGAAAAACTTCCGCGACCAGCCCGCCAGCAAGCAAAAGCTGGTGAATACGTTGCTGTGGTGCAGCAAAAAATATGTGCAAAATCGTCGCACCGCCAATGGCCTGAGCCTCGACCATCCCCATGTGTCAAGCATTCAGCGATTTAAATCGCGGCTATTACAGGGTTTAGCATGGCCCCTACATATGCTGGGAGAAAAGCTTGTTTACAGCAAGGTGCGCGACGCGACCGGCGGGCAGGTCAAACAACTCATCAGCGGCGGCGGCTCTCTGGCCCAGCATATTGACCTGTTTTTTGAGATTGTCGATGTCACCATTTTGGTGGGCTATGGTCTGACGGAAACGTCTCCAGTCGTTTCCGCGCGGCGCATTTGGGCCAACTTGCGGGGCGCATCGGGCCAGCCCATTCCCGGTACAGAATTCAAGATCGTCGATCCCGAAACAAAAGCGCCCCTGCCGCTGGCACAAAAAGGGCTGGTGCTGGTGCGCGGCCCCCAAATCATGCAGGGCTATTACAAAAATCCGGAGGCGACCCAAAAAGCGATCGACGCTGAGGGCTGGTTTGACACGGGCGACCTGGGCTACCTGACCGCTGACTACAATATCGTGCTGACCGGACGCGCCAAAGACACCATTGTGCTAACCAACGGTGAAAACATCGAGCCGCAGCCGATTGAGGATGTCTGCGTCCAGAGTCCTTACATCGACCAGATGATGCTGGTGGGCCAAGACCAGCGATCGCTAGGGGCGCTCATCGTGCCAAATCTGGATGCCTTGCAAACCTGGGCGGCAACCCAATCTTTGTATCTCGATGCACCCGGCCAAGAGACCGAAAATAGCGCTAATTTGCCGAGCGTCACCCTGGATGATGATCGCGTGCAAAAGCTCTTTCGTGAAGAACTCAACCGCCGCGTCAAAGACCGACCGGGCTATCGTCCCGACGATCGCGTTGGCCCCTTCCGATTAATTGCCACCCCCTTCTCAATCGAAGATGGCACCATGACTCAAACCCTGAAAATTAAACGCCCGGTGGTCACCGCTCGCTATCGCGATATGATTGACGGGATGTTTGCCTAGATCTGTCTGCCAGTTTAAATTTCGTCGAAACTTTAAGCTTTCAGACTTGCTTTCCGCTACATCCTCTGCCAATTTGAAGCAGTGCATTCTGCATCTCAGACCACTAGCTAGAGAGTATGGACGTGTCTCAACTTCAGCTCAAACGCAATATCACCATCAAAGCGATCGTGACGCCTCTATGGAAAGAGGAAGCACAAAAACAACTACAGAGTCAAATTAATCAAACCGACAGTCGCCTACAGCAGCTTGAAATGCAGAGCCAGCGCGTGGTCGCAGAAGTGCAAAAGCAAGCGGCTGATCCTGAAGATCCAGCCGTCAAGCAACAAATTGCTTCCGTCCAAAACAAGCTCAATCAAGATAAGAGCAAAATGCTGCAGCAAAAAAATCAGTTGCTACAGCAGCTCCAGTCGGTGCAAACTTTGGAACTGGACCAAGAGGTCAATCAAGGCCAGGCAGAAAGCCTGTTCACCGTCAGTCAAGGCGATAACCTCATCAAAAAAATGCAGGTTGAAATTCTACTGCGGGATGGCGTGATCGAAGAAATTCGGGGCGAGTTGTAGGGCGCTCACTGATTGCCCCAGCTATGTGTACCTGAGCCCCTCCAAATTCCTGACCTCCAAAAAATTGGAGAGGCTCAGCGCGTTGTATTGAGAGGCGAGGACGCTGATAGTTATGGCTGTCGTGGAATTTTCCCGAACTAAAGCCTTCTCCGGTGCCGACCCTAGTCCCTCACTGAGTGACTGAACTGGCCGTTTGTGTCTGTGCGCTTGTGGCCTCAGCTTACCTTTACGATGAATATTTCCATCTGTAGAAGTTGTTTACAATTGAGTTGGGTATTCTGGAATGGATTCGAGGGTGTAGTCTAGTTGCGCAACTAGACGTCAGGCGTTACCCATCAACTCATCAGCGTGAGATTTGGCCGTTTGATTAAATTACCGACCCAATCACCAACGTTGTGATGTTGTCTTTGGCCGGTTAGCATCCCGATAATGCAAAACTGTTCGGTAAAGTATTCTAAAAGTCAGGGTTTTGCTGTCCTGGGTAAAGGGCGGCCTGAGAGTTCGAGTTGGGCGATGGATTTTAGGCAAGCCTTTATGTCATGCAGAACTGGCAAGCAGCTGGGTAACTAATACACATGCTTAATCGTGTTTTACTAATCATGCTGACATCGGCGGCGACTTGTGGCTGGCAGGTAGCCGCGATCGCTCAAGAGTCCACAGCCAGCAGCTCCGTAGCATGGCCTTCCGGCGCACTGATCAGCCAGGCAACTGGTAATCAAAATGAGGGCTCCCAACAGCCTTCAGCAGCCATTCAGTCTTTGCAGAGCCGCTTGTTAGAGTTGGGTTATTACGAAGGCTCCGTCACCGGCATTTTTGATGATGCTACTCGAGAGGCGTTGTCACAGTTTCAGCAAGACCAGGGGTTAGTGGGCACCGGCATTTTAGATCCCCTGACCCAACAAAGACTTGCTGACCCGACTGGGGCACAAACTGCTGAGCCTGACGCTGCTGCTCCGGAAGCCTCAGAAGCCGCCCCAACGCTTGATTTACCCCCCGTGTCTGAAAACGGTGAGGCGCTTGAACCCGAGGCTGCACCGGCTGACGAGCCTGCGGAAGCGGCTGCTCAGGGCAACGACGAGAATGCCACTGGTGGTGCGCCCGCAGGTGAAACGGCGAATCCTGCTGAGGACAGTGCTGCTCCTGAAGGCAGTAGTTTCCCGCTGCTGATTTTACTAGGGGCCGTCATCTTGGTGGTGGGTGGCCTGGCAGGCGGCGTAGCCCTCTGGCTAGGCAAGCGGCAAGGCCAAAAAGCCGCCCAGAGTGGTGCGGCTGACTCTCCCAACTCGGCCGCCCCGTCGCCGCCATCGAGTTCTTCAGCCGCACCGCCTCATCAGCCCCAGTCATCTGCGACTCAGGGAACTGTTAACCCTCAAAACCCAGTTGCGGCGGGCCTAAACGTTCAGCCAAAACCCACCTCTCCGTTGGACAATGTGACGGAATCCCGGGTCACGAAAATCAATATCATTGATGAGTTAATTCAGGATCTGGAACAACCTGATGCTGAAGTGCGACGGCGAGCCATTTGGGAGTTGGGGCAGCGCGGTAATTCAGCTGCCATGCAGCCTCTGGTAAGTCTATTGACTCAGGTGGATTCACGAGAGCAGAGTTTGATTCTTGCGGCGCTGGCTGAGATCACGAGCCAAACGCTAAAGCCCATGAACCGGGCAGTGATGATTGCGTTGCAGAGTGAAGATGCGGAGGTGCGCAAAAATGCGATTCGCGATCTCACTAAGATTTTTGATTCGTTTAAGCAGTCTGGCAAAATGTTGGGACATGCCGCTCTAGATGAAGACCCGGATGTGAAACAAACGGCTGATTGGGCTCTGGATCAGTTGAACAAAATGAAGCCGAGTTCGTCGAAAGCGGCGGGTTTTTTGGGAGAAAGCGATCAGCCCCAGAGACGCTTAACGGATGATGGGCATTCGTCGAAATAATTCTGAAATGACGCTGATTGTCTAGTGAGGAGTTGTGACCTCACGGGCTAGAGGATCCATCAGTTAAGCCGGATATTTTGTGATGACACCAGCGGCAACGGTTAGGGGGAGTCGCTGTTCGCTACGATCATGAGGCTAACTGACTCACGATTGTCTGGGTGTTATGGACGCGGCTCCGAAGTATCGAATTTTGCTGATTTCTACAGCGGTTGCGCCTCTGGGGACTGGCCTCGGCGGTGGTGTAGAACTTTTTGTGAAAAATGCTGTGCAGGGATTGCAGCAACGGGGGCATCGAGTGACGGTGGTGGCACCAGCTGGTTCGCAACTGGAGAACTGCGATCGCTTAGTGCCCGTAGAGGGGCAATTGCAGCCGACGGCCCACACCAGCGATCGCCAGACACCGATTGTGATGCCCAAGTCATCGGTGCTATCGGCCATGATGGCGTATGCCCAGCAGGTGCAGTCGGACTATGACGTGCTGCTGCATTTTTGCTATGACTGGCTGCCGTTTTATCTCGCCCCATTTTTGCAAATCCCGATCGCCCACTATGTCAGCATGGGGTCGTTGACCGACGCGATGGACGCGGTGATTGCGCAAGTAACAACCCAGTTTCCGGGCACGGTGGGGGTGTGTACTCAGGCACAAGCGGCGACGTTGCCCCACGCTGAGACCTATCGGCCCATTGGCAGCGCGGTGGATTTGGCTCTGTACGATTTTTGTGCGGAGCCAGGAGCAGCTCTGGGCTGGATGGGGCGTATTTCTCCTGAAAAAGGGTTGGAAGATGCGATCGCCGCCGCGCAGGCGACCCAAACGCCGCTCAAAATTCTCGGAAAGTTAGAAGATCAGGCTTATTGGGAGCATTTGCAAAAAAACTATCCTGAGGCTCCCATCCAGTATTTAGGCTTTTTGGATACGCACGGGCTGCAGGCCGCCATTCGCGACTGCCGCGCCCTCTTGATGACACCTAAATGGGTCGAGGCGTTTGGCAATGTGGCGATCGAGGCGATGGCTTGCGGGGTGCCGGTGATTGCTTATCGACGCGGGGGGCCGACCGAAATCGTGCGTCCAGGCAAAACTGGATGGTTGGTTGAACCCGATAGCGTCGTGGGATTGGTGGACGCGATCGCCCAAATTGCTCAACTGGATCGGTCTGCCTGTCGTCAACAGGCCGAGGCTGAATATTCCCTTGATGCTCTCGCCCAGAGATACGAGCACTGGTTTCACGATATCTTGACCCGCTATGCCTAACAGTTGGGTCAACGGTGCGATGCGTGGATATTGGGTCAGAGCGGTAGTATGAGTCTTTTGAGGGCCGACAGCCAGCAGTTTTTGCCGATGTGATGCCGATTTGGACTTCCAGTCTGTGGACGGCAGTTCAGTTGGCGAGCGGAGCCAGCACCGTTAAGGCTTTGGGCAAACACTCAAACTCGGTTGCTTCGGCGGTCACAATTTCGCCATCAATCACCACTTTTTGCGGCGGCTCGGTGGTAATTTTGACGCGCTCGGTGCGCAGGCGAATGATGTCTTCTCGCTGGGTCGGCGTATTTACCAGGGCCGACGCAAATAGACTGGTCAGGGTATTGAGACCTTGCAAGCGGGTCTGTGGTGTGGCGATCGTGACATCTAACAAGCCGTCATCCACAATGACTTGACCAAAGCCTTGGGCTAGCACTGAAGTCGCTGGGGCGGCGTTCGCTACGGTAATGGTGCCGGTTTGCACCTCGGTTTTTTCGCCATCCAGATCGATAATCGCTTTGAAGGCGGTTTGTTCTTGAAATTGCTGGACTCCCGCCAACAGGTAGGCTAAGACCCCTAGGCGATTTTTGAGTTCGCGGTTGGCGCGATCGACCATTTCGGCCTCAAAGCCAATACCCGCTAAGAGCACATAGGGCTGACCATTACAGCGAGCGACGTCGACGACTCGGGTCGTGCCGGCCAAAATCGTGTCGCAGGCGCCCCGAATGCCGTTAGCAATGCCGAGTGCCCCGGCAAACGCATTGGCGGTGCCGCGGGGAATGATGCCGAGGGGAATGTCGGTGTTGACTAAGCTGCTGGCGACTGCGGAAACGGTACCGTCGCCCCCCGAGGCGAGCACGATGTCGGCTCCGGCGGCGATCGCCTGTTGGGCTTGCTCTGCCGGGTTCGCCTCAGCGCTGGTAAACACGACCTTGAGGTGGATTTGGGGTTCTAACAAGCTGCGAATGAGCGCCAGATCTTGATCGGGATTGCTCTGTCCCGACACTGGGTTAAAGATGAGATGAGCAACCTGTGATTTTTGCAGCGTGGCTAACACCGCATCTGCGGTTGCCAAGTTGGTAGCAAGGGGCACGTTGTAAACTTCGCAGACTCGGAGTAATGCCCGAATATCAGGTTCATGGGGTTGCGCATAGAGCGGATCGACTAAAAAAATCACCGCTACAACATTGCCGGCCACGACCTGGGCCGCAATTTGGGTGTCGCCCCCCAGGGGGCCTGAGGCCATGCGTTCAACGGTCAGTTCGGTCGCTTGGTTGATGCGCTGTCCGGTGGTGCCAGTGGCCAGCAAATGATATTTGGCGAGCACTGCACGATGCTGGGCGACAAACGTCACCATGTCATCTTTTTTACTGTCGTGGGCGATGAGCGCAATGCAATTTGGCATCTGGTAAACCCCGATCAACATCGGCCAGTTGGATCGGCAATTTACCCCCAATGGCTTCACCAAATCATAGCTCTAGAGCCATGCATAGCTGACTCTGGACACGGGAAATCACAGTTTCCGGAATACTGTCGGTTGGGAAGAAATTCTTATAGAACGGTCGTCTCTGCCTGGCAAATGACTACCATGCAGGCAGCGATCGCTACGCTGAAAAGGAACCTGACTATGAACGACCGACCTCCCCTAGCTCGCTCTAGCCGCATGCTGTTGACGACCCTGGAAAGCGTGCCCGGCCATAAAACGGTCAAGCATTTGGGACTTGTGCAAGGCAGTACCGTGCGGGCCAAAAATGTCGGGCGTGATATCGCTGCTGGGCTCAAAAATATTGTCGGTGGAGAACTGAAAGGTTATACCGAGTTGCTGCAAGAAGCGCGTCAAGAAGCGACCCAGCGCATGATGCAAGAGGCCAGCAAAATGGGGGCAAATGCAGTGGTCAACATACGCTTTGCGACTTCATCGCTGACTCAGGGAGCGGCGGAATTGTTCGTCTACGGCACCGCCGTACAGATTGACTAAAGCTATGGATGTTTTAGGGGTTTTTCTCATCCTGTTGGCAGTCGGGTTCTTTGCCGGGTCTTATACCGAGAAGAAACATCTGCAAGATTTGCACGATCGCGAGTATCGCACTCGGCAAATTAAATTGGTCAACATTGGCGCCAAAACGCGATTGAAAGAAGTCGATCGCTCCAAGCTCTTTGTGGGGAGCGTGGTGATTTCGTCCGATTATTTTAAAACTTTTGTAGCGGGGTGGATGAATTTTTTCGGTGGCCGCATCAGTGTCTTTGAGTCGTTAGTTGAACGGGGTCGCCGCGAAGCCATTCTCCGGATGAAGGAAGACGCGATGCAATGGGGAGCCCGTCAGGTTGTCAATGTGCGCTTGGAAACGGCGGAACTCGGCGGCAACAATGGCAACGGTGTCGTCTCGATTGAAGTGATTGCCTACGGGACTGGTGTGCAGTAGCCATAGGTGTCAATTTGACCAATCGGGACAAAAGTCAATCAGCTCGGGACTGTCTTTGTTAATCTGGGCTGTTAATGTTGGGTTGAGTGCCAGGAGCAAACCTCACAAACGGCGGGGTAATCCTGACTTTTGGCGGTTTGTGACGTCGGCTGTCCACACTTCGATTGCCCCGGGATAGCCGAGACAGCTGTCCACACTTCGATTCAATCTCCATGCTTTAAACTTTTGGTCTCTCGGCACCTGACTACGGATTGCGATAGCTTGGTCGCTAGCCTACGCAGCTCGACAGGTTGTGGAGGGCAGCTGCGGGGGCGCGATCGTCGCTCAAGGCTCAACACATCCCCGCCCGCGATCGCGACTGCCCCCATGACGATAGGGCTATTGAAAGAGGGCTTGCCATGTCGCAGGGCCGACAATGCCATCCTCCGCGAGTTGCGCACTGCTTTGAAAGTTCATGACTGCGGCTTCTGTGCCGGGGCCAAAAATACCGTCGATCGCCCCTTCATAAAATCCCCGCATCTGTAAGTTTTCTTGCACACGGGCGACCGCTGGCCCGACCATGCCCTCTCGCAAGATGGGTAAGGCGACAGGGGCATTATCTTCTGTTTCGGAGGGCGGATCGCTGGCGGCGGGGGGCGTTGCAGGCACAGCAGGCGGCGTAAACTCCGTCGATGGATTGGGTAACAGCTTGGCCCAGGTCGCTGGCCCGACAATGCCGTCGTCGGTTAAGCCCGCATCAACTTGGAAGGCTTTGACAGCGGCTTCGGTGGTGAGCTCGTAACGACCGTCAATCGGCGCTTCGAAATAGCCGAGCAGGGTCAACATGCCTTGCAGTTCAGTGACGGTGTTGCCGCTGCTGCCCAGTCGTAAGGTCGGGCGACTGCTAGAGGTTTGAGCCAGTTCTACGGTGGCTGGGGCGATCGCGATCGTCGCAGTCGGCATCATGACTACGGTCGTCGCGGCCAAACCCAGCAATAATCCAGAGCTAACTAAACGAGGGCGGAGACGAGCGCAATTCATAGATTTCACGAGCGGGGTAAATAAAGTCAACAACAGAGTCCTCGAGGCCGTTGTGGGGGCCGCTATCGGCCAGTTAGGCATAAACTATACCCACAAATTTCCCATAGGGTACCGTAGAGTGCTAGACGGTCAACGGATTCCTATGGTTTCTTTTCGCAATAGCCAGTTTCAGGCAATTTTGGTCGGCATGGTGATGGCCGATGCCATCAGTCAGGGGCAGTTGCCTTGGGGCACTGTTGGAGAGGGGGCGGGGGCAGCGGCCCAGCGCTGGTCAGAGGGTGCGATCGCCCAGGCTGATTGGTGCCACGCGATCGCCGCTACCCTCACGCGGTCAACCCCTTCTCCAATATCCGAGGCTGGAGCGATCGGGGCTGAGCCTGAGACTGTGGTGGACTTGCTGGCCGACCTCCCGCGATTGCTCAGCATGCTTGACCGTCCGCCATCTCGGACTGCTTGCGGAGACGCTTCTCAGACAACTCTCTCAGCCCTTTTTTACGATTGTTTGCAAGCCAGCCTTCGACAAGATGTGGTCGCCCTGGGTGCCTTAAGGCAGCAGATATCGCCCGACAGCTTGGGGGCAAAGCCGTCGCCACCGATGGCAGCACTCAGGGGGGCATTGGAATTGCTATTAACAGCCCAAGGTGACTTTCAGCTCGCCGTGGGACAGGGTTTGCAGTCACCCACGGCTCCCTCTGGCAGTGTGCTGTTGACGGCGATTCTCAGTGCGGGGTGGGGTGATTTGCCGAGCCTGCCGATCCGCCATCGACACTGGCTTCAACAACCGAGTCCGTTTCTACAAAACTGGCTGCAACAACGCTGGCAGATTGCCACCGCCACGCAACTGGCGCTATGGGCTGAAACCCTATGGCAACGTTGGTCTGGACAATATGGTGAGAGGTCAGTGCGATCGCCCCTGGTTGCAATTCAACCTCTGGTTCCGGCGGCTCACAGCGCCTATCGGTAACCCAACTTTATGGCGTCTATAATGTCGAAATAGTGACTCATAAGAGCATGATGAAACGACTAGGCGTTTGAGTACTGGTTGGCTGTGGCCCCAGCGATGACATCTACCCACTAACGACTGCGTGGCCCTGAGCACTGCTGTCATATCCTCCGCGTTCGATCAGGTTCCGAACTCTTTAAAGTGAAAGAACGATCAATGAAAGAACGGCCGACTTGCAAAGTGCCCTGTGGTTATACGACTTTTGACTGGTGTGAACAAGCTTTCAACCGAGGCATAGAGGCATACGTTAATGGTTAAAAAGATGTGTCAGCGCTGCTGCTTATCGATACTTTTACACGGATCGGTCACCCCTAATTGAGATGACCATGAACAAAATTTGGCGATGGTTGCAGCAGACACCGCTCGGGTCAACCCCTAAGGCACATGCCTCAGGAGAAGATTCGGTGGGTGAAGCTGCCGATCACCGTTCGCCCACCCCACGCTCCTTATCTCTACGGGGACCGGCACGACGCTTCTGGTCCCGACGCCGGGTCGAAGGGTTGCTGATTCCGACGCTGCCGCCCCCGCCGAGTGTGCCCCGATCGCGCCCTTGCGATCGCCGCCGCACTCATCGGGTGCGTCCGGCGATCGCGCTGAGTCTCTCGGTGCTGGCGCTCACTGCCGCCATGGGACAGCGCTACTATCGCCAACCGGAACTCCAAGTCGGCACGCTATCGCCCAAAACGGTGATTGCGCCTGATAGTGCCTCGGTCGTTGACGAAGAAACCACAGAAGCCCAAAGAACCGCCGCCCGTAATGGTGCAGTGCCGGTTTTGGTGCCTAACCTGGAAGCCAATCAAAGCATTAAAAATTCCCTTGATAATCTGCTGAAGCAGGCGGAAATCGTGCGAGAGCAGGCAGGCGACTTTCCCTTAATTGACGGACGTCAATTGCCGACAGCTACCCAAACTTACATTCGCGAAGCCCCCACGGCTGAGTGGGAGCCGGTTTGGTCTGTCGTCATCGCGGTGGCGAGTGATTTGCAAGGCACTGACAACACCACGCCGCCGCTCACGCTCCTCATCCAACAGCCAGAATATGCTGACTTAACGGCCACCCAACAAAAAGTTGCTCGCGACTTGGTCCGTTACCAACAGCGGTCTGCGGCGTTAGACCTGGAAGCCTTGCAACTGATTTTTGAAACATCCCGCAACAATTTTCGTCGGGCTAAAGAGGGGCTGACTCGCCTAGCCGAAGTTGATCGCGCGATTCCCCAGATGCCGGTGTTATTACGCCTGTCCGATGCTGAATGGCGCACCGTCCGTCAGCAGGTCCGGCGGACGCTAGATTTGATGTTGCTACAGGGGATTCCAGAAGGCGTCCAGTCAGATCAGCTGGCGATCGCCGTTAACGAACACTTGCAGAGCCAAATTCCCTCATCAGCCCAAGATTTAGGCCAAGCGTTGATCATGACGGTCTTGGGGCCAAACTTAATCCAAGATCCTGAAAAAACCCGAGCCCAAGCCGAAGCTGCTGCTGAAAAGGTTGAACCCGTGACGGTCAGAGTGCAAGCGGGTGACATTATCGTGCGTCAAGGGCAGGAGATTGATCAGCCGACGTTCGTGCTGTTGGATTATTTTGCCCTCAGTCAGCGGCGGTTGAATGTAACGGGACTGTTAGGCTTTGGCGTTTTGATGGCCGGTGGGGTCGCCATCTTTCTCGTGGTGGAACGCACCCGTCGCCCTGGCCTCCGAGGCCCCGATTATGTCTTAGTGCTGTGTATGATTTTGGGGGTTTCCGGCCTGAGTATCTTGGGCTTTGCCGTCTACAGTTTGCCGGCTGTGGGCTTATTGGCGAGCAGTTTTTATGGCACGGCCCTCGGAGCGACGTTGGTCGGGCTCACAGCGCTGTTGTTGCCAGTGGGTACCCGAGTGAGCCCGGTGCCGTTGCTGGCCAGTGCGGCTGGCGGTTTAGTCTGTAGCCTCATTGCGCCCCGTCTGCGATCGCGAGAAGAGCTGGCGCTGCTCGGTGGGGTCGTCGGCATCATTCAAGGGGCGGTCTATCTGGTGCTTACGTGGATGATTAGTCCTGTCGCGTTGACCACCTGGTATTTGCCGCTGACCGGGGCCATTCTGCAAGGGATTTACGGCGTCGTTTCGAGTGTCGTTGCCCTGGGGCTCAGCCCTTATTTAGAGCATGTGTTTGACCTGGTGACGCCGATTCGCCTGGCGGAGCTATCGAGTCCTAACCGACCGATGTTACAACGTCTGGCTTCCGAAGCGCCGGGCACCTTTCAGCACACGCTATTTGTGGCCTCGTTAGCAGAAGCCGCCGCGCGATCGCTCCGCTGCAACGTTGAACTCGTGCGGGCTGGCACCTTGTACCACGACATCGGCAAGATGCATGACCCGGAAGGGTTCATTGAAAATCAGATGGGTGGCCCTAACAAACACGACGAAATTGACGACCCCTGGGTGAGTGCCGACATTATCAAAAAGCATGTGAGTCAAGGTTTAGTGATGGCGCGTCGCTGTCGCTTGCCCCGGGCTGTGCGGGCCTTTATTCCTGAGCACCAGGGCACGATGCTGATCAGTTATTTTCACCATCGGGCGATGGAGTTGGCGAAGGACGATCCCAACATCACTGTTGAAGAATTGAATTTCCGCTATGACGGCCCGATTCCGCAATCACCCGAAACGGGCATTGTGATGCTGGCCGACTCTTGTGAAGCGGCCCTGCGATCGCTCAAAGATGCCACGCCTTCGGAAGCGTTGGCCATGGTCAACCGCATTCTCAAAGCCCGCTGGCGCGATGGGCAACTGGTTGACTCGGGCTTAACGCGAGAGCACATGAGCATCATCGCCCAAGTGTTTGTGCAGGTTTGGCAGCAATATAACCACAAGCGCATTGCCTATCCTAAGAGTGTGCTGAATCCGGTGGCGGGTCGCTCTTAGCTAACGCGATCGCCCTGAAATCCTGTGACGGAACATCCTCGCGCTGGTAAAAGGTTAAGTCCTTGCAATCTTGCGGATCGGTTTCTGAAAATCTGATCCACACTGGGTGTGGCGATCTACCCCGGTCAAAAGGAGACGTTGAAGATGCCGAAGGCTAAAGCGCTGGGAAATACCTTTTTGAAGGCAGAGCCGATTCCCTCTAGTGACTTAAGCGATAAAGAAAAAATCTATGTTCCCGAAGGGCATGAATTTTTCATTTATCGCTATGCGCCAGACCGCAACCAGCACGTATTTATGGAGCTCGCGTCCCCGTTTCCGACCTTAGATCGCGAGACTAAGCTCCAAAAGGTTTACGCCTACGATCCTCACATTGAGATTGAGGGGGAAAAAGATAACGTCCCCGATAGTAAGCTGCCCCTAGACACGACGAAGCTAATCAAGCTCCAGGTGCCTTACTTTCAGCAAAACGACAACGACTCACGGGTCTTTGGGGCGGGTTGGCGACAGTGCAACACCACCAGTAACTGTATGTTGGCCGATTATCTCTTGCAGGGCGCGCTGACCAAAGCCGCCAAGCAGAAGGGCTATCCGGAACCAGAGTCGGTATTTATGCGGATTGTGTCGAAGTATGGGGACACGATCGATCATCCGGCCCAAACGAAGGCGCTGCAGGAAATCGGCATCAATTCCTATTTCAGTCGTTCGATTTCTTCTAAAGATGTCATGCTGTCCCTCAGCTATGGCATTCCGATGGTGGTGGGGTTTGCGTATAAAAGCAGTGGCCATATCTGCGTGATTGTGGGCCATGACCCTGTCAATCGTAAGTTTTTGGTACACGATCCCTACGGCATTCGCTACGGTGCCAGCGACTCTTACGACATCAATGCTTGGGCGGCGTTTGACCCCTACTCCTACGATGTGATGCAACGCATCTTTTGGGATATGGGTAACGAGGCGGGTTGGGGCCGCGTGGTCACTAGCGTTAATGGCAAACCCACCGGTTTACCAACTGGACTATAACTGCGGCAGGCAGGCCTCGACAGATGTCAACGAGCTTTGACAAAAGCTGTGATGTGTCCGGGATTCATCCTCCAATTTGGAAAAAATTACGCCGTCGGTGTTGAGACGGCGTGAGAACAGCGTATGCTTACTGCTCGGGAGTGGTACGTGCTGGGGCGAGCACCAGGGTTCGCCAACCCTAGCGACGCGATCGCTCAGGCGCTGTCGCGGTCAGCGAGTAGCGCTTCTCCTGTGCAACACCTATGGAGCATCCGGCGATGATGTTTGACGAACTAGACACCTCAATTGAAGATATTCGAGCCCGCGAAATTCTGGATTCTCGCGGTCGGCCCACGATCGAAGCCGAAGTTTATCTGGCGGGGGGCGCTGCCGGGCTCGCGCAGGTGCCCAGCGGCGCGTCAACGGGCACATTTGAAGCTCATGAACTGCGGGATGGTGACTCGAACCGTTATGGCGGCAAGGGTGTGCTCAAAGCGGTCGAAAACGTTGAAGAAGCGATCGCTCCCGAACTCATTGGCGTCAATGCGCTGGAGCAATCCGTCGTCGATACCATCATGATGGAAATTGACGGCACTGAGAACAAATCAAAAATCGGTGCCAACGCCATCTTGGCCGTTTCTCTAGCCAATGCGAAAGCAGCAGCGGCGGCGGTCGGCTTGCCCCTCTATCGTTATCTGGGTGGTCCCCTCGCTAATCTTTTGCCAGTACCGCTGATGAACGTGGTCAACGGCGGGGCTCATGCTGACAATAATGTCGACATTCAAGAATTTATGATTGTGCCCGTGGGCGCGCCCACCTTTGGTGAAGCGTTGCGCTGGGGGGCAGAAGTGTTCGATAGTCTCAGCAAAGTGCTAAAGGGCAAAGGCTTGCTCACGGGCGTAGGCGATGAAGGCGGCTTTGCGCCTAACTTGGGCTCGAATCAAGAAGCGCTGGAGCTATTGATTCAAGCGATCGAGCAGGCTGGGTATACCCCTGGTGAGCAAGTGGCTCTGGCACTGGATGTGGCCGCCAGTGAATTTTATAAAGACGGGCAATACACTTACGATGGCGCGACCCACTCTCCGGCCACGCTGATCGATTATTTAACCGATCTGACGCAAAAATTTCCCATCGTCTCTATTGAGGATGGGCTGCATGAAGAAGATTGGAGTAACTGGGCGGCCCTGACCCAAAAGCTGGGCAGTAAAACGCAACTCGTTGGCGATGACTTATTTGTCACCAATGCCACCCGTTTGCAAAAGGGGATTGATGAGGGCACGGGTAATTCCATCTTGATCAAGCTGAATCAGATTGGCAGCTTGACTGAAACGCTGGAAACCATTGACCTGGCGACTCGTAACCGTTTCACCTCGGTGATTAGTCATCGTTCTGGCGAAACTGAAGACACCACGATCGCCGATCTTGCCGTCGCCACTCGGGCTGGACAAATCAAAACGGGTTCTCTCAGCCGCAGTGAGCGCATCGCCAAATACAACCGTTTGTTGCGCATTGAAGACGAACTGGGCGACCAAGCCGTCTATGCCGGGACTGTCGGCATGGGGCCAAAAGTCAGCTAACGCGCAAACTGGACTAAGCGCGATCGCTCCCACAGACCAACCCACTATGCTGGAAACATCCCGGTTGGTCTGTGGGAGATTTCATCATGTTTCAACAATGGCGATCCCCGTGCTGGGGGCGATCGTGTGCAGGGGCACTGCTAGCGATGAGCACCGCTTGGCTTACTACAGGGGCGACTCTACCCACTGCAACACCCATACCGGCGCGATCGCTGCACCTGGCTGACATCACGATTCAGGTGCCCGTGGTGATTCCTGGTTATCCCGTGATTGTGGTGCCCCGGCGCGAGGTCGAACCATCGGTGACAGTACGCTTTGTGGCTGAGGGCGATGACTGGGCCAGCATTTACCTAGATGGTCGGCTGTTGTTTCGAGCGAATAATACTCGCCGCGATCATATCGTTCAGCTGGATCCTGGTGCATATTATTTAGAAGTTACTGGGGTGACGAGCTTTGATCGCTGGGCTGCTGGTTATCTGGATGTCGGACGCAATGATGCCAACGTTGTGGTCATTCGCTATGGCAAAGACTCTGGTGTGCGCGTCGCTGGTGATCCCTATGTCTGGCTGCCCGACGAAGTTGACGATTGAGCCACGCCGGGCCGGTTTTCGTGGGTTGATTATGGCGGCGATATGGGCTGACTGAGCGATCGCGGCCCAGGTCATAACGGTCGTGATCTCCATATACTTGCGAGTGCTATCTGACAATATGCGCCGTTAACAGTCAGGTGCTAGCAACTTCATTTGATCGATCGAGCTGTTTAGCCAATGGGTCTGCCAAGACTATTAGCCCATCGGCTCGTCCGCACTCTGAGTAATATCAAGCACGTTTAAAGATAGACCCTGCTCTCTCCTGGCTTTAGTCATTGCGAGTGATCGAAAACACTGATCAATCGTGTTTCAGATCACATTGCCTAAAAACTCTGGTCGCGATTTTCTGATGTGCTGGCCGCAATTTTAAGATTGCGTGTTTTCTTTTATGCAAGGCTTTCTACGAGAATATACTGATATTAAGGGCTCGCTCTAGTTCAGGATTAATCCAAAAGCTGGGATGCCCGTTCTTTATTGCTTTTCATATTGTTAATCGGTGCAATTATGGTCAGCCAGCTGCAACTCACTCCATCCACCACCCACTTCAACGTGATGGAATTATTGGTCGCCGACGAAGTCGATCGCCAACTGCAAGACTTACCGCCACGCTTAGCCAAATATCTGAAACGGAGCGAAATCGAGACTTTTGCGCTCAATCGTTTGCCCGCGCTGTATGCCGCGAGTGAGCGGGGCTTGGAGTATCAGCAAGCTAAGGCGCAACAAGAGCTACAGGGGCAAATCACTCGAGCAGTGCGCCAGGCTTTGGCGGCTGTGCAAGGAGATCCGTTGCGGGCGGCTCAGCCCCTGCAAATTGAAGCCCCACAGCAACAAGCTGAAGTTGCTCTGGCGATGTTGCAGCAGTGGTTAAAAGCGCCTGACTTGACTTGGGACAAAGCCCTTACGGTGCTAGCTCAATATCAGCGTTCTCAAGCCTATCCGGCCCAAAGTGTGGCTCAGGCATTGGCTGCGGCAGTCCCACATCCTCCGACTCGCCAGGCTGACGCCCATGGCTATGCGAAAGATGCTAGTGAACTCAAAAGTACTGCGCTACGTCCGGGCGTTTACGGTTGCCGCACCGCGTGGATTCCGAAACAGCGCCAAGCAAAGTCATGGCAGCGTTAGCCTGGCATCAAGGTTGCCTGAGTGGGGTGGCGAGTCAGGCCATCCAAGCGAGTCTCGCACTCCAGCTTGACTGAGGCGAAATCAGTGTGCGATCGCACTGGCTCGCGTTGGTGGCTGATCAATGACGGCGATCAGAGGACGGCTGAGTGCTTTGACAACCTTGAAAAGGGGCGAAACTTGCCGCTTGGGTGAAGTGAAGGACGCCCCCCGTGAGCCGTTGCAACCGTGGGTGTGGTCATTGTGTCACCACGCTACAGGGCTTCAATTGAGGCTTGACGTTGTACTGGTCTATCAGCTCAAAGCGCTCAGGGAGCGTTGCAGGGTGATTGCGAGGCTCCGGGTCGCAACCGTTGCGACCCGGAGTGGGGGATATTTGGCTGCTAGCCCTAACCATGCCGACGCATGGCAGCAATTTGCATCGCGATGTAGTCACGTTCTCGATAGTCGTTGGCGTAGCGCAACTGATGACGCAATTCATCGATTTTTTGCTGCTTTAGCCGCTTTTGTTCGCGATCGTTATATCTCATTTTAAAAACTCAACTTTGGCCTGTGCCCTAACTACTTCATCGCTTGCAGAACCCTGATCGCGAGATCGCTAACCGTTCAATCAGCTTTCAAGAACCAGCAAGGGATATTTAAAGGCTGCCGCCAAAACTGTAGCATTCGATACTGTTTTAATAAATCTCAACAATAAAAAGTGTGGCGGTAAGCGGGTGGCTGGGGGTCAAGAGTGGCAGGGCGTGTCTCATGATGGCCGCTTGGTCGGGTGAGACCTATCGGGACTTGGTTGAGTCAGTTGCTGCAATGGTGACCACAGTCGGCATCGCTCTGCCGCGATCGCGGTGAATTCGCTGCACCACGATGGTCGGCACAAGGACAGGTCGTCCTCGTCTGGTCATTAGAGGCAGGACTGAGGGGACTCCGGTTCACTGCTGACGTCAGGCGATTGAGCGAATCACAGCATGGCATTGTTTGGCGAGCCAACATTTTGCCGACGTCGGTTTCTGTTTCTTGTAGGCTTATTGAGGAGCTACGGCAGAAGGCGTGATGGCCCAGCGGGTACTTTTTTTAAGCAACGGACATGGCGAAGATCTGAACGCTAGCCTGGTGCTCAAAGCTTTGGGAGCGATCGCGCCAGAGCTGGAAGTCGCGGCCATGCCGATTGTGGGCGAGGGTAGTGCTTACCGCAAATTGGGCGTCGAGATTATTGGGCCAACCCAGCAGCTCCCGTCGGGCGGGTTTAACTACATCAATTTTGCGCGGTTCTTGAATCCGGTGAACTGGTGGCGCGATACCAACCCCGTTAGTTTAGTCAAAGATGTCTTGTCGGGACTGATTGGGTTGACGATCGGACAGCTGCGGGCCGTTCAACGCTACAGTCCAGCGTGTGATTTGCTGTTTGCCTGCGGCGACATTGTGCCGATTTTGTTTGCAAGGCTGACGGGGCGTCCCTTTTTCGTCTTTTTAGTCAGCACCTCTAGCTATTACGAGGGCAAGGTCAAGCTGCCGTGGCTGGCTCAATGGGGAATGCGATCGCCCCAGTGTTTGGCGATTTTGACCCGCGATCGCTACACTGCTCAAGACCTTCTTGGGCGTGGATTTGCTCAGACGCAGTTTCTCGGCTACCCCATCATGGATGTGTTAGTCCCCAGTGGGCAGGCGCTCAATGAACCCCACATGCCCCTGATCGCCTTATTGCCAGGGAGTCGCCTGCCAGAAGCACAAATCAACTTGGGGCTCATGCTGGAACTGTGTGCCGCGATCGCTCAGCTACGCCCGGCTCAGTTTCGAGCCGCCTTGGTGTCCAGCTTTACGCAAGACTATCTCGCCACGTTAGCCCGCGACCACGGCTGGACACTGCATCCCGGCTACTTGCAGAAAGCGGCAGTCACGGTGCATTATCACTACGACGCATTCGCCGACATTTTGCACCAGTGTGATTTGGTCGTGGGCATGGCCGGGACGGCTGTCGAGCAAGCCGTCGGGCTCGGCAAACCCGTCATCCAAATTCCGGGGCCGGGGCCGCAATTTACCTATCTGTTTGCCGAAGCGCAGATGCGCCTGCTGGGGGCATCGATTACCACGATTGGCACGCGACCCGCGACCACCAAAACCCTGGTCGAAGCCGCTGCCAAAATCGATGCCATGCTCAAAGATGAGCCATATCTCGAGCGGTGTCGAAGGAATGGCCAAGAGCGGGTAGGTGGCCCCGGTGGCTCTGACGCGATCGCCCACAAAATTGTGGAAACGCTGAAGCACCTCCCCCAAGAAACCTCAATGGTTTGATACAAACTTCGTTAGCATCAAAATACCCCCCCTTTGGAGGCTCAATGCTTGCATCGTCGCGAATGTCCCGTCAGGGCGAAATTGTTGAAGTCGTTTTCCGCAATGGTTGGGATTATATGCGGCGATTGCTCAGCGGTGGCAAAGCCGATGAGCCCGACATTCCCACGCCGGAAGTCTTGCGCAACATTTTGACCGAGTTGGGGCCGGTATATGTGAAATTTGGGCAGCTGCTCAGCACGCGCCCTGATCTCTTACCTGCCCGCTATATCGAAGCCCTCAGTAGCCTGCAATCGACGGTCAAGCCGGTGCCAGCCAGCCAGATGGAGCCGTTTATCCGGCAAAATTTACCTGGTCCGGTGGAGAACTATTTTCAAAGTATTGAATATTCGGCGATCGCGGCAGGCTCGATCGGTCAAACGCACCGCGCCATTCTCAAAGATGGTCGCCAGGTTGCCATCAAAGTCCAGCGCCCCGGCATTGAAAAGCTCGTTGAGCACGACATGGCCCTGATCCGCGATGTCGCCCGCCTGGTCTCGGCCAGCCAGTTTGGCCAGCGTTACAACGTAGTGGACTTGGCGTACGAATTTAGTGAAGCGATACGCTCCGAACTCGATTTCACCACTGAGGCGGAATATACCGACCTGCTGCGTCGCAACCTGCAAGACAGTCCCTGGTACGACCCCAAGCAACTGGTGGTGCCAGAAATCTTTTGGGACCTGACCAATTCCAAACTCATGGTGATGGAATGGTTAGACGGTGCGCCCATTCTCACAACCCCTGTCGCAAAGGATGACAACGAGAAAGCGGCTCGCAAGCGTGAACAAATTACGACGCTGCTATTTCGCGCGTTCTTCAAACAATACTTTGTGGATGGCTTCTTCCATGCGGATCCCCATCCTGGCAATATCTTTTTTCTTAAAGATGGACGGGTCGCCCTGTTGGATTGCGGCATGATGGGACGTCTGGACCCCCGCACCCGCGCCACCATGACCGAAATGGTGCTCGCGATCGCCAGCTCCGACGCCCAACGCTGCACCCAAATTGCGTTAAAACTCACAGAACCCCTACAACCCACCGACATCGCCAAACTCGAAAGCGACTTTGCGCGATTGATGGGGCGCTACTATGGCCTCAGCCTGGAAAAGGTCAACACGGCAGAAGTCTTTGGCGAAATTTTGGAAGCGGGCACGCAAAATGACTTGCGCTGGCCTGCCAATGTGGGGCTGTTCACTAAATCTCTGGCGAATCTGGAGGGGGCGGCACGGCAGTTCAATCCCCACGTCAATCTGCTGTCAGAAGTGCGGCCCCTCATGGCCGATCTGTTTCGCTATCAACTGGCAGGCGAAGATTTGGTGCAAACGCTGCTCCGCACTGGCTTGGAGTTTCGTAACCTCTCGCTGGAATCGCCTCGGCAGTTCGCCTTTTTGCTCGATCGCCTCAGCGCCGAAACCCTGCGCTGGAACGTCCGACTGAGCGGACTAGAGGGGATGCGCCGCAGCATTGACGACGCTGCCAACCGTCGCGCCTACAGCACCGTCGTCGCGGCATTGATCATCGGGGCGGCGATCGTCTCCACTAATCAGCAAAGTTCGCAAGGCATTATTCTCAGTAATATCTTGTTCGCAGCGGCCACTTTCTTAGGATTGTGGCTAGTGGTCAGTATTTTACGTTCCGGGCGACTCCGATAAGCCCCCTCCACCCCGAAGGTTTGAATCAGGAGCCATCTAGTGATCAACGGCATTCAAGATGTGTACGTCAATGTTGCAGATATGCAGCGGGCGATCGCGTTTTATACCGACCTCTTGGGCTGCTCTGTGCTGTATCAAGACGAGCATTGGTGTTCGCTCGATGCCCATGGCCTCAAAATCGGCCTGCACTGGACTGGGGGTGATGCGGTGCCCGCCGTCCCCTTTGATGAACACGGCCCCCATGCGGGAGCGACGATCACCTTTCGGTCTGATGACGTGGCTACCGATAAGGCGATGCTCCAAAATCAGGGTGTTGAAATCGTTGGCGAGATTGATGAAAGCTTCGGCCACTTAGTCATCTTTCGCGATCCCGATGGCAATTTTCTCAAGCTGATGCGGCAAAAGTATTAGCCTGGCATCGACATACCAGCTTCCTTGTAACGGGTTGTGCGATCGCCTTGCGCAATCTAGGTAATTTATGGAAAATGAATATAGTTTATTTGTACTATTTTGAGGTTGAGCCGATGATACCTCCTGCCGCTACGTTTCAAATTAACGTCGTCGATGGTTTTCGCCTGGGCTGTTTGCAAGTGCCTTTAGCTCAAGTTGCTGATTGGCTGAACTTTTTGGTGACGCCTCACTATCGCGTTGACATCATCTCGTCTGAGCAAGTGGGCGATCGCTTACACATCCATTTCGAGGCCAGCGAAGGACTCTACGCCTACCTGGAAAACCGCCTGATGGACACTCTAGAATTCGCCGCCTAAACCTGTGAGGTCACGACAATTCTGGCGATGATCGTGGCTGAGTGGATTGCAGTTCTAACTGCAGGAGACTGCGATGTTAAGCGATCGCTAAAACTATTACGGGCCGCCACCCTGCTATCCAGCTACCCTCATACCAATTTCCTTTTGAAATGTCCCACATAGCTTCTGTCAGGGATTCACCGGACTCGGAGGCTGCGATGGAACCCGTTGAACTTGCTGAACTTTGGATATGGGACATTTCAAATCTAAAACTGTATCAAAACTAAATTCGTATGACAGTTAGAGATTAAACCAATTGTCCCGATTGAAGATTACTTGGCCATTGGCCAGCTTTCTGAGTACATAAAAGGTCTTCCCTTCTACGCTTGGTACAAGGAGTATATTGCCGCTTTCTTCAGGATTGATACTCATCTCTTTGCAGTTACGGTTTCGCAGACGTAGATCAACTCCTTCAGGCAGAAAAGTACAGCAGAGTTTCGCCTGGGCTAGCTGTTTCTCTGTAAAGTCAACAGCACCTTCCAAATTGGCGGAACAAAGGAAGGTGCCCTCCAAGATGGTTTGCGATAGGCTGGCACCTTCCAGGTTAGCGGAACAAAGTAAAGCACTTTCCAAAATCGTTTGCGATAGGTTGGCTCCTTCCAGGCGTGCTTCTTGAAGGTCAGCTCCTTGTAAGTAGGCTCCCTGAAGAATAGCCCCTTGTAGGTGAGCGTACCTAAATCTGGTCCCTTCCAGGCGAGCGTAGCTAAGTGTGGCATTTTCCAAGTTAACCCATTCCAGATCAGCTCCTTCCAGGCGTGCTTTTCGAAGTTCAGCCCCTTTTAAGTAGGCTCCACTCAAGACCAAGGGGTGGCTATCAAATGTAGTTTCGCGTCGTCCAATAACGGTTAATGCGCTCTGAACCTCTTGCCTTGGTTTATTGGGCTTTCCATATTCGCCAGATTGTGTTTTCTTCCTTATAAATGCTGTCAGCACCTCCATCACGACTGGATGATCCTTCCTCGAATCTCTGGCGATGCGCTCAAGTGAATAGACCCCTCCAAGTCTGACCTCTAACTTCTCATCGGCCAGCATCTCTACAGCTTTGGCAAAGCGGTCTGTGACATTCTTATCTTCAGTCAAGCGAATATTTTTTAGCGTCAATCCAGCTGTCACTAGAAAGAACAGGCCACCTAGAGCCTGAATCGCTGTCTTTCGATACTCATTCTCTAGAGCGGCTTTGTCTTTACCACTTATCTGCGTCTGCGACACTTGCCAATTAGGGAGCCAGCCTACAGTAACGACAGCCAGTAGGACAACACCCAGGCTACCTAGCCAGAACTTGGCCTTAGAAAGGCGTTGTAGCGGCTTGACATTGGCTTGACGTTTTTTCATGACCTCAGTCTAGGGCCTTGAAGCTTGTTAGGCTATGCACTGCCACTAGCTGAATGTGTATATGGGACATTTTAAAGCTGAAAATGTATCACATCCTGCGTCCCAACCGCACCATAAAGAATCCATCCATGTTGGCTTGATGCGGCCAGACCTTGACCCAGCCTTCCGGCGTGGCAAATGCAGCGGTGGGTTCCCCAGTTTGCGGCGGCAAAATTTGCCAATCGGGGTGAGTGGATAGGAACTGCTCAATGACCGCTTCGTTTTCCATCGGGTGCAGGGTGCAAGTGGCGTAAACCAAAGTGCCTGTGGGTTTTACCCAAGTGGCCGCACGGTTGAGCAGGCGCAACTGTAGAGCGGCTAATTCTTGGACTGATGCCGGTGTCTGTCGCCAGCGAGCATCGGCATGACGGTGCAGGGTGCCCAATCCTGAACACGGGGCATCTACCAGCACGCGATCGCCCTCACCTTCAAATTTGGTGATCTCAGTGCTATCGCCCTGGCAGGTTTGGATGCAGTTTAGCTGTAAGCGGCGGACGTTTTGCGAAATCTTTTTCAGGCGGGATGGGGTGCGATCGCAGGCCCAGATCAGTCCTTGATCGCCCATTAATTCGGCTAAATGGGTGGTTTTGCCGCCGGGGGCAGCGCAGGCATCAACTACCAAGTTTCCCGGTTGCGGGGCAACGAGAGTACTGACGAGTTGCGCACTAGCATCTTGCACGGTCCAGTGACCCTCGGCGTAGCCTGGCAGCGCCTGAATCGCCCCCGCAGAGGGCGGCAGCCGGAGTGCTTGGGACAAATGCGGCAACGCTGTCACCGTAATACCTGCCGCCGCCAAGCTTTGTTGCACCGCCTCACGGGACTGTTGCAGCACATTTACCCGGAGGTCAATGGCAGGTGGCTGGTTAAACCAGTCACACAAGGCAATGGCGTCGGTCTCACCGAGTTGCTCCAGCCATAGCTCCACCATCCAATCGGGGAAGCTGTGCTGAATGCCCAAAGCCGTCACGCGATCGCTGGGCAACGTGAGGGGATCCACTCCTGTTTGGCGACGGCGAATGTACTGGCGCAAAATGCCGTTCACCACTCCCGAGAGCTTGCCTTTGCCCAGCGCTTTGGTTAGCTCCACACTGGTATTGACCGCTGCCGACTCCGGTACTTGGGTCAAAAATCGCAGTTGATAAAAGCCCAAATGCAAAATTACGCGCAGTTCCGGTAATTGCTGGTGGGCGGGCTTTTTGCCGAGTTGGTCAATCAGAGCGTCCAGGGTGCGCTGCCGTCGCACTGTGCCGTAGACTAACTCGGTCGCAAAGGCGCGATCGACCGCACTGAGTTTGACCTTGGCAAGTAACCGATGCAGCACGACATCGGCATAGCCGCCGCGATAAATTTCCTTTAAAGCGTCAAACGCCAACCTTCGGGCTGGCGATTGCGCGTTAGATGATGATGGAGTGGTCACAAATTCAGTTGGCCCGCAGGCTACCTACTTCTTCTTTTTCCGTTGGGTCTTTTTGATGGTGGGGGCCGTGGCTTCTTGATCACGCTTGCGGCGACGGCGATCGCGCCACTCAGCAGCAGTTAAATACACCACCCCCCCAGTCACGACGACCATTAGCGCGGCAGCGAGCACCGCCAAAATGACAAAAGTCTGGTTGTTAAGCGCGGTCTCCATCACACAGCATTAGTTACAAATACACATTGAGCAGGTTGCTTAGGAATTGGAATTAAATTAAGTGTGAACAGCCGTCTCGGCTGTTCAAGAGCAGGCAAGATGCCTGCCCGACAAAACTTGGATTTTATAAAATCCTGATTCCTTAGAAGCCATTGCGGCCCCAAACCACCATCGACAAAGAAAAGGTGAAGACCACCAGCAGCGAAACCCAACCCAGCGTCAAAATATCCATAGTCGTCTTAAAGCAAGAATTCACAGTGCATAAACCATCATAGGACAAAGCCCCGACGGAATTATCGCAATTTGAACAATGCAACATCCTTCGCCATTTACCCCTGCCGAGCGTATCGAGTCTGCCAAAGTCGCGATTGCCGGTGGTTTCATTGCTGGCTTCATTGGCCTCGCTTGGCTGTTGTTTAGCCGTTATGTACAGGGAGAGATGATCTGGGCGGGACTCCTGAGCGGGTGGAACTTAGCGAACCTGACATTGCTGGTGAATGGCGCGATCTCTGCCCTTTCCGGCAGCCTATTTGCCTTAACCTACCGCTATGCCATTCGCCAAGACGATAATCCGCAGCTTCGCGGCGGAGTCGTGCTCGCCTTCACCCTGGTGCGCGGTCTGGCGGAAGTCGACGCCAGTTCGGCCATTGCCCAAAATTTTTGGCCATTCCTCACGGCCTGTGGCGAGAGTTTCATCTTGTTTGGCGGCTGTGCGATCGCCCTCAACCTGGCCTTTGCCCAGCAATGGTTGAAACCTTTTGGCCCAGACTCCTGAAGGAAGGGGGATTGGGTGGCTGGGTGGCTGAGTAGTTAGGTGGCTGGGTGATTGGGTGGCTGGGTAGTCACACTCAGAAACTAGCCTCTAAGCAGAATATCTGCCCCCCTGCGCCCTCGCTCCCCTGCGCCCTTAGCCCCACGCTCCTTACAGACAGCAGAAACCATCCCAAAAACACCTACTTGGCATGTTGTTCCAGCACTCTTGCCAAATACTTACCCGTGTAGGAATTGGGATTTTGAGCCACCTGCTCGGGGGTGCCGGTCGCGATGACTTCGCCGCCGCGATCGCCCCCCTCTGGCCCCAAGTCAATAATCCAATCCGAGCAGCGAATTACGTCTAAATTATGCTCAATCATCAGCACCGAGTTGCCCTTATCTACCAACCGCTGCACCACATCCAGCAGCTTGTGGACATCATAAAAAGACAGGCCCGTCGTCGGCTCGTCAATCAGATATAGGGTTTTGCCCGTTGCCCGTCGGGCCAGCTCCGACGCGAGTTTCATTCGCTGCGCTTCACCCCCTGACAGGGTGGGCGCGGTTTGGCCCAAGCGCACGTAACCCAAGCCCACGTCTACCATGGTTTGCAAGCGCGTCGCCGCCTTGGGAATGTTTTCAAAGAACGCTAGGGCTTCCTCAGCCGTCATGCCTAATACGTCGGCGATGGTTTTGCCTTTGTACTTCACCTGCAAGGTTTCGCGGTTATAGCGAGCCCCTTTACACACCTCGCACTGCACGTACACATCAGGCAAAAAGTTCATCTCAATGACATTGACGCCCTGCCCGCCGCAGGCCTCACAGCGGCCCCCCTTCACATTGAAGGAGAATTGTCCCGCTTTGTAGCCCCGTGCTTTGGCTTCGACGGTGGTGGCGAACAGATCGCGAATCACGTCAAAGACGCCCGTATAAGTGGCTGGATTCGATCGCGGCGTGCGACCAATGGGCGACTGATCAATCACGATCGCCTTATCGATGGATTTCAGTCCGGCAATTTTCTCCAACTGATTGGGGAAGGGAATTTTGCTGCCGAAGTTGTGCATCAGGGCTTTGTGCAGCAGGTCATTCACCAAGGTGGATTTGCCTGATCCCGACACACCCGTGACACACACCAGCTTGCCGAGGGGAATCTCGACGTCAATATTTTTCAGGTTGTTGCGGTGGGCGTTGATGAGTTTAAGCGATCGCTTATTGCCCTTGCGCCGTTCTTTGGGCGTTTCAATGGTGCGTCGCCCCGACAAATAAGCTCCAGTGAGGGAGTCTTCCGCCGCTAACAGCGCCGCTAAGTCACCCTCGGCCACAATGTTGCCGCCGTGGACGCCTGCTCCTGGGCCAATATCCACTAAGTGATCGGCAGCGCGGATGGTGTCTTCATCATGCTCGACGACAATGAGCGTATTGCCGATGTCGCGCAGGTGGCGCAGGGTATTGAGCAGGCGGTCATTATCGCGCTGGTGGAGGCCAATGCTCGGCTCGTCCAACACATACAGCACCCCCGTCAGGCCCGAGCCGATTTGCGTTGCGAGACGAATACGCTGAGCCTCGCCCCCCGAGAGGGTCATAGCGGTGCGGTGCAGCGTCAAGTAGTCCAACCCCACATCCAGCATGAACTGGAGGCGCGCGCGAATTTCTTTCAGCACCAACTCGCCAATTTGCCGCTGCCGGGACGATAACAGCGGCGTGCCGTCGGCTTCGCCCACCAATTGCTTAATGCGCTCCAAACACTCGCGGACCGAAACATCAGTCAGGTCGTCGATGCCGTACGGCCCCATGCGCACCGCTAAAGACTCGGGCTTCAGCCGCGCCCCGTGGCACACTTCACAGGGCTGATCAATCAAGTATTTTTCGAGCTTTTGTTTGTAGGTTTCGGACGACGCTTCCCGATATTGCCGCTCCAGCATGGGCAGCACGCCTTCATAGGCGCGGTGATAGCCTTTCTTGTCGCGATAGCGCGAGTCCGTTTCGATGTAAATCTTCTCTTGAGAACCGTGCAAAATGATGTCTTGCTGTTCGGGGGTCAGGGTTTCCCAGCGGTCTTGAATTTCAAACCCAAACGCCTGCCCGACGCTGTAGAGCAGCGAAAAGTAATAGGTGTTATCTTTTTCTGACCAGGGAGCGATCGCGGCGTAGACCGGCAAGGTCGGATCGGGCACCACCAGTTCTGCCGTGAAGGTGCGCAAGCTGCCCAGGCCGTGACAGTGGGGACAGGCGCCGTAGGGCGAGTTGAAGGAAAACAGGCGGGGCGACAACTCTTCCATGACGGCCCCGTGTTCGGGACAGGCAAAGTTTTCGGAAAAGACGAGTTCTCTCGGGGGGGCGGCTGGCTCCTGCTGTTGAACGCCGTAGCTGCCGCCTTTTTCTGCCGCTGTGGGCAAACGATCGGACAAATTCTTTGCTGCCCCAATGGGCACGACTTTGTTCTCAGCATCGGCTTTGCGATCGGGCAGCACATCGATTACGGCAATGCCACCAGATCGCTTCAGACAAGTCGTGAGCGAATCGGCTAAACGCTCTTGCAGTCCCGCTTTCATGACCAAGCGATCGACCACCACTTCGATGGTGTGGGCGTGGTTTTTGTTCAGTTCAATATTGTCGTTCAGGTCACGAATGTCGCCGTCGATGCGTACCCGCACAAAACCTTCCGCTGCTAAAGCTGACAGCAGCTTTTGGTGGGTGCCTTTTTTGCCCCGCACCACCGGAGCGAGAATTTGAAAGCGGGTACGCTCCGGCAACTCCATCACCAAATCCAGCATTTGGTCGAGGGTCTGGGGCGAAATAGAGCGATCGCAATGGGGACAGTGGGGTTCCCCCGCCCGTCCGAAGAGTAATCGCAGATAGTCGTAAATCTCGGTAACTGTGCCCACCGTGGAGCGCGGGTTGTGGGAAGTGGATTTTTGGTCGATGGAAATGGCGGGACTGAGGCCCTCGATCGCATCCACATCGGGCTTATCCACCTGGCCGAGGAACTGGCGGGCATAGGCACTCAGCGACTCCACGTAGCGCCGCTGGCCTTCAGCGAAGATGGTATCAAAGGCCAGGGAAGATTTCCCAGAACCCGAAACCCCGGTAAACACAATCAGTTGATTGCGCGGCAGTTCGAGATCAATGTCTTTGAGGTTGTGCTGGCGAGCACCTCGCACGCGAATTCGGTCATCGTCGATTGCCGCATCTGCGTGATGGCCATTTTGGCTATTCACATCTGCTTGAGAATCAGCTTCAGTGGAGGAGGAAGACCGAGGCATAGTGAAAAACCCAGCACGTCAAACACTGTTGTAGCAACAGTTCTTAACACTATAACCCGCAGCCTTTCGTCCTGTGGTGCAGGTGAGCGGAATGTCTATGCGCAGGATTGAGTGATGGTTCGCATTGCTCCTGCTAGCGGTCAGTTTGCCGCTGCTCATGAGATTTAGCGGACCACTAATACCGATTTGATCGGTCGTTCTATGGGCGCTCCCTCGGCGTCAAGTTTGCCGAAGTCGGTGTGGCCGTCAAAATACAGAGCGGTGGAACTGCCGCCATCCAGATTCAGCGCTTTTGTTACCCCCAGGCTGGCTAAAAACTCGGCCATCTGGGCCAGTGTCAGTCCGGTGGCCCTGTCAGCGTCTCGCAGTTGGGTGGCGATCGCCAACACCACCGTGCCATCCGCCTTGAGGCCCACGGCAGAGCGAGCATTAGGCCACTGACTCCCTAAGGCATCCCGCACCCTTTCCCCAGCATTGTTGTCGGCCATGAAGCCCTCTTCGTAACCCGTCAGAGCGGGCAGCAGTTGTGGTCCGGCCCCGACTACATCGACCAGTGTGCAGGGGGCTGGGATGGGCGCACCGTGAGTGGCGATGTCGTACTCCACACCGTCAGCACAGTTGTAGATCCGAAATTCTGAGCGATTGAGGATCGCGGGCAATATGGTTTGCAGGTCGGGATTCTCAATCAATCGAGGATTTTGTCTCGGATCGGCCATGATCGCCCCGTCCACAATCACGAATGAAGTCGTCAGTCCATTTTGCGGGTCAAAAAAGCCCGCGTTAATGGCGGCGATCGCCCCGGCCGCCTGGGCTTGCTGCGATAGGGTGGCCAAATCGACTGACCAGACCACCGCCAGGGTATGGTCGCTCTGCGGCGGCACCGTCACTACCTGCACCACGCTATTCGGCAGCTCGTAGGTGCGATGTTCCACCGCTGCTGCAGCCGGCACTGCCGCCTCGATCACCGCAGCGGATGATGTGCCATCGGTCACCGAGGGTGACGACAGCGGTGTTGACGGTGCTCCTTCAACACAGGCTGTGAGCCCCACCGTGCCCGCCACCAGGCAAGTGAGCTGACTCGCGACGAATAGCCGCCGCGATCGCCCACCCGGAAACCAGTTCATCCTGCCATTGTTCAAATTAGACCCTCAGCTTTTGCGCCTGACATTGATGCGACCATTGCCAGAGACTCAGCAATCGCTGCTCCAGCCGCAGATCGAGCTCGGTAACAAAGATACCGTGCTCGGCCTCCGGTTCTTCGGTGAGCCAGAGGCCCGATAAGGTCACCTCAAACCAGTCGCGATCGCAACGGGTCAGCTCAAAGTCTTGCAGCTGTGTCCACGCTAGCGCCTGTATCAGGACCGCCGACAGGGGAATGTTGGCCGTGATCGGCTGCATGGTCATCGGTCGCTGCGCCCGCGCATAGGTATACACCCGATCACTTAGCACTTGGCTTAACGGTTCAGGACTATATTCCAAATGCAATCCAGTTTCGGTGTAAGTCACTTTCAACATGGAGACACCCAAATCATAAAGAAACAAAAATCGACGAAATCTTTTAGGCCAACCCAATCCGGTGTGACTCGCGTCCAGCCTATGCCCACTCTCAGCCTCGATGCTGAGCGCGCAATGGCCATGACCACGGTCTTTCCCAAGACGGGAAAAACGGCTGGTGGCGATCGCGCTGAGCCTGACGCATGGTCAGAACCCCAGGCTGCGATCGCCCATTGCCATATACCGTGCGACTGATAGCTAACGTTCTCCGTTGCTGTGAGAACGGCAGCTTCAGCAGCCGCTGATTGGAATAAGAGGAGTTATCCTTGCAACCAAAGCTCACCAGTTCGTGGCAAGTCACTCGTTTGGAGTCGCAATAATCGACCTCGATGACCCAGCAGCCATGCCCTCTCGCTCGTATGGCGATACTGGGGCAGCCGCTGGAGCGTCAGATATCGATTCATTGGCCGCAGGGTAAGCCCAAAGAAGCCGTCTACCACATCAATCAGCCCATCAATCAGGCATCCGAAGGCGGCATGGCCAACGTTGCGAATTTGGATGCAAATCTGAATGAACTGATTAAGCATGGCATCAGTCTCCCTATGAAGCATTCTCAAGGGAATGCACTTACACAGTTGCGTATCTGGGTCAATACTACACGTGTAATACACCCCTGTCCAGAAAAATATAATTTTGTCATCCCGGTTGGTGGGTTGGTGGCCAAATCAAGCCGTGCAGGATGATAACGCCACTTGTTGTGTTGAGCCTTGAAGGCGAAACTGGGATGCTCATGCTTCTATGTGGCTAGGCTGTTGCTCCCCATTGTGGTTAGTCTCTGAAGACTGGCGATCGTGGACCGGGGTGAGGCACGCGACGCTGCTTCACAGCATGATGGATGTTGCAATCCGGGCGCTCTCGTCATCGCTAAGACCAGATTTGCAGCCGGGTAGAGTTTGCATTTTGTATGAATGCTCGATTGGCGACTGCAATCCCGCCCAGGGTGTTTAATACTGTTGAGGTGACGGTTTAGCGCTGTTTTCCCAGTCAGGCGTTAGACTGAGCATCGTCTTTACCGTTTGACCGTGTTTATTCTGTGTATCCGCCGTGGCCCAGCGATTTTCCAACCAGTCAATGCTTGCACCCGTGAAGCCTTGGAGCCGCCAGCTCAGTGCGTTGCCCATCGCTCTCTATCAACAAAATAGTGCAACGGTGAATCGCTATGGCCGTTGGTTCTTGGTGGCTTGGTTGGGAGCCATGGCCGACAGCAAGATTTTTTTGGCGATCGCCACCAGCACGCTCACCTATCAGTTCCTAGCATCCGGAGATCGCCTGCCCTGGGAAACGGTGGAGCCGCTGTATCAGCAATGTTGCACCCGATTATCTCGACTGGGACAAACGCCTCTGCTGGCGAGCACCTTGGCCTTTGCCACGACGTACGGATTTGCTGCCGCGTGGTCACAACTTGGGGGCAGTTGGGCGGCGATGACGCTGCTGGGTTTGGGAGCGGGTAATCTGCTCTTTTTTCTCAAAGAGGTGAATGCTCAGTCTACGGTAGGGTCTGAGACGGCAATGCCAGGGTCAACTGCAGAAAGCTTTGGGCCTACTTGGGACGAGCTGTCGGCGGCTGACCCGCTGAAGCGTCTGCGGGCGGTGCGATCGCTGCTCCACTGGTGTTTGAGTTCGGACGCAGGCACGAAAACGTATTTGCCGGGCACAGACGTCACTGTGCGATCGCATCTGGTGGATTGCTTTCGCGTCATGCTGACCCACGAGTCAGAACCGATTGTGCGGGCTGCCCTGGTAGAAGGGTTGAAGGCGCTGCAACCCAAACCTCAGTTACCTGCTGGGCAACCGGCGATCGCGCCTCTGAAGTCCAAACCGCAAACCGTTCAAACTCCGGTACGGCAGCGATCGGTTGAATACGTCGAGCCTTAAAAGAACCTGGAAACGATCCCAAAATGAACCGGATCGGGGTAGCCTAGCGAGGCATTTAGAACTGACTGCGATCGCGGTCGGTTCTTTCGACGCTGTTGTTCACCTTCCCCAGAGCCCCATGGATCGTTTTACCGTTGAGGTCATTTCGCAAACCCCCAATCCTCAGCAAACCATCTACGCTGCCATGCACCAGGACTACGCCGAGGGCTTTGTGGCCCACGAGCGCGACACCTGGCCCAGCGAAGAAAAAGCGGGAGAAGTGGTGATCAAAAATTTACTGAAAGGGGGCCGTGGCCACTATGGGCCGCTGGAACATCCGCAAATTGTGTTGAATGTTGGCTGGTTTCCCCACAGTACGATGCAACAGATTCGCACTCACCGGGTCGGCGTTAGCTTCGATGTGCAGAGCTTTCGCTATACGGGCAGCCGCATTTTAGATGTGGTGAGTGGCAAGCGCGAGGTCGAAGAGGTGTTTTATCTCCGCCCAGTGGGCATGTATAGCGATCGCCAGGGCAAAAAATATGAGTACACCGCTGAAGAGCGTCAGCAAGATATCGAATGGTGCCTCGAAGCTTGCCATCGCTATCAGGCCAAAATTGAGGCTGGATTTGCGGAAGAACACGCGCGGGGCTTGATTCCCTTTGATGTGCGGCAGCATTGGGTGATGTCGGCCAACCCGCGATCGCTGATGCACCTACTCGATCTGCGTTGGAAAGCAGATGCCCAGCTTGAAGCGCAGAAAATGTGCGAGGAAATCTGGCCTCACTTCCAAGCTTGGGTACCCGCGATCGCTGCCTGGTACGAAGAAAACCGCCTCAAAAAAGCCCGCCTCGCTCCTTAAATTTGACGAACTCTCACCACATACAATATTTAAGTATGGAGATTAAAGATTTAGCTGGTATCAGTGAACCACTAACACGACTGATTGAGGTGATCTCTCAAGGTGTCGGAGCTGTATCAAGCTCTTATTTAATTCGTCGAAATGCTGATGCCAGAGCTTATGAAATACGAGTTATATCAGCTGCTCTCCAGGAAGCGTCTGAACAGAATAATCTTCCAGTTGCTTACAAGCACGGAGAAATTAAAGTATGGCAAAAACCTGATGATAGCAACCTAATTCTTAATTCTGGTTCAATTGATGAACGTTCGAACCTTCGCCTCGATTATCAAGAGCGTAAGCGACAAACTAATCTCGAAAATGTGACATCTGTCGCAGCTGCAGAACTTGCCGGTGAGAAGTTCATACCTGAGGAAAAACCAAGTGAAGACTGGGTTGCAAGATTTTTTGGATCAGCCCAGGATGTCTCATCTGAACAGATGCAAAGTTTGTGGGGACGCATTCTTGCAGGAGAAATCCGTAAACCAGGCAGTTACTCGCTTCGAACACTTGAACTTGTTAGAAACCTAAGTCAAAAAGAAGCAGAAAAGTTCATTCTTATAGGCAATATGGCGATACAAATTGGTGAGAGTTTTGTTGTTGTCACTCACAACAAGGAATGGTTAGATGAAAATCGAAATATTACTTTTGGGCTCTTTGTGGAATTGAGTGAAATAGGTTTTTTATATCCATCAGAACTCGCCAAGCCGGTATTTGATGAGCCCCAGCCAGAAGAATTGCCATTTATCTATCAAGATAAATTATTGCTTGTGAAGCGCCATGAGATTGAAAAAGAGATCCGTCTTCCGATTTGGAAGTTCACAGCTATTGGCCAGGAGCTACTCTCACTTTTGCAGGCGAATGTTGATTATGAATATCTCAATAAAGTTGGCGAATTTTTCATGCAGTACGGAGGAAAAGCCTTTGTAGGTCAGGTGACCAGCATAGAGGCAGGCGTGATACGTTATGAAAGTTTGCGAGAGATTGCAGCTAAAACCTCCAAGTTGTGATTTGTCTACAAGTCTCAGAGAAAGCTAGCAAACATGGCCAAATAAATCATAGAAATCGGCGGCGTCAATATGGACTTTAGCGAGTTGTCCGAGGGCGGCTGTTCCTTTGACGTAAACGAGGCCATCGACATCGGGGGCATATCGGAGCGATCGCCCGATCATCTCGCCAGTGCCCGGATTGACCTGCTCAATGAGCACGTCAACTACTTTGCCGACTTCGGCTTCGTTCCGCTTGAGAGAGATGGGTTGCTGGACTTGCATCAGGCGATCGCGACGGGCATCCATCACCGCCTGGGGAATTTGGTTCGGCATCGTCGCGCCCGGAGTGCCTTCCTCAGCGGAATAGGTAAAGACGCCGACGTGATCAAATTCGTGGCGCTGCACAAATTCCACCAAATGTTCAAAATGCTCTTCCGTTTCACCGGGGAAGCCCACGATAAAGGTGGTGCGCATCACAGCTTCTGGTAGTGCGTCTTTAATTTGATGAATAATGTCATCGTTGACGCGCCCTTGCCAGGGACGATTCATCGCCCGCAGCACCTCAGGATGAGAATGCTGGAGCGGCAAATCTAAATACGGCAACACATTCGGCACATCTTTGATAGCCTGAATCACTTTTGGCGTCAGTCCCGTGGGATAGGCGTAATGCATCCGAATCCAGGGAATATCCACCTCGCCTAAGGCATAGAGCAGTTCCGCGAGTTGAGGCTGACCGTAAAGATCCACACCGTAGTTAGTCGTGATTTGAGAAATCAGTACCAGCTCTTGCACACCTTCTGCCGCGAGTTGCTGGGCCTCCGCCACGATGGACTCGATGGAGCGCGATCGCTGATCACCCCGCAGGTGAGGAATAATGCAGAACGCGCAGCGATAGTTGCAGCCTTCGGCCACTCGCAAATAGGCGGTGCCCTCCGCCGTCGTGCGGTAACGGGGGACGGTTTCATCCGCAATATAGGTGGGCTCTGCCGAGACTTCCTTCACCCGCTCGCCGGCTTCTGCCCGCTGAATGACATCCACGATTTTGTTGTAGTCGCCCGTGCCCACCAGCGCGACGGCTTCCGGAATTTCTTCCAGCAACTCATCTTTGAAATGCTGCGCTAGACATCCGGTAATGACGATTTTTTTCTTAGCTTCGGCCAGTTCTACCAGCGTCCGCACCGATTCCGCCCGTGCCTCTTCGATAAAGCTACAGGTGTTGACGATGACGTAATCCGCCAATTCTTCATTGGCATCAACCCCATATCCAGCCTGCACCAGCAAGCCCAACATGTGCTCGGTATCGACCCGATTTTTTTCACAGCCCAAATGGGTAACGGCGATCGTGGGTTGGGTAGCAGCGGCAGTCATAAGGCGGTGATAACACTCGTGTATACGACGTAGATTTGGCGTCAGGCTATCTTCGCTGCAGCTCAGTTCTCGGGGCAGCGAACGGATGACGTTGATCTATGCAAACCTTCATCATAAGACCTGAATCAGACTTTAGGAAAATCTCTAACGTTAAAGTCAGAACACAGCCAAATTGCTCACTCAAGAATGAGAGCGCTTAGGGTAAATTGGGGAAGGCACAAGGTGTAAGGTGGTGGTTGTGCCATCTTGGCTGTTTAGCGACTTTGTTTTCGCATTCGAGATCAACTTCACGTGAGCTTAACGACAATTTTTAAGACCGCAACGCCAGTCATTGGGGTTGTCCATTTACTGCCCTTACCCACGTCTCCTCAGTGGGGAGGCGATTTGCAACAAGTCATGGCGCGGGCTGAGCAAGAGGCCACTGCGTTAGCCTCCGGCGGGGTGAGTGGCATCATTGTGGAAAACTTTTTTGATGCCCCGTTTACGAAAGGTCAAGTTGATCCGGCGGTGGTCAGTGCCATGAGCCTGATTGTGCAGCGCTTGCAGCAGTTGGTGGCGGTTCCTGTCGGTATCAATGTTTTGCGTAATGACGCTCGCAGCGCGTTAGCGATCGCCACCTGTGTGAATGCCCAATTTATTCGAGTCAATGTGCTGACGGGCGTCATGGCCACCGATCAGGGACTGATCGAAGGGTGTGCGTATGAACTGCTGCGCTATCGCCGTGAACTGGGTAGTGAAGTCAAGATTTTGGCCGACGTGTTAGTCAAACATGCGCGTCCGCTGGGGTCCCCAAATCTCACCACGGCAGTGCAAGAGACGATCGATCGTGGTTTGGCTGACGGCATCATTCTCTCGGGCTGGGCGACGGGCAGCCCCCCGAGTTTGGAAGATTTGGAATTGGCGAAAGCGGCTGCCAGGGAAATTCCCGTCTTCATCGGCAGTGGCGCGAGTTGGGAAAACATTGGCAAGCTGATGCAATCGGCTGACGGCGTCATTGTTGCCAGTTCTTTGAAACGCAAGGGTGATATTCAGCAGCCGATTGATCCGATTCGGGTGCGGCACTTTGTGGAAGCCCTCGAGGCCGGAATGGCAACGCAGCAGATAGCCCCAGATTATTCATCGATCGTCTCGGCAAAATAGCTGGATGAAACAGTGACGCGATCGCTGAAAAACTTCCCTCGACGGCTCATAGCCCGTTGCTGGGCACAGGAAATTTGCCTATCTAGCAAGAACCCAGTTCAGTCATGGTCGCTGAACTGGGTTCTTGAATCTGAGTACGCTTCGTTGTGGCTTACAGTGACGAACGAGAGGTTGAGAGCTCTGCGCTGTCGGCGATGACTTCACCAGTCGTACCGTCGATGCGAGTGATTTTGGCGCCCAATTTTGTCAGCTTACGTTCTAGCTGCTCGTAGCCCCGATCTAAGTGTTGCAGACCACTCATGACGGTTTTGCCTTGGGCACCCAGTCCAGCCAACACCAACGCAGCGGATGCTCGCAGGTCGGTTGCCATGACGGGGGCACCAGAGAGCATCGGCACCCCTTGAATGATGGCGCAGTTGCCATTCACTCGAATATTGGCCCCCATGCGACTGAACTCAGCCACGTGGCGTAAGCGATTTTCAAAGACCGTTTCAGTCACCATGCTGTTGCCGTTGCTCAGGGTCATGAGCGCCATAAACTGGGCCTGCATATCGGTGGGAAAGCCGGGATAGGGCAGGGTTTGGATATCCGTGGCCAGAATTTCATCCCCTGGAATGAGAGAAATGCGGTTGGGTGATTCCACAACGACTTGCGAGCCGGCTTCTTGCAGCTTGGCAATGACCGCCCCTAACTGCTCGGGCACGATGGGCGAGAGGCTAATGGGCGATCGCGTGATGGCGCCCGCAATCAAAAAGGTGCCTGCCTCAATGCGATCGGGCACGATCGCGTAATCAGTACTGTGGAGACTGGGAACTCCAGAAATCGTCAAAGTCTTTGTCCCAACGCCGCGAATGCGAGCCCCCATGGCCCGACAAAAGTTTGCCAGGTCAGCGACTTCCGGCTCTTGGGCGGCATTGTCGATAACGGTGTCACCTTCCGCTAGCGTGGCGGCCATCATCAGCGTTTCGGTGGCCCCCACACTGGGGTAATCCAGATAAATATTGGCCCCTTGTAGCCGCTTGCGTATGCCAGGAATGCAGGCGTGAACGGTGCCATGCTCAATCTGTACATTTGCCCCCATCGCCTGCAAGCCACGAACGTGCAGCTCGACGGGGCGGGCCCCGATCGCACAGCCCCCTGGTAGAGGAATGCGAGCCACGCCCATGCGGGCCAGCAGCGGCCCAATCACAAAGAAGCTGGCGCGCAGCTTGCTGACGATTTCGTACGGTGCCCGGGTGTGGCTGATGTCACTGGGATCCAGTTCCCAAAAGTCATCTTCTCGTTTGATTTTGACGCCGAGAGCCGTCAACACAGCCGCCATGCGATCAACATCAACAAGGTTGGGAATGTTGCGCAGTCGGCAGGGCTGAGAACATAGCAGGATACCGGCCATAACGACGAGTGCGGAGTTTTTCGCCCCGCTGATAGAAACATGACCCGACAGCGGGTGCTGACCGTAGATTTCTAAAACCGAATTGTCTGCTTCAGGGGAATTGGACATCTGTTTTATACCAGTGGCTGTAACGATGGGCTTATCCTCCAAAACCTGAGCGGAACAACTCAGATGTAAATTTTCGTCTAAATTCTACTTGATTCAACCATTTTTCTGAAATTTTTGCGCTCCTGAAATTGATAATCCTTACGGTAGGTATGGGGCGAAGAAGATTGATCTTTGGCGAGGGGAGTTGACGAAAAGACGCTTTTTAGGGCACTGTATAAGACTGCGGTAGAAAAAGGGCTGATAAAGTCTCGAAATACTGCATTCCAGTTAGCGGAACTGGCGGAATTGGTAGACGCGCTAGATTCAGGTTCTAGTGTTCGCAAGAACTTCCGGGTTCAAGTCCCGGGTTCCGCATATTTCAACTCAAAATGTAACTCACGACCTGATTGGGATAGTGTGTCAGACTGTCTGTGGTTTTATCGTGATGACCATAAATTTGTAATATTTGATGAATGCCTGGCGGAGTGATTAGTTTTCTGTAAGCCATGGCCAATTGCCGAGGGAGCTGCCGTGCTGACGAGTCTGAAAAATCCCTGGATCAAAACTCTGCGTAAGCTGCATCTAGCGAAGTATCGGCGGCAACAGCAGCAGTTTTTGTTAGAAGGCACGCATTTGGTACAAGTGGCGATCGCAACACAATATCCGCTGCAGGCAGCGTGTGCGACGGAGGCGTGGCAGGTTCGACATCCAGCCTTATGGCAGCAGTTGAGTCAGTGCACGGCGCGGCAAGAGACGGTGAGTCCAGAGGTGCTGGGGGCGATCGCCACGACGGAGACGCCGGATGGAGTGGTCGCGATCGCCCCCAGTGACACCATAACCACGACCGTTGATGCCCCCACCTTGGGGCTGGCGCTAGAAGACATTCAAGATCCTGGCAACGTGGGGACGCTCATGCGGACGGCTGCAGCCGCTGGCAGTGATGGCATCTGGCTGAGTCAGAATAGCGTGGATTTGACCCACCCTAAAGTTTTGCGAGCTTCAGCAGGGCAGTGGTTTCGGCTGCCCAAGCAAGTGGGTGATAATCTGTTGGCACAAATGTCGACGTGGCGCGACCAGGGCTGCCAGATTTTGGCGACGGCGGCCACTGGGGCGGTGCCTTACTGGCAGCTCGACTTGACGCACCCGATGGTGTTAGTGGTCGGTAATGAAGGGGCGGGATTGTCTGCGAGCGCGATCGCTGCTGCTGACCACACGGTCGCGATTCCCATGATGAATGATGTCGAATCTTTGAATGTGGGCGTCGCCGCTGCGGTCATTTTGTTTGAGGCATTGCGCCAGCGTCAGGCAGCGGGATGACGTTCTTGTGGTGATCTCGTGGCTGCCGTTATTCAGGCATCATCCTGTACGGGGTCTACCTCGGCCATGAAGTGTTCGATATCCTGCACAGCCTCGTCAAGCAGTTGATCGAAGTCCTCAGTGTTGTGGGCTGCCATCTCAGACTCTGACGGAGCTGACGGCTGATCACCTTTGGTAGCCTCATGAGCGCCCGATTCTCGAGATTTGGAGTTCAGCACGGTCTCTAGTTCATCTAGGGCGGTCACGAACTTGCGCGCGGCCTGATGACGTCTGTTTTGTGGCTGATGATTCATGGCTGTAGGCCCCAGCTGGAAGTCAAACAATGCGGGTTCAGTCATCGATGGCAAGGCGATGCTACCGCTACTGACATCTGACTGTGTCTACACAAACTTGGCGCAGCGCGATCGCACTTGTACCCATGAGCCGCAATGGGTTGATGTCATGCATCAAGCTCGCATTGCGGCATGAAACTGTTTTTAGGTTACCCAGATGTGGAAAATTCTGAGAACTTGTCTTAACTCCCCTCCTTCGTCAAGATAGGTAAGGGCAGTTTCGCGCGATGGCGAAATCTCGCATAGAGAGCCTGCAAAACGATACTTTAGAGTTCGCTACGATTGCTGAGGAGAAAGCTGTGAGTCAAGCCTTTGACTACGATTTGGTGATTATTGGTGCCGGTGTTGGGGGCCATGGGGCGGCCATTCATGCGGTGCGTCGGGGGCTCAAAACCGCCATTATTGAGGCTGCCGACATGGGCGGCACCTGTGTCAATCGCGGCTGCATTCCCTCCAAAGCTTTGCTCGCAGCGTCCGGTCGCGTCCGTGAGATACAAGATACTCATCATTTAGAATCCCTCGGCATTCAAGTCGGTGGCGTTTCCTTTGATCGAGAAGCGATCGCGGGGCATGCCAATAACCTTGTCAGCAAAATCCAAGGTGACCTGACCAACAGCCTGACGCGCTTGGGCGTCGACACGATTCGCGGTTGGGGGCGTGTCGCGGGCGAACAAAAAGTCGTCGTCACCACCGCAGCGGGCGACCAAACAATTACGGCTAAAGACATCATGCTATCTCCCGGTTCTGTGCCCTTTGTGCCGCCGGGCATTGAAATCGATAACAAAACCGTGTTTACCAGCGACGCTGCCGTCAAGTTGGAATGGCTCCCCGAATGGATTGCCATCATCGGTAGTGGTTACATTGGCTTAGAGTTTTGCGATGTTTACACCGCTTTGGGCTCTGAGGTCACTATTATCGAAGCGCTCGATAAAATCATGCCGACCTTTGATCCTGACATTGCCAAAATCGCCGAGCGCGTCCTGATCAAGCCACGTCCGGTGGAAACACGGGCTGGGGTGCTGGCCATGAAGGTGACTCCTGGATCCCCCGTTGTCATTGAACTGGCGGATCGCGAAACTAAAGAAGTGGTTGACGTTTTGGAAGTGGATGCTTGTCTCGTGGCAACGGGTCGTATTCCTGCCACTAAGGATTTAGGGCTAGAGCGTGTGGGCGTCGAGCCTGATCGTCGCGGCTTCATTACTGTCGATGACGAGCTGCGGGTGGTACGCGATGGTGAGCCTGTGCCTCATCTGTGGGCAATTGGTGACGCTACAGGCAAGATGATGCTCGCCCATGCGGCTTCGGCCCAGGGCGTTGTCGCCGTTGATAACATCTGCGGCGAGTCACGCACCGTTAACTATCGCAGCATCCCGGCGGCCGCATTTACTCACCCTGAGGTGAGCTTTGTCGGCATGACTGAGCCCCAAGCCAAAGCGTATGCCGATGAACAAGGCTTTGCCATTGCGACAGTTAAAACCTATTTCAAAGGCAATTCCAAAGCGCTGGCCGAGGGCGAATCTGACGGTTTGGCCAAAGTAATTTATCGCAAAGATACGGGTGAAATTTTGGGCGCTCACATCATCGGTCTGCACGCTTCCGACCTGATTCAAGAAGCGGCTAATGCGATCGCTCAAGGGCAAACTGTCACAGCTTTGTCCTATTGTGTTCATACTCATCCCACACTTTCAGAGGTGATGGATGAGGCCTTTAAGCGTGCTGTCGTTAGTGCATAAGACTGGTTCTATGGAAATTCGCCGCCGCTCTCCGTATCCTGAGGTATCTGTGCAAAGTCTGACTTACCGAATCAAGGCACCGGGTGCCGAACCCCAAAACATTCTGGAAAAAATTGTTTGGCAGAAGGAAAAGGAAGTCACTCGGCTGCGGCAGCAAGTTCCCCTCGCTGATTTGCAACGTGAAGTCCTGAGTGCCCCGCCAGCCCGTGATTTTTTGGCGGCTCTCCAGGAGAGCGATCGCCAGCCCGCTTTGATTGCTGAGGTCAAAAAAGCCTCTCCCAGTCGGGGCGTGATTCGCGAAGACTTTGATCCGGTCGCGATCGCCCAAGCGTATCAAGCGGCTGGCGCTGCTTGTCTCTCGGTGTTGACCGACGAAACCTTTTTTCAGGGCAGCTTTGACTACCTCAAAGCGATCCGGACGGCGACGGAACTGCCGATTCTCTGCAAAGAGTTCATCGTTTACCCCTATCAAATGTATCTGGCGCGAGTCCAAGGGGCCGACGCGGTATTGCTCATTGCGGCTATTTTGAGTGATGAAGATTTGCGCTATTTCACCAAAATTGCTCAAGCGTTGGGAATGCGTGCCTTGGTAGAGGTGCACACCTTAGAAGAATTGGATCGCGTCTTGGCGATTGAGCCGATTCATCTGGTCGGCATTAACAACCGCAACTTGGAAACATTTGTCACCTCCTTAGATACCACCGCTCAGCTCTTAGCCCAGCGGCGCGAACAAATTCAGGCAAAGCAGTTGTTCATCATTAGCGAATCTGGCATTCAAAAGCCAGCGGATATCGCAGCGGTACAAAGTGCTGGAGCCCAGGGCATTTTGGTCGGTGAGTCGCTGATGCGACAAGCTGACGTCACACAGGCGATCGCCGCCCTATACGCTTAATCGGCTGATTATTTGTCTCCTTTCACAAGGCCACAGCCTTTTCATCTCAATGACAGAGCCGCTTCCCTTACCGTCTCACGTTCACTACGAGCTGCTGCTGCAACTGCTAGAGCAGCAAACTTTTTTCGCGGCTTATGAGCATCCCAGTCTCAAGGGTGATGTCAATGAGCTCATCATTACGCTGCGCAAAGCCCTTTCGCAACAGCGCCAGCTCGAAGAAAATTGCCATCGTTTGGGTCTAAAGGTTGACTACCGTTGGTCACTCAATGGTGCACCAGAACACCCCAGCTCCTGAGCGACTCCATCTTGACGGAGCCGCTGCTTTACGTTGTGGGCCATTTGCTTGCTGTGGCCAAATTCTTTACTCGCTGCGGCCAAATTCTGAGTGGTGGCTCACGCGATACAGCGACTTTGCAATGTCGCCTAGTCCGGTTAGTAGCTTCGGATTTTGAGTGCAGCTAAAATACTCTGATGAGAAGAATATGCTTCACTGCAGTGGCTTCTTTTCAGTGTGTGAATAAATGCCCACGAGTATCTTTGAATTTGCCACGATACAAGTGTTGAGATTGGTTTTCAACCATTTTTTGTGGATCCCTGCTGAATTTCAAATGGTGTCTTTCCTTGGCGTCAAGATTTTCCAGCAAGAAAATATCAAAAATCAACTTTAAAGAAATGTAAGAAAACACATTTTGAGGCCACCACCATGAACGTTCGAGAGTTTTTGCGCGAATACAGTCGAGGCGATCGCAATTTTGCTGGGGTGATCCTGCATGGCACTGATCTCAGCCATTGCCAATTGAGTGACATTGATTTGAGGCAGGCAGACCTGAGTGGCGCTAATTTGAGAGGGGCTGATCTTAGTCAGGCCAATCTCCGTTATGCCAATCTTGCCAAGGCCGATTTGACCCAGGCCGTACTCAGCGGCGCTCAATTAGAGGAAGTGAATTTGGCGGGGGCCGTTTTGACCGGGGCCAAGCTCGATGGCACAAGTCTCATACGGGCCGATCTGCAATTAGCCGACTTTACGCAAGCGGACCTGCAAGGGGCAAACTTGTCGGATGCCAACCTATACCGGGCCAATCTGCACCAGGCAAACCTGGACGGTACCTGCATCGAAGGAGTTAACGTCGCTGGTTTTGATGTGAGTACAGCGGCGATCGCCTCTAAGGGGTCTCATGTAGTTGCTGCAGCGATGAGTCGTGCCCGAGTTTAAGCACACTGCCCGTTGAGGCATGGCAGTGACAACGCCTTTAAGGGCCGCTGAGGCTAGGGACTTTAGTTAGCCTCAGCGGCTTTTGGGCAGACTGCATGGAAACTAGCGGAGTTATAAGCTGGGCGATCGCGTGTCAACCCTGGTAACCGAGTTAATTAACTCTCGCAGCAGGAAAAGGCGCACATGCGATCGCTTTACTGGTTTCTGGGTGTCGGACTCATGGGGGTGGGCACGTATCTGCTTAGCCGCAATATTCTGCTCACCACCCATCCGTATTCCTGGTGGCGGGGCATGGCGGCTGATTTGTCAGGGGTGTGCCTCTGTGTCGGTCTGTTTATGGCAATTTGGTTCCGAGGCGAGGCTCGCGTTGCTGGCGGCATTGCGATCGGCTTTGGCATAGTGTTTATCTTTTTCAACAGTCGCATCGTATTGAGCCCCACCAGCTTGTGGCAATTTTGTCTGGCCTTCGGCTCCATGAGCCTGGGTTACAAGTTGCTGACAACTCAGCACCATTCTATTTAGTCAGCACCATCCTATTTAGGCAGAGGTTGCCCGCGATCGCGGCTTGGAATGTCACGGTCTGACGAGGGCCATCAGAGCTCACGCTGGCAACGGTGAAATGTGGCCCGCAGCGGCGAAAAGCCGTTAAAACCGATACAGTATAAAAAACCGTTACATTTTTTGACTAAGGCAGAGGCGACGAGATTATGCGCGTAATTTTAATGACCGGTAAAGGCGGAGTCGGTAAGACCTCTGTTGCTGCGGCGACCGGTTTGCGTTGCGCCGAACTGGGTTACAAAACGCTGGTCCTCAGCACTGACCCGGCTCATTCCCTGGCTGATAGCTTTGATATGGAGCTAGAGCACAATCCCAAGCCGGTGCGCCCCAACTTGTGGGGGGCGGAACTCGATGCCCTGTTAGAACTAGAAGGTAACTGGGGAGCGGTCAAGCGCTACATCACTGAGGTGTTACAAGCCCGTGGTTTAGAAGGCGTTGAAGCAGAAGAACTGGCCATTTTGCCGGGCATGGACGAGATTTTTAGCCTGGTCCGCATGAAGCGTCATTATGACGAGGGCGAGTATGACGTTCTGATTATCGACTCCGCGCCGACTGGGACGGCGTTGCGACTACTCAGTTTGCCCGAGGTCGCTGGCTGGTACATGCGCCGTTTTTACAAGCCGTTTGAGGCAGTTTCCGCCGCCCTGCGTCCCCTGGTAGAGCCACTGTTTCGTCCAGTTGCCGGCTTTTCCTTGCCGACGAAAGAGGTGATGGACGCGCCCTACGAGTTTTATGAGCAACTGGTCGAGTTGGAGAAAGTGCTAACTGACACGGCTACTACCTCAGTTCGCCTCGTCACGAATCCAGAAAAGATGGTAATTAAGGAGTCTTTGCGGGCTCATGCCTATCTGAGCCTTTACAACGTGGGGACAGATTTGGTGATTGCTAATCGCATTATTCCTGACTCTGTGCAGGATCCATTTTTCCAGCGTTGGAAGGATCAGCAGCAACAATATCGCCATGAAATTCATGAAAATTTTCGCCCGTTGCCCGTTCGCGAAATCCCCTTATATTCCGAAGAAATGTGCGGCATTGCCGCGTTAGAGCGGTTAAAGGAAACCCTCTACGGAGATGATGATCCAGCTCAGGTGTTTTACAAAGAAAATACGCTGCGGGTGATTCAGCAGGGCAACGACTACAGCCTTGAGGTCTACCTCCCCGGCATTCCCAAAAGTCAGGTCGAACTGAGCAAATCGGCCGATGAGCTCAATATTCGCATCGGCAATCATCGCCGTAACCTGGTATTGCCGCAGGCGTTAGCCGCGCTGAATCCGGCTGGAGCCAAGATGGAGGAAGATTATCTAAAGATCCGGTTTGCGTCAGCATCGTAGGCGATCGCAACCCGCAGGTACAACTGCGCCAAACCATCAGTTCTCAGGGTAGAGTGGAGCTGTGTGAATAACTGTAAAGCTGGCACTATATGGACGCTGACGCCTCGATCAAAATTCGTCGATCTGCCCCCGTTAACTTTTTGAAAGCGCTTGTGGATGATAGCCTGACAGTCTTTTGGGGCGATTGGCTAGATCTGCGGGTGCGAATTCCGCAGGTGGCAGCTTCTGGTTTGGTGTCACCGCTGATCTATATTTTGGCGTTTGGTTTAGGGCTCGGCAGCTCTCTCGATCGCGTCACGCAACCCACCGTTGGCGAGACCTATCTGGAATTCATTTTGCCGGGAATGGTAGCGCTGTCTTCGATGGTCATTAGCTTTGGGGGAACGACTTTCTCCATTTGTGGTGATCGCTTGTTCACCAAAACCTTTGAAGAGATGCTGCTGTATCCAGTGCATCCCCTGGCGCTGCACCTTGGCAAGATGATGGCCGGAATTGTGCGGGGCATGATGACGGCGGCGTCGGTAATTTTGGTGGCAGTGCTGTTTACTGGCAAGCTGTGGAGTTTCATCAACCCGCTGTTTCTGGGTCTCTTGGTACTCAACTGCGCCGTGTTTGCTGGGCTCGGCGTGATTGTGGGCCTAAATGTCAAATCGTTAGAAAGCGTCGGCCTATTTAATAACTTTTTGATTGTGCCGATGTCGTTTTTAGGGGGCACATTTTTTGATCCCGCCACCTTGCCCCCCGTGTTGAAAGGAATTGTTTATCTACTGCCGCTGACCTACACCACGATCGGTTTGCGAGCAGCGGCTTACCAGCCCTTGTCAGAGTTTCCCTGGTATAGTTTTCCGATTCTCCTTGCGGTGGCGATCGCACTGGCCTATGTCGGGGCTTATCAATTTTCCCATCAACAAGATTGAGCCAGGCCAATCAGCGGTCGCGATGTCCGCTGTTCCGTTTCATTGGTTCACGTTTGTTTGCTTTGGGATCGCCGAAGAGTGAATGCCTTGGAGCCATAGCTGTCACGACCCCACAACGTCGTCGCGGGGTCGTGACGAGCTGCGCTGTTATTAGCAGATTATGGAGATCCCCGTAAATAGAGCTAAACTGTTTTTTACTTCGTATAGTGTGTGCCTACCAGCTATGCAAACTGCTCAAACTAATTCAGCCGTGAACGATATTTTGGGCCAAGCGCGCCAAGGCAGCGTTGCCGCGATCATTCAGATATTGAATGAGCGGCTGGCCGATGTGCAAATTAGGACGCGGGCAATCTTAGCCGACGGCATTTTACAGCTGTTATGCGAAGCGCCCAAACCTGAGCAGTTAGAGCAAAATACTGTAGTCGATCGCGTCCGCAGCATTCTCGAAGATTTGTCACCTCGCGGCATTCGCAAAGTCAACATCAATAGTCGGATCGTTCGCGAGCAGCAACTCCTCTGGTTTGAAGAGATTACTCGCGATCCCGAAAATCAACTCCTCTGGTCGGAACTGATTAAGCTGAAGCAGCCGAATCCAGTGACGCGGTTTTGGCGCGATCGTCAAGTCCCTAAAGGTCGCCAGGAGATCGTCGTATCCAACACTAAAAATCAGCAACTCAGCCAGAAGTATTTTGTGCGTGGCCTTGTCGGGGGCGCTAGTCTATGTCTATTGCTGGTACTGCTGGGCTGGGTGCTTAAGCATCGTCTAGGCATTTCTTGGGCCCAGATCGACAGTACGTCTACTCCTGTGGCGGAAGAGACTGCTACATCAGATGCGGCAGCACCGGCCCAGGCGTCGTTTGCCCAGGCCGTGCGATTAGCGCAACAAGCTGTTGACGATGGTCAAGCGGCGGAAACCTCGGCAGAGTGGCTGGACCTGGCGGCGCGTTGGCAGCGGGCAGCGGACCTCATGGCGGAAGTGCCGCCCGAAAATGAAAATTACACGATCGCCCAAGATCGCGTGATGAGCTATCAGCAAAATAGCGATCAGGCGCTTGCCAAAGCAGAGCAGGTGCAAGCGACCGAAGATGCTGAAGCTGATTTGGACACTGGAAATTAAGGGGATCGGAGCGATCGCGAGCAAAACTTTGAATCTCGCCTAGCCAGACGATTGGGTATTGTGAGCCAGCCAAGCCATATAGGGTTCACTGCCTTGGTGAATGGGGATCGCCAAAATCTCAGGCACATCGTATGGATGCAACATGCCCAGTGCTGTCTCAATTTTGGGAAATAAAGCGAGATCGGTCTTGATGATCAGTTGCCATTCGGCCGCTTGTTCGACTTTTCCTTCCCAGGTGTAGACCGAGTGAATGGGATAAAGATTGACGCAAGCTGCCAGGCGATCGCCCACGAGCGCTTGGGCAATTTCCTGGGCTGATTCTTGGGTATCTACTGTAACTAAAACAATGCCGTATGTTGCCAAGATTGCAGCCCTCCTTCAATGAGTTGACATGTGCAAGACTAGGGCGAGATAGATCGTCTGAGGGACGATCTTCAATAGCCGGATAGTAAGTGCCCGAACGTTCAAGGTAGGCGGTATTTATTCCACAAATTGTGATGCACTTAAGGTTTCTCGAGTGGACCGATGGCTCCAGCGAGTATCGCCGCAGGCTTTATTAAGCAGGTCGGCTTGAGAGCCTCGCGGTAAAATCGCATCGGTAAATTCGGTGCCTTCGATCGAACAGGCATCCAATTTGGCTCCAGCTAAGTTGGCCCAAGAGAGATCGGCCCGATCAAGGTTGACGCCGAGCATTTTGGCTCGCCACAAAATACTGCCAGTCATATTAGCGCCGGTGAGATTTACCTGATTGAGACTGGCTTCTCTGAGGGTCGCGAAACTGAGGTTGGCGGCGGTGAGGTTGGCGTAATCCAATTGCGCGCCATTCAGTTTGGCCTCTTGTAAATTGAGTCCACTCAGGTTCATGCCAGTCAGGTTTAGCCCATTGAGGTAAGCGCCTTCTAAGTTGACATCGTCGAGGAAGGTGCGTCCTAAGGCGGCACCGCTCAGCCGCACGCCGCTTAAGTTAGCCCATGCGAGGTTGGCATGGCGCAGATCGGCCCCGCGTAAATTGGCGCCACAAAGATTAGCGCCGCAGAGGTTGGCGCCTCTGAGGCTGGCGCCGCGCAGATTGGCCCCACTCAGATTGGCCCCACTCAGTTGGGTATCGGATAAGTCCGACTTCACCATGAAGGTGCCCCTGAGGTCAGCTTTCTTGAGTTGTGCACGCTGCAGGTTGACTTCACTCAGCTTGGCAAAACTGGCGTTGACTCGGTACAGGTTGGTATTGGCGAGATTCGCTTTAGTTAAGAAGGCCCGACTGAGGTTAGCCTGCACTAAACTCGCATGTTGGAGGTTAATGTCGATAAGAATTCGCTGTCTGAGATCGACACCACTGAGGTGAATGCCCGCAAAGTCGCGGTACCCCGATTCATACAGTTCAAACAAATAATTGGCATTCATGATGAATTGCCCCTTTGCCAGTGTTCGGCTGTGCAATCTAAAAAGTTGAGCGACACATCCGACTCCTGTTGAGGAATGGCAGGTATTGGTAACTAAAAGTAGGTACTAAAGGTGGGCATAAATAAGGGGTTTTATGGGCGACGCGGATGTCTGTGTGGTAGTACAGTGAGCCGTTGCAGAGAGCAACGAATGACGACCAGGCGAGCAATGACCAAATGTTGTGTCAGTTGGGGTAATTGCGATCGCCTGACTAAGAGCGCAAAGATCAAGTGCTCATCTTCACGGTAAGAGGCCAACGCCTAAATTGGAAGATTTTGTTAATTTGATTGATAATTCAGAGAAAAACTTAGTAGTCGCGAAGGGATGGTTGAAAATGCTGCGTCGGTCTTTGTTGGCAACCCTTTGGGTGGCATTTGTGGTCTATGCCTTTGGCTTTGCGCCACCTGATCAGGTTGACACGGGCGAATTAATCCTGCATCTGTCGACCGGTCAGTGGGACGAGATCAACCCTGCGATCGTGGCATTGTTTAACCTGATGGGCATCTGGCCGATGGCGTATGCCTGTCTAGCGTTGATTGATGGCCAGGGACAGTCGGTGCCAGCGTGGCCGTTTGTGGCAGGTAGTTTTGGTCTAGGGGCGTTTCTGCTTTTGCCTTATCTAGTGCTGCGGCAGCCGAATCCCACTTTTGATGGACCGAAGTCGCGCATGATCGCGCTGGCGGATTCTCGTTGGTTAGGACTCAGTTTACTGGTCGCTTCGGTCGTCCTGATGGGGTATGCCGCCTATGCCGGGGACTGGGCCGATTTCATCGCTCAGTGGCAGACCAGTCGGTTTATTCACGTAATGAGTCTCGATTTTTGTCTGCTCTGGCTGCTGGTGCCCAGCTTGCTGGGCGACGATATGGCCCGTCGCGGCTTCAAGAATAATCTCGTTTTTGGGCTGGTGAGTGCTGTGCCACTGGTGGGTCTGACGGCTTATTTAACGTTTCGTCCAGCTCTGGATGAGGCTTGAGTAAAGCCTATTAAGTTGTCTCTCCAGCAGACTGGAGCTTATACGGTAAAACTAGATCTTACTCACGTGGGCTGATTTCCCTTCGGCACAGTATGGAACGTCGTCAATTTTTACAATATGCGGGCAGTTCGATCGCCGCGATCGCCCTGGTGCAATGCACGAGAGCGGCTAAGCATCAGCGCCCGAGTCCGCCCTTGGTGAGTGTGGATGGTGCTTTGACCGTTGACCTGACGGCGACCGAGCAAACGGTGACATTGGCGGGCCGTTCCGCGCAGCTGCTTACCTATAACGGTCAAATGCCTGGGCCGCTGTGGGAAGTGCAGGCGGGGGATACGCTGGCGGTTAACTTTACCAATGGCCTCACTCAGCCAACGAATCTCCATTTTCATGGGTTGCACATTCCACCGACGGACAGGGCCGATAATGTGTTTGTGTCGGTGCCGTCAGGAGAGCAATTTCGGTATGAATTTGCGATCGCTCCCACGCATCCTGGTGGCTTGTTTTGGTATCATCCCCACCACCATGGCTTGGTTGCGGCGCAACTGGCAGGCGGTTTGGCCGGGCCGTTAATTGTGCGTGGTGCCGTGGATGCCATTCCAGAAATTCAGGCGGCATCGGAAGAAATCTTGGTACTGCAAGACTTTGATCTGACGTGGCGGGGTCAGCGGCGAGAGCCAACACCGATCTTTCGCCGGTGGGGCCGTCAAGGCGACTTAATTACGGTTAACGGCGATCGCGCGCCAGGGCTCACAATCCCTCAACGAGGCTTGCTGCGACTGCGATTGTTGAACGCCTCACCCTCTCGCATCTATCGTTTGCGACTGGAAAATCATCCCTGGCACTTAATCGGCATGGATGGCAGCACTCTGGCCGCTCCGCTTGCGTTAGACGACCTCATCCTGGCTCCCGGCAATCGGGCGGATGTATTGGTGGCGGGCGATCGCGAACCCGGAGCCTATACCCTCATGAGCCTGCCCTACGATCGCGGCATTAGCGACATGATGGCGGCCATGGAAGATGACGCTGCGCCGAGTGTTGATGCTGCCACCGGAGCGATCGCGCAATTGCAGTATGGCGATGCGACGACCGAAGTACCCTTGCCCCAAACCTTACTGACCTCGCCCGAACTGCCTACCCCAAGCCGTCGCCGTGAATTTGTGCTGGATCACGGGATTGATGGTGACCAGGCATTTTTGATCAATGGGCGCGGGTTTGCCCACGATCGCGTTGATACGACAGTGCAACTCGGCACCGTCGAAGAATGGCATATCGTTAACAAGGCCGGTATGGATCATCCCTTTCATCTGCATACCAACGCTTTTCAGATCGTGCGCCGCAATGGCCAGCCTGTACCAACCCCTATGTGGCAAGACGTGGTGAATATTCCCGCTTATGAGTCCGTCGATTTATTGGTACCGTTTAACGACTTTGCGGGCAAAACCGTCTACCACTGCCATATTTTGGACCACGAAGATCAAGGCATGATGGGCATTATTGAGATGCAAGCCGCGTCAACGCATCGAGCCACTCAACAGTCCATGATTTAAGAGGCGTGGAGAAGGTATTCCAAGGTTTGGGGGTAGTGGACCTGCTCTTAGGCAAACCAATCGGCGATCGCTCCAATGCCTGTCAACTCACCATCTGGTGTAATGCCCATTTTGCTGGCGAGATGAGGGCGATACTTGCCCGTTTGCACAACGACTGCCTTCATGCCCATGGCCTGGGCACCTTGCACATCGGCTTCCAGATCATCCCCGATCATCACGACCTCGGCGGGGGGCAGGCCCAAGTTTGCCAACGCAATCTTATAGAAGAAAGGATCGGGCTTGCCGCTGACGATCGCCTTTTGGTCCGTCGCATATTCCAAGCCAGCAACAAATGCACCAATATCTAATTGCAGTCCTGCTTCCCACTGCCAGTACTTGCCGCGATGTAACGCGATCAGCTGGGCACCCTTCATCAACAGGCGAAATACTCGATTCATGATGCGATAGTTCCAGTCGTCGCCGATATCACCGACCACAATGACATCGGCATCCATGTCCGACCAAGTGAACTCGGCAAACTCTTGCTGAGCATCCGCCGCTACGAGGGGATAAATCTTGGGATTGCCCATTTGCCGCAACTGCAAGACGGCTGCACTAGCGGTCGTGATGATCTCGGTTGGCGCGATCGCTAATCCCATGGTCGCCAAACTCTGGCTCATCGACTGGGTGCACTGGGTCGTGTTGTTCGTCACAAATCGGTACGGTAACCCACTTTTTTGCAACGCCGCGATCGCCGCCTGGGCTCCGGGCAGCACTCGGCTGCCCACATAAAATACGCCATTCAGGTCGAGCAGCAATCCTTTAGCCGACTTCAGGTAATCCGGTAGCATAATATCTGCTCCCTAAGTTGATGAGTGCAAGCAGTCACTGCTCGGCAGCGTAACGAATGAGCCAGTAGAAAAGCGGTGCCGTATTTACCGTTCTGCCATCATAGCCGTCAATTTAATGAGGAATCGCAGGCCAGAAATAGGTGTTAATGATGTCAAGGCCGTCTGCCCAGCCCGCCCAATCTTGCTACTGGTATGCTGGGCAACTCCTGACAGGCGATAGGCTGTCGTTGCCGCTGCATGAGCCAGGGCTGTTGTTTGGGGCCACGGTGTTCACCACCCTGCGAGTTTATGAGCAAGCTCTCGACCATCCCTGGACAGCTTGGTCGCGCCACTGCCAGCGAATTGCTCGATCGCTGCAGACATTTCATTGGCCAGAACCCGACTGGTCACGCATCCGACAAGGTGCAGAAAAGCTTGCGCCCACATTCCCGGTGCTGCGGGTGACAATTTTTCCCGATGGTCGAGAACTGATTTTGGGGCGATCGCTCCCTTCTCATCTACATACCTGGCAGACTCAAGGGATAACCGCTTGGGTGGCAGAAGGTTCAGACTTTCAGCGATCGCTACCGGGCCACAAAACCGGCAACTACCTGGGTTGTTGGCTCGCCCTGCAGGCTGCCCAACGGGCTCAGGCGCAAGAAGCCATTCTGTTGACTGGGCAAGGCGATTGGCTAGAAACCAGTACGGGTAATCTCTGGGGCTGGGCAAATGGGCAATGGTTCACCCCGCCGCTGGACGAGGGGATTTTGCCAGGGATTATGCGATCGCTAGTCATGCAAGGATTCCAGGCGCAGCATCAAACCGTGCAAACAGCTCCCTGGCTTCCGACCCAGGTCAGTCAATTTACCTACCTGGCTTACACCAATAGCGTCATGCCTGTCGTCCCCATCCATACCGTCCTGCAAGGCACTGCGTCTGTGAACTACAATCCTGATCAGGATCAAACCCAGCAGCTCATGAACGCTTGGCAGGCTGGGACCCATGAAACCTGAAGATGCGTTAACATAAGTTAATAATCGAAACAATCATAAGGATTATTTGTTTATCTCGAAGTGACGACAGCCCAACAAGGGCAAGACTTTCAATAAGAAGATTCACCTTTCTGAAGTGTTTGGAGGCATGACCCCGTGAATAAACGGTGGAGAAACGCAGGACTATATGCACTACTGGTCGTAGTCGTAATTGCCCTGGCAACTGCAATTTTCGATAACTCGGGTCAAGAATCGCAGACTTGGCGCTACAGCCAATTTTTGGATGCGGTTGAAAATAACCAAGTTGAGCGCGTCAGTATCAGTGCTGATCGCAGTCAGGCTCGCTTTACTGATCCCGCTGGTGGCGGTCAGATTACGGTCAACTTGCCCAATGACCCCGAGTTAATCAGCACTCTGGAAACCAATAACGTTGACATCGCTGTGTTTCCTCAAAATGATGACAGCGTCATCGTTCGGCTCTTCAGCACCCTTTTGATTCCGGTGCTGTTGCTAGTTGTCCTGTTCTTTGTGCTGCGGCGAGCTCAGAGTGGCCCCGGCAACCAGGCGATGAACTTTGGCAAGTCAAAAGCCCGCGTACAAATGGAGCCTCAAACTCAGGTGACGTTTGGCGATGTGGCTGGCATTGAGCAAGCCAAATTGGAACTGACCGAAGTCGTGGACTTCCTCAAGAACGCCGATCGCTTTACTGCGGTTGGTGCCAAGATTCCCAAAGGCGTTTTGCTAGTAGGCCCTCCCGGTACTGGTAAGACTCTGTTGGCAAAAGCCGTCGCGGGCGAAGCTGGCGTGCCCTTCTTCTCCATCTCCGGCTCTGAGTTTGTGGAAATGTTTGTGGGTGTGGGTGCGTCTCGTGTCCGCGACCTGTTCGAACAAGCCAAGAACAATGCTCCTTGTATCGTCTTTATTGACGAGATTGACGCCGTGGGGCGTCAGCGGGGAGCTGGGCTCGGCGGCGGTAACGATGAGCGTGAGCAAACGCTGAACCAGTTGCTGACCGAAATGGACGGTTTCGAGGGCAACACTGGCATTATCATCATTGCGGCTACGAACCGTCCTGATGTGCTAGATTCCGCTCTACTTCGCCCCGGTCGTTTTGACCGTCAGGTAGTGGTTGATCGCCCCGACTTTGCGGGTCGTTCGGAAATTCTGCAAGTTCACGCCCGCGGCAAAACCTTTGCCAAAGACGTTGACCTCGACAAAATCGCTCGTCGGACGCCTGGCTTTACGGGTGCTGACCTGTCCAACCTGTTGAACGAAGCTGCCATTCTCGCGGCCCGTCGTAATCTCACCGAGATTTCAATGGACGAGGTGAACGACGCCATTGACCGGGTGCTGGCGGGTCCTGAGAAGAAGGATCGCGTCATGAGCGAGCGCCGCAAAGAGCTAGTGGCTTACCACGAAGCGGGTCACGCGCTAGTGGGTGCCTTGATGCCTGACTACGACCCGGTGCAGAAAATTAGCATCATTCCTCGTGGTCGTGCCGGTGGTTTGACCTGGTTTACTCCCAGCGAAGAGCGTCTGGAATCGGGGCTGTATTCCCGTGCTTACTTGCAAAACCAGATGGCAGTAGCACTGGGTGGCCGCATTGCGGAAGAAATCGTCTACGGCAACGAAGAAGTCACGACGGGTGCTTCCAATGACTTGCAGCAGGTGGCTCGCGTGGCCCGCCAAATGATTACGCGCTTCGGTATGAGCGGTGAGCTGGGTCCGGTGGCATTAGGTCGCCAACAAGGCAACATGTTTCTCGGTCGTGATATTACCGCTGAGCGTGATTTCTCGGAAGAAACGGCAGCCATCATTGATGCTGAAGTGCGCTCTTTGGTAGACCAAGCTTACGATCGCGCCAAGCAAGTGCTGGTTGAGAATCGCGCGATTCTCGATAAGCTCGCTGGCATGTTGGTGGAGAAAGAGACTGTGGATTCTGAAGAATTGCAGGAACTGCTCACCACAAACCCCGTGAGAATGGCCCCGCTGGTTTAGTCTCTGATTGCTTGAAATAACTTGGAAAGAGGTCCATATGGGCCTCTTTTTTTATGACTGGATGCCTGCGGTTACGAAGCGTGAAGTTGTCCATAGCCGCCAAAGACTAACAGCCAGGCCGCTACGATCACCCAGTGAATGATGGTCGGCACCCACCATGACCCCGATCGCCAATAAGACACCATGCACATGAGTCCCAGGAGCGTCGTTAAAGACAGAAAAAACGGATTGGTAAACGTGCTTTCTGCATCGGTGTAAAGGGTCAGGCCATTCAGGGGATGCATTGCCACGAATAGTATCAGGCTGGGCAGGCCGATGAGCCAACGGCGGCGATCGCTGACTCGTTCCGTCTTGTGAGGCAGTAATAGCACCCGCCAAAAACCCTCTTCAATCAACGCAGGAAACAAGAATACCCGGAGCATAATGAGTCCCTGCTGCTGCCAGGTTAACTGGGCTAATTCCAGCGTCGTTAAGTCGCTCAGCAACGCCACTGGCGTGGACACCAATGCGTAGAGTCCCAATAGCTGGATTATCAAAATGCCGTCTTGGCGGCTGGGCCAGGTCGTCGCCGCGAGCCAAAACCGGCGACGGATCAGCTTGAGCACAGATATCAAGCGGTGCTGAAATAATGGCACAGTGGGCAGAACTCATCACTCTGTAGAGTTCAGCATCCAGGGCGCTGCTGTCGTAAGTCAACTGCGATTAGATGTCCGCAGCCATTGCAAAGAGGCTCTCGGTTGAATGGGGGAAGGTCGCAGCGGCGATTTTTTCTGGGGAACTCCTCGCGATCGCTCCCAATGACCAACCTCACCCCCTAAAATAAAAGACTGTCGTTTTTACCCACGGATTTCATGACTGTCCGCGTTCGCATCGCGCCCAGCCCCACGGGCAACCTACACATTGGCACCGCCCGCACCGCTGTTTTTAACTGGCTGTTTGCTCGTCATCACGGCGGTCAATTTATTCTGCGGGTGGAAGATACCGATACCGAGCGATCGCGCCCCGAATTTACCCAAAACATCACCGCAGGCTTGCAGTGGCTAGGGCTCAACTGGGATGAAGGCCCCTTCTTTCAGTCCGAACGGCTCGATTTGTATCGCCAAGCCATTCAAACTTTATTGGACAAAGGGTTAGCCTATCGGGCTTACGATACGCCCGAAGAACTAGACGCCATGCGGACGGCGCAAAAAGCCAAGAATCAAGCGCCCCGCTACGACAATCGCCATCGCGACCTGACCGAAGCGCAGCAGCGAGCCTTTGAAGCGGAAGGTCGGCAAGCGGTGATTCGTTTCAAAATTGATGACGATCGCACCATCCAATGGCAGGATTTGGTGCGCGGCACCATGACCTGGCAGGGTAGTGACCTGGGTGGCGACATGGTGATCGCTCGCGCCTCATCGGTCGATAGCATTGGCCAGCCGCTGTATAACTTGGCCGTGGTGGTAGACGATATGGATATGCAAATCACCCACGTCATTCGCGGTGAAGACCACATTGCGAATACTGCCAAGCAAATTTTGCTGTACGAAGCGCTAGGCGGTCAGGTGCCCGAGTTTGCCCATACGCCCCTGATTCTGAATGAAAAGGGCGCTAAGCTCTCGAAGCGGGATGGCGTCACCTCGATTTCGGACTTTCAAAAGCTAGGCTTTACGGCTGAGGCGTTGGCGAACTATATGACTCTCTTAGGCTGGTCAGCTCCCGATGGGGAAGAGGTGTTTACGCTACCTGTGGCCGCTGAGAAATTTAGCTTCGATCGCGTCAACAAAGCGGGCGCGAAGTTTGACTGGGACAAACTGGATTGGCTCAACAGTCAATATCTTCACCAGATCCCAGCGGCGGAACTCGTGGACAAGCTTATCCCCTACTGGCAAGCCGCCGGATATCCCATAGAGCCCACCACCGATAAAGACTGGTTAACGACCTTGGCCGGATTGCTTGGTCCCGGGCTGACGCGCTTGCCCGAGGCGGTTGATCAGGGGCGCTTCTTTTTCTCCGAGCTGATGGATTATTCGGAAGCGGCCATTAAGCAACTGCATCAGGATGGAGTCGCGGCACTGCTGGCGGCCACTGTAGACCAACTTCAGTCTGGGGCCGCGCTCGACAGTTTGGACAGCGGCAAGGCGTTGGTGAATGACATCGTCAAAGCCCAAGGCATTAAAAAAGGCTTGATGATGAAATCGCTGCGGGCGGCGCTGATGGGCGATATGCAAGGGCCAGACTTGATGGAATCATGGCTGATTTTGCATCAGCGCGGCTTTGATCTGCCGCGCCTCAAAGCCGCGCTGGAACTGGCGCAAAGTTAATCCCGTCTAAGGACGCAGATTCCACCAAGAGTTACGGGGTAACGCGATGAAGGCGATGCAAATGTCGTGGCGCTTGGCATCCATAGCGATGCTAACCGGAGCGCTAGTGGGACTGGGGGAAGGCTGGCAGAGTCAAGCCGCGATCGCTCAGTCACTCACGTTGGGAGCCAATTTTCGGCCGAATCCCACCACGGTGGCAGGGACTGGCGGTGGCGATCGCCCCGCCGCCGATGTGGTCGAGACCGCCAATAGTCCTACCGGGCCGTGCTTAGGCTACATTTCAACCACGCCCCACGAAGAGGTGGTGTTAGAGACCAATTTCTCGAATCTGGAAATGCGGGTGGAATCGGACCTCGACACTACGCTGGTGATTTCAGGGCCAGGGGGCGTGTGGTGCAACGACGACAGCGGTAGCAAAAATCCGGCGATCGCAGGGGCCTGGCTCCCCGGTACCTATCGGATTTGGGTCGGCGCTTATCGGGCTGAGCAAGTGCCAGATTACCGGCTGTTGATTCAAGATCGCTCTTAAAAAATGGGGGATCCTGACCAGAGCTGTACCGCAAGATACAACGTTGATGGTGCGCTGGTTGAAGGATGGACAGTAGTTGTCACCTGAGAATAGCGATCGCGCCCTAGGCTCTCCGCTGTGCTAGATTCTGCCCGTTTATTATTCGACTTACAGCATGTCAACCAGATTGTGCAATCAATTTCTGGCTGTCTAGAACCTCGCAAAATTGCTCACCATTTAACCGATGCGTTGGTCACACAGTTTGACTGCGTCTTTGCTCGCTTGTGGATTGTCGAACCGGATCAGCGAACGTTACGCCTGATCGCTTCTTCCGGATTACACACTCACACAGATGGCTCCTTTGCCCGGGTGCCCATGGGGGCTTACAAAGTTGGCAAAATTGCTCAAAATCGCATTCCGTTTCTCAGCAATCAGTTAGCGGCGGAGACTTGGGTCAAAGACCGAGACTGGGCGATCGCTAATCACATTCAAGGCTTTGCCGGTTATCCCCTCGTGGCGAATGATCGGGTGATTGGGGTCTTGGCGGCGTTTAGCACGCAACCCATGGCTCCTGAGTTTCTCGAAGTATTGCAGGTGCTCTGCATGACCGCCACCATCGCGCTGGATGCCGCCTTACAGATGGCTCAGTTGCCAGTGGCCACCCCTAACAATTCCGCGCCGTCACTGCCACTGTCCGACCAATTAGCAACGGTTTTGCAGTCCACTAGATTAATGCTGGTGGGTACCGAGCAGCCCACCGCCATCACCGTGGTCCATGCGTTTTTGCAAGCGGCAGAGCAGTTAAATCAACATGACTGTAATTACTGTCGCCTCAGTTATGAGCCTACGGTGATTGGCCTGGATGCCGTTTTGGCCTTACCGCCAGCCGCTGGGGACGCCGGAGAAGCCTTGTTGCGATCGCAGTTCGCCTCCCTGCGCACCATTACCACCTGGCTACGAGGCACCCTGGATTTGCAGCTAATGAGCGATCGTCGCACGGTTCAATGGCGATTAGAATTGCCCGCCTTGCCACCCCAGGGTGAGATTGCGAGACCCGCATCTCTACTATCCGACCGCGAAATCGAAGTGATGACCCTGCTGGCGCAGGGCTTGCGCGATCGCGACATCGCCCAAAAGCTTTACATCAGCGAGAGCACCGTCAAATTTCACATCAACAACAGCTTGACTAAGCTGCAAGCCAAAAACCGCTATCAAGGGGTTTATCAAGCCGCCATTCAAGGCTGCATTTGAGCCGTGCTGAACGCGCTCGTTTGTCTGCAAAGGGGATGGTTGGCGGCACAATTAGGGGCTCACGCCAGACAATTGCGGATCAAGGCAAGCTTCGATCGTCGCAAGGATGGATGCCGCCAGGGCGTCGTAGTCGTATCCCCCCTCTAACCCGAACAGCAGATGGGGTTGAATTTCCAAACAGTAACGGGTCAACACCGCATAGTCTGAGGGTTGCAACGCCATGCCTGCCAGGGGGTCGGCCTGATTGGCATCGTATCCGGCGCTAATAATCAATAAGTCCGGCTGAAAGTCTTTGAGAAACGGGACCACAGCACTCTCAAACTGGGATTGGTAATCGGTCAACGTGTTACCAGGAGCCATGGGAATATTCAGCACATTATGGTGAAAGCCGGTTTCAGTGGCCCGCCCTGTCCCCGGATAAGCGGGCCACTGATGCAGCGAACAGTAGGCAATCTGCGGATTGTTTTCCACCAGTGCTTGGGTGCCGTTGCCGTGATGCACATCCCAGTCGAGAATGGCGACCCGATTGACTCCCGGCTGCTGCAAGGCGTAGGTGGCCGCGATCGCGGCATTCCCCAACAGACAAAACCCCATCCCGCGATCGCTCACCGCATGATGGCCCGGCGGGCGCGACAGCACAAAGGCCGACTGCTGCTGTTGCAGGACACAATCCACGCCGTCTAACCAGGCATTCACCGCCAGCAGCGCAATGTCATAACTCTTTGGTGACAGCGCCGTATCGGGATCGAGGCGTCCCCCGCCCACTTCGGCCAAATGCTCTAAATCGTTGAGATAGTGCAAATTGTGCAAGCGCCGAATCATGGGGAGGGGATCGCGATCGCTCACCGCCGTGGGTAACTGCCAGTGCAGTTGATGTGCCCACGAAGTGGTTTTGAGCGCCTGAGTCACTGCCTCGAGCCGCCCGGAATTTTCGGGATGCAAGCGACCCGTATCATGCTCTAAAAATGCATCGGAGTACAAGACAGTGAGCTGAGAAGCCATAGGCTGAAAAACTTCGCTGTAGCGGTTTTGAACGTCTGTTCTCCCAGCATACCGTTCTCTCCAGGAACCTTGGAAAGCATGGTAAAATAATGAGTACTTTCGCGTACTTTTCGACCGATTTGACCCCCGTGATAAGTTAGCGACTCAATTCGTTTTACTCGGTCAAATTTTGGCGATTTTGGAGCTTTTTATCCCATGACGATCATCCCCACCGACCTACGGAACGAAATGTCCCGGTCTTATTTGGAATACGCCATGAGCGTAATCGTGGGGAGAGCACTACCGGACGCGAGAGATGGACTAAAGCCAGTGCATCGGCGCATTCTCTACGCGATGCACGAACTCGGTTTAACCTTCGACCGCCCTTTCCGTAAATGTGCCCGTGTTGTCGGGGAAGTCTTGGGTAAATATCATCCCCACGGCGATACAGCAGTCTATGACGCCTTGGTGCGCATGGCCCAAGACTTTTCCATGCGGGCACCGCTGATCAACGGCCACGGCAACTTTGGGTCGATTGACAATGATCCACCGGCGGCTATGCGATACACCGAATGTCGCTTGCAAGCCCTCACGGGGGCGTCGTTGTTGCAGGATATCGAAGCCGATACGGTCGATTTTGCTGATAACTTTGACGGCTCCCAACAGGAGCCAATCGTCTTGCCCTCACGGGTGCCACAACTGTTGTTGAATGGCTCTTCGGGGATTGCCGTGGGCATGGCGACCAACATTCCGCCCCACAATCTGAGCGAGCTGCTCGATGGGGTCGTTGCGCTCATCCGCAATCCTGAGATCACGCTCGACGAACTGATGGAGTTGATTCCGGGACCAGATTTTCCCACGGGTGCCCAAATCCTGGGAGCCCGTGGCATTCGCGACGCTTACACCACTGGGCGGGGCTCCATCACCATGCGCGGGGTCGCCACGATTGAAACGATTGAACAGCGGGGTCGACCGGACCGCGACGCCATCATCATCACCGAGCTGCCTTATCAAACCAACAAGGCCGCGATGATCGAGCGCATTGCCGAAATGGTGAATGAGCGGCGATTGGACGGCATTTCGGATATTCGAGATGAGAGCGATCGCGACGGCATGCGCATTGTGATTGAACTGAAGCGCGACGCCTATGCCCGGGTTGTGCTGAACAATCTCTACAAACAGACGCCGCTACAAAACAACTTTGGCGTCAACATGCTGGCCCTGGTCAATGGTGAACCGCAGCTCTTGGGTCTGAAGCAAATGCTGGAAGTCTTTGTCGACTTCCGAGTAGAGACTATTACCCGCCGCACTCAGTATTTGCTGCGCAAGGCAGAAGAGCGCGACCATGTGCTGCAGGGCTACCTGATCGCCATGGACAACATGGATGCGATCATTACCCTGATTCGCCATGCAGCCGATACGCCGACGGCCAAGCAAGGCTTGATAGAAGGGTATGGTCTGACGGAAGTTCAGGCGGATGCCATTTTGCAAATGCAGTTGCGGCGCTTAACGGCCCTGGAAACTGACAAAATTCAGCAGGAGCATGAAGACCTGCAAACCAAAATTACCGATTTTCAGGATATTTTGGCGCGGCGTGAGCGCATTCTCGACATCATCATCACGGAAGTGGAAGAACTGCGCGATCGCTTTGGCGACGATCGCCGCACCGTCATCGAACCCGACACCAGCGATCTCTCCGACATTTCCCTCATTGCGAATGAGCAAGTGGTCATCTTGGTGACCGAGTATGGCTACATCAAGCGCATGCCTGTCGATACCTTTGAGGCGCAAAGTCGGGCCACACGCGGTAAAGCCGGAGCCCGCATCAAAGAAGATGATGGCATCCAGCACTTCATTACCTGCGGTTGTCATGACCACATTGTGTTCTTTAGCGATCGCGGCGTCGCCTATTCCCTGCGGGCCTATCAAGTGCCCGAGGGCTCGCGCACCTCTCAGGGTGTGCCCATTGTGCAGATGTTGCCGATTCCCAAAGAAGAGAAAATTACTTCCGTCATCTCGGTCGAAGAGTTCACCGACGATGAGTACTTGGTCATGTTGACCCAAAACGGGTATGTCAAGAAAACTGCCCTCTCGGCCTTCAGCAACATTCGCGCTAATGGTTTGATCGCGATTTCGTTAGAAGAAGGTGATCAGCTGCGCTGGGTGCGTCTGGCTCGTACCAGCGACAGTATTTTGATCGGGTCTCATCAGGGCATGACGATTCACTTTAAGGCCAATGATGATCAGCTGCGCCCCTTAGGCCGACCGACCCGTGGCGTCAAAGCCATGAATCTGCGCGACGGTGACGAACTGATCAGCATGGATATTTTGCCCGCGCAAGTGACTCATGCTGTGGAAGAAGCCGAAGCCGCTGGCGCGACGGAAGATTCTGATGAGGCGGCGGTCAACAGCCAAGGGCCTTGGGTCTTGTTAATCACGGCGGGAGGCATGGGTAAGCGGGTGCCCGTATCGCTCTTCCGTTTGCAAAATCGGGCAGGCATGGGCCTCAGGGCGCTCAAATTCCGCCTTGACGAAGACTCTCTCGTCGCAGTGCTGGTGGTCAATGAAGACGAAGAACTCATGCTCGTGACCAATCGCGGCATTATTATTCGCCAGCGGGTGAACGATATTTCTATTCAATCTCGCTCGGCCCAGGGCGTGCGGTTGCAGCGGTTAGATGAGGATGATGCGATCGCAGCGGTGGCGGTGGTGCCCTCCGAACTGACCGAGGAAGCTGACGACGGCGAATCGGAAGCGATCGAAGTCGATCAGGTAGTCGCTCCTGACGGCGATGTCACATCCGTTGAGGTGCAAGCTGATTCAACGGATGAACCCGAAAGCGACGCTTAAGGATAGGCTTTCGGGGGCAATGTCCTGAGCCTTGCCCATGATCATCTCGTTTGAGTCCATAAGGGCTCGTTTCCTCGATACGTGCAACTCCATGCCCTTTGACGGTTTGGAGTCGCGCGTCAGCGTTATAGGCTATTTGGAGATATCCAGCAATCGCTATGGGATTGCCTGCAAGCTTCCCATGCTGAGGATGTGTAGCTCTCCTGCCTTAGTCTTCGGCAGTCAGTTCATCCAGTTTAGTCCGCACTGCTTGAATGTCTTGCCACATAAGCCATTTGGGGGAGCCTTTTTCCCGCGACTGGTTCCGTAAAAGATACGCTGGATGAAAGATGGGCATACACAAACGGCCTTCCCACTCGATCCATTGGCCTCGCACCTTCGTGATGCCGCGCTTTTCTCCCGTGAGTCCCTTCATCGCAGTGGCGCCTGTCATCAAAATGATTTTGGGGTCAACTAAGCGAATTTGCTCGAGCAGATAACCCTTACAGGCACTCGATTCATCTGCTGTCGGGGTGCGGTTGCCCGGAGGGCGGCATTTGACGACATTGCAGATATAAACGTCTTTTTCAGTGTCTAGGCGAACGGCGGCCAGAATCTTTTCCAGTAGTTGCCCTGATTTACCGACGAAGGGCAAACCCTGCTCGTCCTCTTGCTGACCGGGGCCTTCGCCCACAATCATGATGTGTGCCTTAGGATTCCCTCGGCTAACGACCACATTGGTGCGCCCCGCCGCCAACCCACAGCGCTGACAATTCTTACAATGCCGGGCCAAAGTATCTAAGTCATCGTAAATGCCTGCCGGAATTGCTACAGAGGCGCTGGTCGGGATAGCTTCCAGATCAAAACTATCTGGTACAGCATCAGCATTCGGCTCGGTAAACAGATCAATTTGGTCAGTCATAGGGACGGTTAGACGCAGGCTTGTAAACAAAGTAGCCGTAGCTTTTTCATAACTACGGCTACTTTGTTTAGTGTAAATGGGTCTCTATTTTTTAGGAATGGCACTACTGGCCCCAAAAACAATTGATTTGTAATAAAACCATGCCCCTGACTGTCGGAGGCTGGATTCTACTAACTGATTGAGTTCGTGGCGTTCCGCAGGTGTTTGAATCTTGGAAGCGACTAAGCCCATCAAATTGAGAGCAGTTTCTTTCTTACCGTGGTCGTAGGTGCGAGCCGCAAGCCGCATGGTTTCTGCGAGCTTTGTGATTTTCTGAGAGGTCATAGTTCAGAGGGGTGAGGAGAAAAGAGGTTAATCAGCCCTCGGTCTGACATTACGGGGTTTTCTCTTCGTCTCGCGTCCGCTGATTTGCGGAATGTTCTGACGAACTGATGGATTGAAGACTCTGACCTCAGCAGAATCACCATGCGGTGGGTTATCAACTACGTCGCTTCACGTCAGGGCGGCGGGCAATTCCGGAACTGATGAGTAGATGATGCCGGATGCTCTAAGCAACGACTGGAATGAGCTGTTCGCCAGTGAGGCTAAAGGCACGGATTTCGGTGATTTGAACTTTAACGAGTTGGCCTTTGAGCTGGTTGATATCGCCAGCAAAGAAGGTGAGGCGGTTCCCACGAGTGCGGCCCATAACCTGAGTGGGATCTTTGGGATTCACGTCTTCGACCAGAACTTCTTCAATGCGATCGCGATACCGCTGAGATCGCTCGGCGGCTTTCACATTCACCAGATGGTTGAGTCGTTGGAGGCGATCGCTCTTCACCTCTTCACTGAGCTGATTTTCCCACACTGCTGCTGGGGTATTGGGGCGAGGAGAATATGCCGCCGTGTTGAGCATGTCAAAGCCGATATCCTCAGTCAACTGCATCGTTTTTTGAAACTGTTCCTCGGTCTCGCCGGGGAAGCCCACGATCGCGTCGGCGCTGATTGACGCATCGGGCATGTATTCGCGAATGGTGTCGATAATGCGGCGATATTTTTCGTGGGTATAGCCTCGGGCCATCGCCTTCAGCACATCGTTATCGCCGGACTGAAAGGGAATGTGGAAATGCTCGCACACCTTGGGGAGTTCAGCGCAAGCCTTGATCAGCCGCTCAGTAAAGTAGCGGGGATGGCTGGTCGCAAAGCGAATGCGCTCGATGCCGGGGACATCATGAACGTAGTAGAGCAAATCGGTGAGGGTATTTTGCCGTCGTCCCTCAGCGGTCACGCCAGGCAAATCGCGACCATAGGCATCGATGTTTTGCCCGAGTAGGGTGATTTCTTTATAGCCCTGTTGCCCCAACGCTTCCATTTCAGCGCGAATGGCTTCCGGGGTGCGAGATTGCTCGACGCCGCGCACCCCAGGCACGACGCAATAGGTGCAGCGCTCGTTGCAGCCATAAATGACATTTACCCAAGCGGTGACCTGACTATCGCGGCGGGGTTTGGTAATGTCTTCCATAATGTGGATGGGTTCGGTCGCCACGACCTGGTTGCCGTCCATCACCTGTTCCAACAAATCTTGCAGACGGTTGGCGTGTTGTGGCCCCATGACTAAATCGAGTTCGGGCACGCGACGCAGCAGAGCTTCGCCTTCTTGCTGGGCGACACAGCCCGCCACAATCAGCGTCAGGTCGGGTTTCTCTTGCTTGCGCTTAGCCTGCCGTCCTAAGTAGGAGTAGACCTTTTGCTCCGCGTTGTCGCGAATGGTGCAGGTGTTATACAGAACGACGTCGGCTTGATAAGGATCGGCTTCCCACTGCAAGCCCATATCGTCCAAAATTCCGGCCATCCGTTCGGAGTCGGCTTTGTTCATCTGACAGCCGAAGGTGGTGACGTGATAGCGACGAGGAGCAGTAGTCATGGCAAACCGATGAGTTGAGCAAGCGCAGCAGCAATCTTAAATGTTACCGCGTGTGACTCTCACCTGGGAAGCGGGGCAAAAGTTTTGGCGCTGTGATGTGCAACCGATTTGGCCCAGCTGGGCATCTTGGACACAGGCAAACGCATGTAGTGATTAACGCCAAGGATGCGGGAGAAGGCATCGTGACAGGATTTGTTGTGCTGATGGTATTGGCGGTGGTGGTGCCCGTGGCGGTGGGGATCTTCTGTCGTCGCTGGGCGCAAAATCATCGGGCGGATCAGTCGGCCCGCGTCAAAACCGTGGGGCAGGCGTTGGGCTTATCCGATCGCATCTCCAAATCATCGCTGTCACGGATGTTGCGGGAGATTCCCCTGTTCAGTTTAGGGCGATCGCACACTATTCTCTATGCCCTGGAAGGGGAGCGTCATGGAGTCGCCATCACCGTGTTTGAACTCCAGAGCAATCCCGGTACTGGCCATACCCGGTCGAACAGTGGGGTGTATGTGTTGATGCGATCGCCCGCTCTCCAGAGTCCCGCCTTTGCCCTCGAACCGACCGATATGCATGTCGGCGCATCCCCGATCCAGTTCGACAGTTATCCAGCTTTTGCGAATCGCTTTTGGCTGCAAGGGCATAACCAGAATGACGAGGCTGTTCGGGCCTGGTTTACTCCGACTTTGTTGGGCTATCTGCTGGGCCAGTCCCAACGCCTGCGGCTGTGGGGCAGCGACTCATATCTACTCTATGGTGGCGGCATCAACACCTTTGCTCAAGTGACTCGCTCCGATAAGTTGCAAGCGTTCATCGACGCCGGATTAGGGATTTTTGAACAGGTTGTGCCGACGGTTGACCCGCCAACTGAGGGGCCGCCGTCGAGTCGTCCGGACTCTGCACCGCCAGCGGCTCAGCCCCCCGCGCCCAGCACGAGCGATTGGCAACAGGCCGCCGCCGCGCAACGCGATCAAAAAGTCAGCCAATGGAATCCGTCAAAAATTGTCAACCTCGGCCAAAAGAAGCAGAAAAAGCGCATTGCCAAGCTCATTGTTGATTTGGTGGTGGAGGGCGGTACCTATAAACCCAGCACTCATGGGATGGGGGCGAGAGCCTACGATGGTCGCCAAGGCAAAATCGTCTACACCGCGCCGAGTGAAGACCCCCGTGAAGCCAGAATGCGAGGTCAAGAAGCGGGGCAAAGTCAGAGGGAGATGAGCCGCGAAGGGCTAGAGGGGATTATTGAAGCAAGTGCGGAGAGCTTTTTTCCCGTATTGAATCCGGCGGACGGCGATCGCATTGATCAGGCAATGGCGGAACAACTGCTCACTGAAATTGAAAGTCGGGGAGGCTGCAACCTCACTGATGACGCCTATAAAATCAGCATTCAACCGATCAACGGTCGGTTTATCTATCAGTGCGATGTGCCCCAGGGGCGATACCAGTTTGCGCAAGTGCGGCGATCGCTCAACCGTGATGACGCTATGGCCTGGCTGATGGAGCATGACCGCAACGTTTTTGCTGACTGGTTAGCGACCACACCCGAGCCCTCATGATGCGGCTGAGTGGCTTGATTGCGTTATTGGGACTTGACCTGTACTGCTTGGTGTTGCTGTGGTGCGGTGTGTGGCCGGGACGCTTGGGCGAGGCTATGTTCTGGACCATCATTCTGGGGATGTTGGCATTAGCGGTGGCGGTGTTCTTCAGCGTAGTGGGCGTGATTGTTTGGGGGTGGCGCGCTGTCACTCGATCGCGCCGTCGAGCGCGGACGATAGTTCCCAAACCTCGTGCCTATCCGCTGAAACGGGTGGCGATCGCCACGGCAATTTTCGTTGTCTTTACCTACGTCGCCCTCTCTCACCACTGGCCCATGCGAGTCGCTTTTGGGTTGTCAAAACCGGCGTTCACTGCCCGTCTAGCTGATGCCCCCGTGACGGATCAAAATTTCAGTGAGTTTCCGCTCAATGAGCGTCTGGGGGTGTACTACGTGACTTACTATGCGGCGGATAGTGGCGGTAGCGTCTATTTTCAGACGGGATTTCACGGTTTTTGGGCGGCCCCCCATGGTTTTGCCTATCAGCCCAACGATCAGGGCAGTCCCTTTGGTCATACGGGTCATTTCTTTGCCCCTGTGGCCAAAGACTGGTATTTGTTTCGCGCTAGCCATGACTGGTAGCACTGAGTTGTGGAGAAAGACAGTTACCGAAGCCAACCAGGTTTTAGGATAGGGGGGATCGCCGTGGAGAGGTTCCCACCATGGGAAAACAAGCCCCCAAACTCGTGCTCGTCGCGCTCATCGTCGCGATTCTCGTGATTCTGGCTTGGCAGAATTCGACGCCATTGCTGGCTCTCAGCTTCTTAGGATTCCGCTCAGTGACGTTGCCGTTGGGCGTGTGGCTGGTGGCCGCGATCGCCCTGGGCGCTCTCACCGCGATCGCGATCCTTTACCTGACCAACCTGGGCACTGCCGCCCCACCGCGATCGCGCCGTCGGCAGTGGACTGTGCAGCCCGATATGCCGCCCCATCCCGATGCTGGACGTTCGTATGATGGCACGTCACAGCAGCGTAACCGACGGTGGAATGTGCGATCGCCCCAGGATTTCTTTCGACGTGACGAGGCCCAGCGCCCCCGTCAAAATCCCCGTAATGAACCGCCTCAGGAGCCTCGTCAAGAGTCGCGATCGCGTCCCAGTGGCCCGCCACCGAGCAATGCCGTGGCGGCGGAAGATTGGCAGGCTTGGGGTCAGCGCAACAAACCCAGCGCTTGGAACGATTGGGCCGACGCGAGCGGCAATCGGCCCGAAGATGAGTATCTGGAGCGAGGACAAAAGCGCGATCGCGACAAAGCCGAAGCCACTATTCACGACCTCGATAAAGGGTGGGATGAGTCGGCCCGTGAGACGGTATACGTCCCCCCCGGTGGCAGCGAGGTGCAAGATACGTTGGACGAAATCGAGGACGGTTGGGAAGATTGGGACTCCCCCGACAACCCCCTCTCAGACACGGCCTATGCGGCCAAGTATGAGGGCGTAGATCGGGCAAATCGGCGCGACTCCATTTACGCGCCGCCGGATGATGCGAATCAGGATGATGACCAGGTCTACGATGCCGACTATCGCGTGATTATTCCCCCCTATCAGCCTTCAGAAGATGGGGGCAATGGGGGCGATCGCGCTTCCTAATCTCTGATACGGTAAGGCCATTGCACTCGTTTTACCCCTTAGATTTGGATGTCAGATTCCTCCGCGCTAGATCTCCTGAGAGGAGCCAACCTCTACCTCGTCGGCATGATGGGGGCAGGCAAATCGACCCTTGGGCAGGTGATGGCGGCTAAGCTGGGCTATCGCTTTTGTGACACCGATACGGTGATCGAGCAAGCGGCCCAGCAGCCGATTCCGGAAATTTTTGCCTCATCCGGGGAGGCAGAATTTCGGGCTCTGGAAAGTCAAGTGCTCAGTCAGCTATCGCCCTACACGCGGATGGTGATTGCGACGGGGGGCGGCATTGTCTTGAATCAAGAAAATTGGTGGCATCTGCGTCAGGGCGTTGTCGCCTGGATTGACGTGCCTGTGGAGGAACTGGTGCGCCGTCTACAAGGGGATGCCAGCCGTCCGCTGCTGCAACGTCCGGATTGGCAAGCGCATCTGGCCCAACTGTTGAGCGATCGCCAGTCCCTTTACGCCCAGGCCGACATTCACCTCACGGTCGCCGCTGGGGAACCGACCGAGGCGATTTGCGATCGCCTGGTGGAGCGCTTGCGCGATCTCATTCTGCCGCCGCCATCCGCCGTTCCCACCGACGGTTGATACACTACGGAAACGAATTCCTGCCAAAACCATGACCAACCTTTCCGACCCCCCCAGCGGCATTTTAGAAACCGATGTTGATCGCGTTCGTATCTTGAGCGAGGCGCTGCCCTACATCCAGAAGTTTCGGGGGCGCACTGTTGTCGTTAAATACGGCGGCGCGGCGATGAAAGACGGCACCCTGAAAGAAAGTGTGGTGCGGGACATTGTCTTCATGGCTTGCGTGGGAATGCGGCCCGTCGTGGTGCACGGCGGCGGCCCGGAAATTAACACCTGGCTGACCAAACTCAACATCGAGCCCCAATTTAAAGACGGTCTGCGGGTCACCGATGCGCCGACGATGGATGTGGTGGAAATGGTGCTGGTGGGGCGCGTCAACAAAGAACTCGTCTCGCTGATTAACCAGGCCGGCGGGCAAGCCGTGGGCCTCTGTGGCAAAGACGGCAACTTGATCACCGCGCGATCGCAGGGCAATGCCGATGTCGGGTTCGTGGGCGATGTCACCAACATTGAACCGGGTCTGGTCAAAGCCCTGGTAGAAGACGGCTACATTCCCGTGATCTCCAGCGTGGCGTCGGACGACAGCGGCCAAGCTTACAACATCAATGCGGACACCGTCGCCGGAGAACTCGCCGCCGCCCTAAACGCCGAAAAGTTGATCCTGCTGACCGATACGCGGGGCATTTTGCGCGACTACAAAGACCCCAGCACCCTCTTGCCGAAACTCGACATCCGCGAAGCGCGTCAGCTGATTGATGAGGGTGTGGTAGCCGGGGGCATGATTCCCAAGGTGCAGTGCTGCGTGCGATCGCTGGCCCAAGGCGTCAAAGCCACCCACATTCTCGACGGTCGCATTAACCACGCCCTCCTGCTGGAAATCTTCAGCGACACGGGCATCGGCTCCATGCTGGTGGCGTCAGAATTTTCGCAATAAAATCCGACTGCATCCTTGAGTCGAAGATCCGTTTCAGCAAAGGATTGGCCGAGGGGTGATACCGAAGAACGCTCAGTCGGCAATGAAAGGCAGGTTTTGCCCGATCGCCTCTGATAGCGTGCTGAGTTGATGGTGATCGAGCTGTTGGGTAAGGCCCATGAGGACTCGCCGCACCATTTCGGGGCCGCCATAAATCCACCCGGTATAAACCTGTAGCAGACTCGCGCCCGCGTTCAGCTTTTCCCAAGCATCCTCAGCGGTAAAAATGCCCCCCACACCGATGATCGGCATTTGGCCCTGACTCTTTTGGTGCAGAAAGCGAATTACCTCGGTCGCTCTCTGGCGCAAGGGCGCACCGCTCAAACCGCCCGGTTCTTCGGTCACCCGATTCCCAGTTTGTAAGATGCGGTCAGTCTTGAGCCCCGATCGCTGAATGGTGGTATTCGTGGCGATCATGCCTGCTAAATGATGTTCTTGGGCCAGGGCCAGCACCTCGGCGATCGCCTCCCATTCCAGGTCAGGGGCAATTTTCACCAACAGTGGTTTGGCCCCAGTATTTTCGGCCTGCAAAGCCGCGAGAATCGGCCCCAAACTCTCGCTGGCCTGCAGCGATCGCAGTCCCGGCGTATTGGGGGAAGACACATTCACCACAAAATAGTCTCCCAACGTCTTGAGCAGTCGAAAACTCTCCACATAGTCCTCTACCGCGTGCTCTAGAGGCGTGACTTTGGATTTGCCTAAATTGATGCCGATGGGAATCGGCGACGCTTGTTGTTGCCAATAGTGCTGCAAACGAGTCGCTAATTGCGCCGCTCCCTCATTGTTAAAGCCCATGCGATTAATGGCCGCGCGATCGCGGGGCAACCGAAAGAGTCGCGGTTTGGGATTCCCCGGTTGAGTGTGATACGTCACCGTGCCGAGTTCGGCATAACCAAAGCCCAGCATGGACCAGGCTGGCGCGGCCAGACCATCTTTATCAAATCCCGCCGCTAAGCCCAGGGGATTGGCAAACGTTAGCCCCCAAAGCGATTGTGCCAAGCGCGCATCTTCGTATCGACATCGCTGCGAGAGCCAACCTTGGAGCTGCCGATATAAGCGAGGTTGCTGGGTCGCTGCGGGCTGAGCCGCGCCTTTCAGCAATTCTAAAGTGCGCTGGTGTAGCCACTCCGGATCGATCTGCACGCCATAAAACAGTAATGGCCGCGCTAACTGCTGATACCAATCGACCATGATGCCTCTCTTGTGGATTGAACGAGTTGCCTCATCAGGCGCTCAGAAAGCGGCAAGCCCATAACCGCCCATTTCAGGGGAGGGTGACGAGATTGCGAAGGGGATTCTAGCTCGGAGGTTGAGCGATGGATGCTGAGACCCGGACTCAACATTGCGCCCTGGGTACCCCCAACGACAACAGGCGGATTGATCGACGATCCGAAGGCGATCGCCGGTTGTGCTTTCCAGAGACTCGCGCTGTGATCCGGTTCAGCCGATCGCCCCCGCAGGTTTAGGACCGCTGTTGCTGCCTCGCTCGCCGCTCATCGCTAGTCAGCCTGCGGCACCCGATCCGCTTCACCGACTTACCGCTGCTAGTGTAGCGGTAAGCGCTGGCCAATAAGCCCTGACTCGGCCAAGTTCACCGCTTGTGTGGAAAAAAGGGGATAGCAACGCAAAAGGCCCGGAAAAGTCGTGGTCATCTCAGGGTGCCGATGATTCAGTGCGGCTTGCTGCCGATTGCTCTGGCTGAGTAACATTCATGGCAAACCGTTCGGCGGCTTGTCTCTATACTGAGCCAGGGTTTAGTGATTTTGCCCTGGTCAAAAGTTTGCCTGATGAGTGATGCAAGAAAGTGAATAATCCCTTAATGGCTGCATCTTTGTGCCGATTTGCTAGGAATTTGTAATGACTAGCATTGACTCGCTGAATTTTCGGATACTCTTAAGGCGGGCCTTTCACTGCAAAGGCCGTCCAAGTGGAGCTAACTGCTGATCATCCAACCCCTGGGCCACTCCGCAAGTTTTAGATCATGTGACGTTGATTTGACCGACCTCAACTTGCTTGGTTAAGTCGGCCCCTCCATTCGCTAACCACATCAAGTCATGGTTTCGACTCTACCTAGCCCCAATCCTGAAAGGCGTCTAGCGGCTTTAGCAAGAATTTTGAAGCTGCTGCGAGAAACCGAAGACTTAGATCGTCTGGTTTCCTCACTGCTAGATAACCTCAAAGAAGAACTGCACTATTCGCTGCTGTGGTTTGGCCTGTACGAGCGGGTGCAGCATCAAGTCGTCAGCCAAGGATTTTTGGCCCCCAAGCCGCATCGATCGCTCAAGAGCACATTTGCGCTGGCCCCTGGCGACTTAATGGAGCAGGTGGTCATTCAACAGCGGCCGCTCATCATTAACGATTTGCGCATTGAGCCGCGGATCGCCGCGTGGAACGAAATGGCGCAGCAGCTGGCGATTCAAGGGGCGCTTATTTTCCCCGTCCGCCATCGAGACATTTGTTACGGTTTGCTCATTATGGGCTCTGAGCACTGGGGCCAGGGCATTACCAATAGCGATCGCACCTTTATCTCCACCATTTGTAGTGCCCTAGCCGATGTCTTGCACAAGCGTGAGCAAACGCTGCAGACTGAGCAACGCAAAGATCCGGGGGTGGCTCTAGCGAGCTTAATCGACCAATTACAAACCAGTGACGATCGCGACACCCAACTGATCAAAATCGCTCAATCCATTGCCGGGTTTGTGCGACCCGATCGCGTACGAGTCTTTTGGCTAGAGCCCGACAAATTTGAGTTTTGGGAAAGACTGATCCTCCGCACCAAACAGGCCCGTGCGCCCAAATGCTACACGATCGATGCGCCGGGTTTGGTCATGCCCGTGAGCGAGATTCGCGGGGTGTATCAGTTGTTGAGCAAGCAGCAGCCCTTAGTCGTGGGCGAAGCCCAGAGTGCCAATACGGCGGCGCTGCCCGATCGCTTTTTGCAATTGCTGAAGGCAGAAGCTCTGATTGTGGTCCCGATTCTTGAACAAGGGAGTCTGCTCGGCTTTATTAGCGTGGAAAGCGACCTTGCCCAAGTGTGGTCAGACGACAGCCGCAGTTATTGCAAAACCGTGGCTAACCTGGCCGGGTTGATGATGCCGACGGTTTCAGCGGCTGAGGTGCAGCGGCAGTCAGAGCAGGAAATGCAGTTGCTCACGGGCGTGGTGCGGAGCATTCAAAGCGAGTCTGACTGGCACCAAACCCTCGAAATGTGTGGCGAGAATCTTTGCCAAACCCTGGATGCGCAGCAATTTTTGGTGCTGATGCACGACGCTGAGCATGATGGCTATCAGGTCATGTTTCAAAAGCGTACGCTGCCCCGCAAGCGGGTGTCATCGGCTTGGCCCGCCCTCGATGAGGTCGATTGGCAAATGTTGGAAGACAGCCCAACGGCGATCGCCATCAACGACCTGGCTAACGATCTCAAGCTGCTAGCCTGGCGAGAAAATTTTGAGGCTCTCGATTTACAGAGCGTCTTAGCTTGCAATGTGACCCCGGGCAATGTGCCCGAAGGCATCATTCTGGTCGCGAGTCCCCATCCCCGACAATGGTCAACCGCTGCCGGGCACCTATTGCAGCAAGTGGCCCAGCAAATTAGCCTCATTCTGCGACAGTGGCAACTACAGCAACAAACCAATCAGCAAGAAGACCTCTACAGCTCCATTCAGTGGGGGCTGCGCACGCTCCAGCAAACCTTTCATCTAGAGCAGCTGGAAGAGTCGGCCTGTCAATATCTCAGCGACGTGCTGGATGCGCCACTCGTGGCTCTGGTGAATTGGCAAGTGGGTGACCACCACGCCAAGGTAGGGCGCGTCATCTCACGTCATGTCGATTTTGGGGCCGATCAAGACAGCGTGATTCCCCTCAGCTCCGATGCCATTATCAACTGGGCGCAACAAACCGATGGACCGCTCCCCGTCACCTGGGAAGATTTTCCCCCAGACACTCGTGCGTGGATTACTGGACCGCCCAACAGCAAATTTTTATTAGTGGCCTTAAAGACTGCGGATAAACATGTGCCGAATGGGGTTTGGATTGTGGCCGATCGCGGCGATCGCCGCTGGAGCAACCATCAACTGACGTTAGTGTCTGTGTTAGCTCGACAATTGGCCTGGTCGCGCCGTCACCTCGACATTGTGGACTTGCTGCTCGAACGCCAAGAATCACTAGAAGCTTTGAATTGGTACAAGCATCAGCGCCTCAACGAAGCCCATCGTCAACTCAAAGTTAACCTCAGCCGCTTGAGTGATCCCATTACCCAGGGCAAAGGATTGACGGCGCAGCGCCAGCTGCAACTGGTGCGCCAACTCAACACCCTGACCAATGGCATCGAAAATGTCGTCACCCAGGAAACGTGGGAACTGCGCAAACATCAGCAAACTACCCCTCTCATTAGCTTGCTGAATCGATTGATGGATCGGGTGAATCCGCTGATTCAATCCCAACACCTTTGGGCCAAGGTCCATAACGAAAGCAATGTCATTATTGCTGGGGATCTCGAAAAGATTGAATTTGTCCTCTATGAGCTGATGGTCGCTGCTTGCCAGCGATCGCCCGAACACGGTCGGTTAGATATTTGGTGCCGTCCTCTAGAGCGCACCCATATGGAACTTGCCATCACCGACGACGGCGACATTCCCCGTCAACTGCTCAAAGATTTGAAGCATGGCCGCCCCGACGATATATTGGTGCCGTCTTTGCTGGATATCCCACCTGGGCTGCACTTCAGCATTTGCAATACGCTGATCAAACAGGTCGGCGGCGAGTTTAGTCTGCAAAAACTCGAAGATGGTCGCATTATGAGCCGAGTGGTGTTAACCGTTGCCCACAAAGGTAAATAGGGTGGGCGCAGCACGAGCACCGGATCTGCGCGCTAACTCGCTGTCTTGGCTTGCCGTCAGATCGAGCGGTAACTGACACAACCCGCTTGTGAGAACGACCCTGAGCTGCCTTAAACATTCGGAGGCAGCTCACATCATCGCGGGTTTTGCTGTCTCAAACCAATGATCGCAGAATTTCGGCATACAGTTGTGGTTTGGTCTGCGCGACTTCCTGATACACCTGCTGGACCGAGGTGTTGACCGCCACCGTTTTGGCGTCATACATCTGCATTACCAGCTTGGGATAAAAGCCAATGCCCACAATCAACGCGAGAAAGCACATGGCGATCAGAATCTCGCGGGGGCCAGCGTCATCAAATTTCGCCTGAATCGGCAAATCGCAATTGTTCCCAAAACAAGAGGGCTCTTCATTGCCCTGGATTTTGAGATCCAAATCATTGACATCGCAGAAGGGGACGACATCGCACATCGGCAAGGTTTTAGCTCCGTAAAACACCTGCTTTAGCATCGTGAGCAAATATACTGGCGTCAAAATCAAGCCCACCGCCGAGAGCGCGACGATCGCGATGCGAAAAGGATCACTATAAGCGCTACTGGTCGTAAATCCGACGAAGACTGCCACCTCACTGGCAAAGCCACTCATGCCGGGCAACGCTAACGAAGCCATCGCTGCCGCCGTAAAGAGCGTAAAGACCTTGGGCAATGCCTGACCAATGTCGCTCATCTCGTTCATCATCATGGTGTGGGTGCGATCGTAGGTCACCCCAGCCAGGAAGAACAGCACCGATGCAATCAGTCCGTGCGAGAGCATTTGCAGGAGCGCGCCGCTAATCCCTAAATCGGTAAACGAGGCAATGCCCAGCAGCACAAAGCCCATATGAGAGACTGAGGAGAAGGCCAAACGGCGTTTCATATTGGTCTGGGCAAAGGAATTCAGCCCGCCATAGATGATGTTAACGACGCCCAATATCGCCAGGATCGGCGCAAAGTAGACATGGGCATGGGGTAACAGCTCAAGGTTGATGCGAATTAAGCCATAGCCACCCATCTTTAACAGCACACCTGCCAAGATCATTGAAACTGGCGACGACGCTTCCCCGTGGGCATCGGGTAGCCAGGTGTGAAAGGGGAAAATCGCCAGCTTCACCCCAAAAGCAAATAGCAATCCTGCATAGAGCAGCAGTTCGAGCGATAGCGGAAAAGACTTGAGATGCAGCTGGGCAATATCAAACGTCACCCAATCGCCATAGAAGGCCATCGCCAGAGCCGCCACCAAAATGAAGATGGAAGCCGCCGCCGTATAAATCAAAAACTTAGTGGCCGCATAGCGACGGTTTTGCCCACCCCAAATGCTGACTAATAAATAGACGGGGACGAGTTCCACCTCCCACATAATGAAAAACAGCAGCAGGTCTTGCGCGACAAAGACGCCAATTTGTGCGGCGTAGAGCACCAGCATGAGGGCAAAAAACAGTCGAGGACGACGATTAACCCGCCAGGCTGCAGCCATGGCGAGGGTCGTCACAAAGCAGGCCAACAACACCAGAGGAGCAGACAAACCATCCACTGACACCGTCCAGTTCAGTCCGAGAGTAGGCAGCCAAGTAAAGCTTTCGACAATTTGAAATTCGGCATTGGTGGCGTCGTAGTGAGTCCAGAAGAGCAGGCTCATGAGCACGAGTTCCAAACCGCCCACTCCGACAGCGTACCAACGAGCCCAGTAGTAATTATCAGCCTTGGGGATCAGAGGGGTAAACAACGCTGCTACTAGCGGTAACAGCAGCAGTAGGGTGAGCCAGGGAACTTGAGCGATCGCCATAATAAAAGTACTTATCAACAGATAAACGACTGGCAGCAATCCATCCCGGACCGTAATCTGAGACTGGTTGCAGACCAAAAGCCCTACATCGATTGAACTCGATGCAAAGAAATGCAGAGATTGATTGGATTCTATGATTCAATTGCTTGGCTACAGTTGCCGATCCGCTCAGCATTTTTGATGGGCGTTAACAGGAAAGATTATTGGTCAAAGTCCTGTTGTCGCAGACAGGTCGCCGTGCCCGCTCTTGCCAAGGCTTTTGGGCAATCAGTAACCGTCGCATCGGTCCGATCTACCACCTGTAACTGAACAAGAGCACAGCCGATGGTGTCACACACCAGACAAATCCTGACTCTCGTCATTATCGTGCGCCGCGAGGCGAGACGCTGGCCGGAATTTGCCAGCCTATCTCTGCATGAAGGGATCGGTGAATGGAGCGATGCCACAGAGAACCGTTTGGGATTGGGGAGCGGTTTTCCCTTTTCGTCGGGTGGGCCGACTGCTTGGCAGAGACTCGCCTGGGTGTTGATCACTCAATCAGGTGTTGCGTTATCGATGGAGCGATCGCAGATCTCAGCCCAAGGTTATAACCTGATTTCCATCACAAGATGCAAATAAATTTTAGTTATCTTTTTTAGGCTGTAACCGTCACCTGAATTTTGCCTCGTAACTTTGCTGATTTAAGACTTTTTTGGAGTTTCCATTCACTGCATAAGCAGCGAAGTCGGCTTATATATATCGGACTGTTTCGGCAATTTATGAGGCATTTGATAGTCAATCCAATGAATGGCTTTGTTAATGTCAAGTGCCACTCATTTCTGTAGATAGTTTCAAAAGGAGTATGGAATACATCACTATTGCATCAGTGCCAACTGAATTGACCGCTAATCAATTTAGTCTTGTCTATAATGCATTTTCTTTGTGCATTGCGGCTATGTTTGCAGCCGCGTTATTTTTCTTCAATGCTAAGTCTCAAGTTGGACGCAAATATCAAGTCGCTGTCATCATTTCCGGTGTAGTTGTCAGCATCGCCGGCTACCACTATTTCCGAATCTTTAATAGTTGGGAAGCCGCATATGCTCTACAAGGGAGTACCTATCTAGCAACTGAAGAACTGTTTAACGATGCTTATCGATACGTCGATTGGTTATTGACAGTGCCCTTGCTGCTAATCGAAGCAGTAGCCGTGCTAGCCCTGAGTAAAGAAGTCGCGCGTCCACTGCTGATCAAATTGGCGACCGCTGCCGTGTTGATGATTGGCACCGGATATGTCGGCGAAGTGGCCGATTCGATTACGACGCGAGCGATTTGGGGCGCAGTTAGCACGCTACCTTTCCTGTATATCCTGTTCATTCTCTGGACCGAGTTGAGCCAAGCGGTCGAGCGCCAAGATCGACGGGTGAAGACACTGCTCAATGGCATGCGGTTTCTGCTGTTATTCTCTTGGGGCGTTTATCCGATCGCCTACTTGCTGCCAGAACTGGGAATCGCCGGAGCGACTGCCACGGTTGGTGTTCAGGTCGGCTACACAATCGCGGACTTGTTGGCTAAACCTGTATTTGGCTTATTGGTATTCTCGATTGCGCGCGTCAAAACGCAAATCGATGAAGCTCAGGTGGCCGATCAACGCCCGGTCACCGATACGAATGGCAATCGTGCCGAAGACTTGGTGGGCAGCACTCGCTAGGCAGTCAATGTCTGATATTCGCTCATCTGAAAGATGGGTTGGATGGCACACATGATTTGCTATCAACTAATTGTTGGTATGCTGCAATTTAGCGGTTGCCGCTCTCCAGTAAGAACCGCTCACTAAATTAGTTAGTGAGCGGTTTTTGAGCGTTTGACTGATTGATCTCTGGTGCGATAAGCAGTTTCCATATCAGTTCGACAGGCTGCTTTTTGCCCTCTCTACAAATCTTTTTGCCAAGCGGAGAAAGGCTTCAAATCCTGGCTTTTGTGAGTCATAGTGCTCATATTCAGGGGCAAAAACGGGCTGAGACTGCTCATCAAATTCACGTCAGTTTCAGTCTTCGTCAAGCATGGAAATTAAATTAGGGGGAATGACCATTGCAGCTGTTCACAATCAGGTTCTGGACTGATTCAGTCAGGGTGAGATTCTGATAATTGTGCGGCTTAGAACTCTAGGCGTCACTTGATGACTCTACGACCTCTTCTTGATGACCCATGGCCATTTGCAGCACCATTGGCCGACCTCCCGTTTCATGATATTTATCGGCCCAGGCTCGCAAGATTTCGTCGAGTTCGGCGATCGCTGCGGGTAATTTCTCGGGGGGGATATCCAGTTCCTCCAAAATGCGGACGGTGTCGGCTTTGCTCTCCGACCATTCGCGCATCATGCGGAAATAGCGAGCCGTGTCTTCCAGCATGATCAGAGTCCGCTCTTCTTGATCAGCGGGGGAATAAGACGGTCGCATTAAAGCGTAGAAAGACATGCCCCAAGGCGAATCTAGCCGCTGAACGGTGCCGGAATACATCAGCCGCCGTCGAATATGTTCTGCCAGGGCTTCGCTGAGGGGGCTCCGACGATCAACCGGAAAGTCTTCTTGCGATCGCTCGTGCAAAAACTCGATCAATTCCATCAATTGGAACGAGTTGATGATTTGCGCATCGGGAATGTCGGTAGGGAGTTTACGTTCCAACAGGCGCTTTTCATCTGAGGTGAGGCTGGTAGTGGGAAGCCGAAAGGTGCCTGGCTCCCACGGATACTTTTCGAGCCACACGTAAGGAAACTGAATCAAGTAGCGAGGTTCTTGCGAACCCAGCAGTTTGAGCAAACGACCTTCGGTTAGGGCTTCTTGGAGCTCACCGACGATGGCTTTGACGCGCTTTGGCTCAATGTGGTGTAAATGACCCGTCATCCGCAGGTTTTCGCCCTGCTCGACATAGGTCATGTAAATCGCACACTTTGCTGCCGTGGCGGCTGCATCCAAAAACGCTCCGTGGCGATGACCCCCAGTGCGCATGGCGCTAAACGCCAAATACAGCAAAATTTGATCGATCGCACTGGGGCCAAGCTGTCGGACTAAATCCATATCGTTGCTAACCGACTCTAACGCATTAAACATAACTCGAAACCCAACACTGGCAAGCGATTCAAAGCATAAAAATCGGTAGATAGCCCCTGACTCTGGTCCCGCGCTGCGCGGTTAGAGTCGTGTGCACTTTGAATGAGCCGTATTGAGCAACCACGTTGCAGAATTGCTCATCATGCTACTACTCCAAACTGAATTGATGACTCTGATTTTGGCGGCGGTCACTCTAGTCGTCCATTGGGAGACTCGGGCAATGGGCTAATATCCTCTCCGGAGTTCATGTCACTCGTTGCCGGGATCGGCGATGAGAGGACTGTTGCCCGCTCACATGGCGGCACGAGCGGCGAGCCTTGGCAAGTTGCTAAGGCTAAGCCCACTCTGCTCCATTAGCCGGATACGGCATGACTCGGCCACTGCCCCGGTAAGCCGTGTCGGGTTCTGTCACGGCGGGCGATCGCCCACTGCCACGATGAGCTAACAGCTCTTCCGGCGTTTGGTGAATCCGTCCGGTGCCGCGATAGTCGTAGGTTGCATCGGGGGGCCACTGGGTGGGCACCTGACTGACGACCCGACCGCTGCCGCGATGACTTTCGGGCGATCGCGGATCACTTTCGGCACGAGGCGCACTGAAAGTCGGCGAAAAACTCACAGCGCCCAAACAACCTAGCGTCAGACCGGCTAAGCAAAGTTGCGGCAATTTAATAGAAGCAAGCATCGTTTAGATAACCCTCTGTGGTGATATTCCATGTTTCAGAGGGAGGCTGAGTCTTCAGGAAAAAAAGCCTGCGTAAATTTTCTGAATCTGGTTAGATAGCTGTGATTTGACTCACTAATATCCAGCCGGCATACCAGTTTGGAGTGCCCTGTAGGGACACTTGACAAGGCGTGGTGAATGCTTGGAAAGCCTTATTGACAGACGGTTTCAGGGTGACTATAACGAGCGTTCGGCCATCCGAGAAATGAAATTTTGCCGACCACTTTTCTGCCGTTAAGGTTGGGATTAATGTGCCGTAATAATAAGTTTCGGTTGATGGTTCCGCAGACCAGTTCGCGATGGGCTGCTGACTTAACAAATGAGGTTGTTGATAACAAGAAAACGACTCGGGATTAGTTTTAAAAATTAGCTGACGCGATCGCCATTCTGGATGTTCCGGCACGGTATCAATGAGGGGCACGATCGCGGCAGGGGCGGTGGGTTCGTCCAGTAAGGCCATTTGCATCTGGGCGACCGGCAGGTCACGGGGGTCACAGGCCTGCTCGATACACAGAGCGGCGGCCATGCCTGCGGCTTGTCCCAGCCCCAGCACGACTGGCTGTAGCCGGGTGGCACCATTGGCAATGTGCGAAACGGCGATATTTTTTTCGCAGGCTAACAAGCCGTCGATCGCAGCGGGAATCAATGCCTCATAGGGAATCGCAAACGGCGTACCCGTCCACCGCCCGCCCCAGTGCATGGCCTTGGGGGCCAGCGGCATCTCAAAGCCGGGATAGTGATGATCGTTGGGATAATTGCCAATCGCGATCGCGCTCATTTCGCCCTGGTCATTGATGGGTAAAGCGGCGGCGAGTTCCCCTGGCTGCGGCAATATATGGGGTTCAGTCACGGTGGTCAGCCCGACCAGGCGACGACTTTCGCGGTAGTAGGGCATCAGGGCAAAGGCTCCCCCCCCGAGCCGTCCTGGCCATTGCGGAAACGCTTCGGTGGCGAGGCCGTAACGATCGCCGAGGGTCGATTGAATGTAATGGGCAAAGTTGCGGGAGTGCGCGATCGCTTCCTCTGCCCAAGTTTGCCAAGCCGCATCGCCCCCGATGAGCCGATTCAGATCCTGCCCATAGTCGTTGCCCTGGGTCGGCCAATTGAGCATGAATTGGTGGTTGGGCAATCGCCCGTAGTTCATAAAGGCTTCGGCGCCACATCCGGCCCATGCTTGGTCAAACAAACTGGAATCATAGTCAGCGGCAGGGGTGATGGGGGGCGCGGTTTGGTCTTCCCCAAAATCCTTGAGTAGCACCACCCAGGTGGGCGACTGCACGGGATAGGTTTGCAGAATGGGCCGCAGCGGCTCCGCCGGATCGGTCAAAGAGCCGGGGGCGCTGGGTTCGTTAAATTGCGATTGTGTTTCCCAGCCCCAGCGATAGGGCACTTCGCCCAGGGCCAGCAGGTCGCCTAACTCGGTGCCGTCGAGGGTGATTGTGGCGCGAATCGTGTAGTCATCAAACCGGACGCCCACGATGCGATCTCCCTCTCGAATCACCGCTTTGGGCGTCTGGTTGGCGATCCATCGCAAGTTGGGCAGCGCTTGCACCCAATCGGCAAAAATCGTGGCCCCGACCTGGGGTTCATAGGTAAAAAAGCTGACCCAGGCATTGTCTAGTCCACCGGGTTGGCGCTGCCGCAAGGCCCGGAGAAATGCGCCCCAAAGCCCGGTTTGCCAGGCGCATAATTCATTGCCGTCTGGTGCGGTGACCCCTGCCGCCGTCAACATGCCCCCCAACCAGGGCAACTCACTGACCAGGACCGTCTTTGCCCCCCGTCGCGCCGCTTGAATGGCCGCTGCGGTGCCCCCAGCTCCACCGCCAACCACTAAAACATCAGTTGTGAGCATTTCTGAAACCATGACGGAGAAGGGGCGATCGCGCTGGACACCATGAGATTACAGCGATCTGTCAACATTCCTGTATCGGCAAGCAGGTGGGTTGTCAGCATTCGCTCTGTGAATATATCGGGTTGTCCCGATGCAGAAGGGGTTGTACAGCTGATGAGGTGGGTGGCAGCGCGGCCAATTCCTCGCGCCTGCAACCATCGTCGGGCTTTGCATTGAGCCTGTAATGATGGATTGAGGAAATCGCATGGAGTCTCACGACTTTTCGATAATTTAGGCAAGGGCCGTTCATCAACTGCCTATAATGAAGGTTTGTTTGTGTCGCCCACTTCCCAACCTCATGGCCCAAAACGAGTCACCCAAACCCGATCAGAGTACGTCTACCCTTGATGAAATCCGGGCGACCCGACTGCAAAAGGTGCAGCAGCTCACCGAAGCGGGACTCAACCCCTTTGCGTATCGGTGGGAGAAGACCCACAGTGCCGCCGAATTGCAAGACAAATATCAGGATTTAGCAGCAGGCGCAGAAGTTGACGATGAAGTGGCGATCGCGGGCCGCATCCTGGCTCGCCGCGTGTTTGGCAAACTCGCCTTTTTCAACATTCAGGACGAGAGCGGCACCATCCAGCTCTATCTGGACAAGAAGGTGATTCGCGACAGCATGGCCGATAATCCCGACGCCTTTAACCAGGTGAAGCAGCTCACCGACGTGGGCGACTTCATCGGCGTGCGCGGCACCCTTAAGCGCACCGACAAAGGCGAACTCTCCGTCAAAGTGCAGGAATACGCCCTGCTCACCAAGTCCCTGCTGCCTCTGCCAGACAAATGGCACGGCTTGACGGACGTGTCGAAGCGCTACCGTCAGCGCTATGTGGATTTGATCGTGAATCCTGCGGTGCGCGACACCTTTCGCAAGCGGGCGCTGATCACCTCGGGCATTCGTCGCTTCTTTGAAGATCGCGGTTTTCTCGAAATCGAAACCCCGGTGCTGCAAAGCGAAGCGGGGGGCGCGGAGGCGCGGCCGTTCACCACTCATCACAACGCGCTGGACATGCCGCTGTATCTGCGCATCGCCACCGAACTTCACCTGAAGCGGTTAGTCGTGGGCGGTTTTGAAAAGGTGTTTGAGATTGGCCGTATCTTTCGCAACGAAGGTGTCTCCACCCGCCACAACCCTGAATTCACCAGCATCGAGGTCTACGAAGCGTATGCTGATTACCATGACTTCATGACGATGACGGAGCAGCTCATTGCGCAGGTGGCCGAGTCGGTGTTGGGCACTACCCAAATTACTTACCAAGGCCAGGCAGTCGACCTGACTCCGCCCTGGCGGCGAGCCACCATGCACGAGTTGGTGAAAGAGAAAACGGGGCTGGACTTTGAGCAGGTGGACGACCTTGCTACCGCCAAAGACAAAGTCAAGGCGCTTGGCATGACAGATTTAGACGGCTGCGATTCCCTCGGGCGGCTACTCAACACCGTGTTTGAAGAAACGGTTGAGGCGGATCTAATCCAACCGACCTATGTGATTGATCACCCGCTTGAGATTTCGCCCCTCTCCAAACCTCACCGCAGCAAACCCGGTGTGGTGGAGCGGTTTGAACTGTTTATTGTGGGTCGCGAAACCGCTAATGGCTTCTCGGAGTTGACCGACCCCATTGATCAGCGGATCCGATTTGAGGCCCAAGCGGCCCGCAAAGCCGCTGGTGATTTGGAAGCGACGGGGGTCGATGAGGACTTCCTGAATGCGCTGGAGCACGGGATGCCGCCCACCTGTGGCCTGGGCATCGGTATCGATCGCCTCGTCATGCTGCTGACTGATAGCCCTAGCATCCGCGATGTGATTGCCTTTCCGCTATTGAAGCCCGATCGCGCCGCCGACAGTGAAAGCGAATCGACCGCTGAGGCTTAACATTGTGGGCATTAAACGGTGAAAGGGGACTGAGCTGCAGGGCAGATGCGTCAAGAAGTCCCGACCGTGGGTACAATTTGTCTGTTATCGCTGCCCCACGGGAGCGCTGTAGGAGAACACGGGGAATCCCATGCCAAGAACACCCAGCGAATATATTGTCCACTTGCTGTTTGATGGCGGGCATCATCAAGAGGTCAAGTTTTCGACGATTCAAGAATTCCAGAAATGGTATAGCTCCGAGTTGATGCCCAAACAGTCGGACGACGCCTTTATTAACGTGCCGATTCCCAAAATCAACCCCGGCGAATATATGGTGATCCGCCCCTCGAAGCTCTTGGCGATTCGGGTGGAACCGGTCTTTAGCTCCAGTGTCGAACGATTCTAATGCGGCAAGTGTTGAGAACAGGGCTAGTTAGCGCGATTGCGCTTTCAGGTTTGGCAAGTTTGGCCTGGCTGCTGCCAGCACCTCGTCCCGTCACCGCTAAGCCAATGGGTGGGGAGAGTGCTCAGGCGATCGCTGCCGCAACGATCGCTCCCCTGCCCCCACTCACCCCACGAGAGCACTGGCCCGACTCACCGCTGACCGATGATTTGCTCTGGCAAGGAGATGCATCAGCGGCCCAGTTGCGACTGTTAACGGCGATCGCCCATAGCCTCAGCTATCTCGATACGCCCGCCGCGGCGGAAGCTTACGCCAACTATCCCATTGAGGGCGTGACGCGCGATCGCGTCCGCCGCAGTCTGCAACGCTTTCGTACGCTGGTGTTGACCAGTGCGTCGTCCGCTGAACTGCAAACCGCTGTGCAGCAAGAGTTTCAGCTATATCAGTCAATTGGTAACGACGGCGAAGGGAAAGTTCATTTCACGGGCTATTTTGAACCGACCTATGCGGCCAGTCGCGTTCCTACAGCGGAATACCGCTATCCCTTGTATCGACGTCCGGCGAATTTGGATGAGTGGGTGCTGCCCCATCCCACCCGCATGGAATTAGAGGGCAAAGATGGTCTGCAAAGTGCCAGCGGTCCCCTCAAAGGCTTGGAACTGGTGTGGATGCGCGATCGCCTCGAAGCCTTCCTAGTCCAGGTTCAGGGATCGGCACGGCTACGGTTGACCGACGGCAGTTTTATGTCTGTGGGCTATGCCGGACGCACGGAGTATGACTACGTCAGCCTCGGTCGCGAACTGATCAATGACGGTCAGGTCCCCGCTGAGGGCATGACGTTAGAGCGGCTGCTCGACTTTTTTGCCGCTAATCCCGCTGCGTTGGATGACTATATTCCCCGCAACGATCGCTTCGTCTTCTTTCGCGAAACCGCAGGTGGTCCCCCCACGGGTACCTTCTCCGTACCCGTCACCGCTGGCCGTTCCATCGCGACGGATAAAGCCATCATGCCGCCAGGGGCCTTGGCTCTCATTACCCTCGACTGGCCCATTCCCGATGCTGACGACACTTGGCAAGCCATGCCCATCAGCCGCTATGTGCTTAATCAGGATACTGGGGGTGCCATTCAGGGGCCGGGGCGTGTCGATATTTATGTGGGCAGTGGCGACGCGGCGGGTGCCCAAGCGGGACAAGTCAACACCGACGGTCAACTCTTCTTTCTGCTGTTAAAGCAATAATCTCAACACTTGGCTTGTAGCCCTAAATGTCCACAGTTGCCATCAGTGAGATGCCTGCTGGCGATGGCTAGTCATCCGTTGTGGGGCTCAAGTGGCGGCGGAAAAAGTCAACCTGGAGTTGCGCCGCGATGCGTTGCAGGCCTGTATCAAAGATGCTGTGTCCGACGCCTTCAAACTCATAGAGCGTGGCGGAACTGCCGTTGCTCTCAATGATGTCGTGGAAGTTCCGCGCCATGTCAATTTGCAAAAAGTCGGCAGAGCCGTGAAAGAGCATGGTGGCGGCGGTCACGTTTTCCGCGTTGTACAGCGGTGAAATGCGACGATAGCGCTCCGGTGCTTCCATTGGGGTCAGACCCGTGAGGTATGACAGTAGCGAAGAGTAGCCCAACTGCCATTCGGTAAAGGCATCGAGCAGTGAGCATTGGGGATTGGCGGCAGCAAATACGTTGGGATATTGCGCGATCGCTTGGGCGGCAAAATAGCCCCCGTAGGAACAGCCAGAGACCCCTAACTGATCGCGTCGTACCCAGCGATCGCCCACCAGTTGCGCGGCAATATCAACCCCCTCACCAATGTCGACTTGTCCAAAATTATTGTCTTCAGCTTGCAGTCGATACAGGTCAGCCCCGAACCCTTCGCGCCCCGCCAATGGCACTGACAACACCGAAATCCCAAAGTTCGGTAGCAGATTGAAAGGCATTTCCACTTCTACCGCAAACTCATTGGCCATGGAAAAGCCGGGTCCCCCCTGCTGCCAAAATACCGTCGGCTCCTCTATGGGTGGGAACGGTGCCCCCGCTGGCTGCACTAAAAAACCTTCGCGAGGGCCGTTGCGGGTGGCAAAGCTTACCGGATTAACCTGAACTTTGTTGGCCGCTGCTACCTCGGCATTGAGCTGAGTAATTTGTCTCGGCGGCGCACTGCCATCCAACGGCATGGTGAAAACTTCTGGCGGTTGGGTGACGGAAGAAAAGGCAAAAAACAGGGTGCGACCATCTGATGAGACGGCCCAAGATTCCGGGTCCACACTGCCCGGCGGCAGCGGCAACGTCGCCAGCGACGATGTACCAAGGTCGTAAGTGAAAAAATGCCGATTGGTGCCAGCAACGCTGCTGAAAAGAACTGTATCGCTGTCGATGAAGTCGCCGGTATTTTCCAAAGGACCCGCCAATGCGGGGTCGGCAATGGTGGCGAGGGCATTGCCCGCGAGATCGAGTACTTGATAATACGATCGCTGCGGATACAGATAGGACGGAAACTCGCGTCCGGTCAGCTGGCTGGGCTCTAAATATTTGACGAGGAGGCGATCGCCCGCCGGATTGAGCCGTGCCTCGGCCAGCATATGAGCCGGATCATCGGTCGCTTGCAGATGCAGCAATAAGGGTTCTGCTGCCGACAGGTCGTAAACCTTGATCTGATTTTCTTGCAAAAATAGGTTGTCTGCGGGCGGGGTACGACCCAGAGCGTCTTGGTTGACCGGATCCAGCAGATTGGGACTGTAGGGGGTGCGTTCGTAGAGATCCCACTCTTCCACCGACGAGGTGACAAACACGACGCGATCACCATCCGCTGACCAGGAGGGGGGCTGAATATCTAAATCGGGCGGAATGCGTGCCACTTCAATGCGGTTGAGCGATCGCAGTGACACTAGATAAATCACGTCTTCTTCCTCCTCATACACCCGCAGGGCAAAGTGCGAGAAATCGGGAGCCGCCCCTAAAATTTCGCCAGATTCTTCTTCAGTGGGATACACCGTGGTGTGAGACACAATGCCCGTATCGCGGTTCAGCGACACCAGATCCCACGGGCCAAACACGCCCTCTTGCACAAAGCGAATGGTGCGATTATCGACCCACTGAATTGGCAGAAACGGGCTGAATACCTCGTATTCCAGCACGATGGAATCGATCAGTTCACCCGTGTTGAGGTCGAGAAACTTGACTCGCCAGTCGGTCTGGCTGAGGCGATCGAGGGTTGCTACCACCAGTGTCGACCGATCTGGACTCACTTCGCTAAGAATCAACGGCAACCGCACCGATTGCAGGGTGTCGAGGGTCGCTTGTTCCGATTCCGAGAGGGTCGGCAAGTCCACTTCATCAAACCCGACGGGAATGATTTCCGCGATCGCCGCTGGGCCTAACAGTCCTACCGTGGCCAGACTCCCCACTGTCAGTCGTAGTGCTTGATGAATGGGATGGGTCAAATTCAAACCGAAAAATATCATGGTGCGATCGCTGCTATGCCACCAACCAACGCCTACTCTAGCAATCAGAGGCCGCGCTAGCTTGTCTCGTTTTAGCGGATTTCAGCGGCAATAGTCGGATTCCACATATATCTTTTTGCAAGAGAGTTTGTGTTGTAGGCGGTGACTAACATCTGAGGGGCTGCGTCTGACGAGGGACTGCCCCCGTCGGCTCAGACTAACGCCCTAGCTTAACGATTGAAACGGTTGGGCGATGGTTGCCCTTTTAGGGGTTCTAATGGAAATAGCCTGCTTGGAACCTGGGAAAGATGACACCAAATCCGTGGCCCGAACTCAACTTAGACGATTGGCAAGACACCTGCGCCACGCTGCACATGTGGACGCAGATTGTCGGCAAAATCCGCCTGGTGCAAACTCCGTGGATTAATCATTCCTGGCACGTGCCGCTGTATCTCACCACGCGAGGTCTGACGACGAGCAACATTCCCTATGGAAATCGTGTGTTTCAGATGGATTTTGATTTCCAGCAGCATCACCTGTGGATTGGCACTGATACTGGGCAAAGTCAGATCATTGAGTTGCGGCCGCGATCGGTGGCCGATTTTTATCTGGCCGTGATGCAGGCATTGCAAGCACTGGACATGGCGATTCAGATCAATACCTTACCTAATGAAATTCCTGCCCCGATACCGTTTGAGCAGGACACCACCCACGCTAGCTACGATCCCGATGCGGTGCAGCGGTTTTGGCGCGTGTTGTTGCAGAGCGATCGTGTGTTCAAAGCATTTCGCTCGCACTTTTGCGGCAAGGTCAGCCCCGTCCATTTCTTTTGGGGTAGCTTCGATTTGGCGGTCACGCGCTTTTCGGGGCGGACAGCGCCCGAGCATCCGGGAGGGGTGCCCAACCTGCCCGACGATGTTGCCAAAGAAGCGTACAACCAAGAGGTCAGCAGTGCTGGCTTTTGGCCCGGCACCGGACTCGGCTATCCCGCCTTTTATTCCTATGCTTACCCGACTCCTGACGGGTTCAAAGATGCCCCTGTGCAACCGGATGCCGCCTTTTTTCATGAGGGATTGGGAGAATTCATTCTGCCTTACGACGCCGTTCGCACCGCTGGAGACCCCGACCAAGCGTTGCTGAGCTTTTTACAAAGCACTTACGATGCTGCTGCCGATTTAGCCCAGTGGAACAAAGCCGCACTGCGACAAACCTGGTTCAAATAAAGGCTTGAGGGGGTGGGGCTAACCCTTTTGCCATCAGGCAAAAAGCCCTCTCAGAGAATTGACTTGGGGAGACTACGGTACGGTTTATTCGGTGTAAAAACCCCGCTTTTTTCTAGGCGATCCACACCTGCGCGACCGCTTTCAAGCTGACATAATCAACTTGAACTAGAGAGGAAACTCATGAAGCGCTTACTACGCAGCCCCCTAATTAACTGGTTTACAAAACTCCTTCGGAATTCAAAATATCGTTGGCTCGTGATTCTTGGTTCCGTGATTTATCTGGTGAGTCCCCTCGATATCTCACCCGATGTTTTTCCCATTATTGGCTGGGTTGATGATGGTTTGCTAGCCACTATTGTCGTGACCGAGCTCTCACAAATTGCTTTGGAACGGAGGCGTAGTTTGCAACGCAAAAATAGTTTAAGAACTGAAGCAACTTCTGTCGAAACTGTCGTTGACGTTGACGCCGTAACGGTCGCTTAAATCAACCCGTTTCTGTTAAGTCATCCATCCTAAATGAGGAAAAAGAACATGTCTAACACGGTTAAAGAACGACTGCAGCCGGAATTCACGAAAGCGAAGCAAGAAAGTCGGCTGCGAGCTGCGCGCATCAGCGATATTCTCAAATCAGCAGCAACGATGACTTTTGACGAAATCAAAGGGGGCTCAGTTGAGTTGAACACGCTCACTCGCCGCTCTGTGGCAGAACTGCTGGAAGAGCTGAACGAGGTGCCCGCTGAAAGTGTGAATGAGGTACCGATCAACGACAGTGAAACTCAGCTCAGCGCTGAGGTGGCTGACCCGGCTGCACCAAAATCAGCACCGACTTGGAAAGATCTCATCACGATCGCTCTCCAACTCGTGCGCGATCGCAAAGGGGATTGGTTCCAGCAGTTCAAAGCGTATTTGAACAAAAACGCGGCGCAGTTTGATGGTGACATGACTGAGGATTATGGCGATCGCTATCTCAAAGTCAAAAACGTTTTCCAGCGGCTCGCTACTTGGTTAAAAAATGCTCAAAGCTCAGCAGCTACTACCGCAGCCGAATCAGAGAGTCGCCCGGTGACCATTGAAGTGGTGGACGACGACACGACTGCCACCGAGACTCAGCCAGGCCAGTAATAGAACTGCTCACTCGTAATCCAAAAGTCCATGACCACTCTCCTGGCATGGGCTTTTTATATACTGGGAAAACATAATTCTGTAAGTTCTCAAAATCTATAGTACTGCCAGACATAATAGTTCCTGTTAGTTTAGTGATGAGAACTTGCCGATACTCCTCTATTTTGCCTAAAGCGCCATTAGATTCCCATATTGGTTCTACAAGCCTCTAAAATTTTTGCGATGATCACTTTTGTGAAAGCAACAATACTTTTTCCTATATTCCAGGTGATTGGTGATGTCGGGTTAAAAGCAACAATTATGATGGTTGCTGTAAATAAAAAGCTGATCCACAACAAGCCTGTATACACGTCGAAGATTGCTTTTAATGAATCAACTCCCAGCAAGAAAGCCCAGAAATATCTTATAGCCTCTAATATAGATAGTAAGAAGAGTAACATTTGTGTTGTCAAGAAAATCATCCAGACAAAATCAAGATTTTCTTCCTTGGCAAGTAGCAAAAGAATCTTCATGTCTAAGTCTTCAGCCTGAACAATGTCGTTTTTCTGACTTATTAATGAACTCTCAATTTCTTTGACGCTCAGATCAACCTGATTGACGTATTGACTGGCAATATCCATAGCCTCACTTAACTCACTCAAAGACTTGATGTCATATTTTTGCGGTATTGCACTAGCTACTCTCTCTTTAAGCTGCTGAATTTTTCGATAATATCTTTCTTTAAGTTCTTTGAATGAAGATTCCATTGATTCGTAATATGCAATGGTTTTCTTGAGTCTTAATATTAAGCGTTCTTCTACAAACTCTAGAGCTTTAATGAAGATTCCTGCTAGAATTGTTGAACCTATTAGGTAAAAGAAAACCTTGAGATTTGTGCTTGAATTATCGATGGAGCTTCTAAGTTGTATTTGGACAGCAATATTCACAACGAAGGCTAATGTAATTAGTGAAGTGTTAGTCATCCAGTTGGAAAACTTTCGTCTTGACTGGTTAGATTGATTGAGAGAATCTTGATTAACGTTCTCTTTATCCATGTTTTTAGACACTGTTAATAAATTGAGTAAGAATCCGATTGAGGAGTTAGAATTCCTACGGTTTTGCAGAAATTAGTAGACTTATATGGTAGGGATGTAAAGATATATTCTCTGTGGACATTTTTTCAAGGCAGCTTGACATACCTTCTGGACTGAGAGTAATCCTACCTAAGCTTTATTTAAGCAAACGTTCAAAAAACTCACTATGAGATTAAGCGTTGATGGTGCCGTCAGGCATGATGGTGCCGCGCAAAATGGTGCCTGTTAGTTTGACCATCACGCGATCGCCCACCGCCACCTTGGCCCCGCTCAGGTCAGCGCCACTGAGGTCAGCGCCACTGAGGTCAGCGCCGATCAGATTGGCTCCCCGCAGGTTGGCATGACTCAGGTTGGCCTGCAGCAAATTGGCGCGAAACAGGTTGGCATTACTCAGGTCAGCGCGGTTGAAATTGACGCCGTGCAGAAAAGCATCTTGCAGATCTGCCCCACTGAGGTCAGCGCTGCTCAGGTTGCGACCCGAAAAGTCTTTTTCCTTCAGATTGGCCCCCCGCAGGTTAGAGCCGCTGAGGTCGGGTTGTTGCCGAGATCGCTGACTAGCGCTACTGCTGCTATTACTAGAGCGTGACTCGGAGGCTGGTGGTCGATAACTGTAATTCGTGCTGGCCGTAGACGGCGGGCGATAACTCGAAGCTGGGGGGCGATCGCTATTCACCGTATAGCTCGGCCCGCTTTCGCGCTGGCTTGATGCCGCATTGCCAGAGCCACTGGGGCGCGGTGTGGTGTAGTTATTCCAACCATCATTCGCATTCGAATAGGCCGCACTATTGCCATTGGGATAACGGCGGTTGTAGCTCGACGCACCGCTATTACTCTGGCTGCTACCGTTCGAGCTCGTCCCATGGTTGGGGGCAGCAGTAGATGCCCCTTCTTCGCCCGTTGTGTTCGTTGGGCCGTTGTGAGGCTCAGCACTGCGCTGGTCTGGACGCCGATAGGCTCCGTAGCTGCCATAACCCGTTTGGGCATAGCGCGCTTGATACGTCCGATAGGGATTTTGATAGGTCTGCTGCGACGATGATGACTCTGCCGTGCGCCCATAGCTGGGGCGTTGGCGATAGCCATAGGTGTTGGCCGTGCGCCCATAGGGGCGAGTGCGCGAGCGATAGCCATTGCTGGCAGTCGTGTTGGCGGTATGGCTGCTGCTGGCGGCAGTGGTGCCGACCCGCGCATGGGTCCGCAGATAATCGCGGGCCTGATTCAGCTGTTTAATCTTTTCCTGGGCTTTCTCAATCAGCCGCAAATTTTCTTTGGGCAGGCGATCAGGATGCCAGATAAACACGAGATCTTTGTAAGCCTGATTGACTTCTTCCATCGAAGCCCCAGGCTCTAAATCTAAGATCCGATAGGCGGTGTCTAGCTCTTGCATTAAGCTGCGCCAATGATGTGCATAGTACGGCTAACACAAGGGTGAACTCGCCGCTTTGAAAAGTCAGTTTCTCTATTTTAATGGGAAGGTGAATGACCGGATAGTGGGACTGGCTTCAGACTAAGCGTAGAACCCTAAATCTGGGGGGTTTTGCGGATTCGCTTAAGCATTTGTCAAACAACTTATTAATGGCCGGGGGCGATCGCGCCCTGAGCCCGCCACAATTCTTCCCAACTGGGGGGCAACTGCATCCTAAGATACCAAGAGAACAGATTCACAGCGGGAGGGGAAGATGCGCATTTTAGTTATGGGGGGCACCCGGTTTATTGGGGTGTACCTGACCCAGTTACTTGTGCAGCAAGGCCACGACGTGGTTTTGTTTAATCGGGGCAATAAGCCCGCTCCTGTGGAATCGGTGCAGACGATTCAGGGCGATCGCAAAGATATTGCCCAACTCAAAGCGGCGCTAGCGGGCGAAAAATTTGACGCCATTTTTGACAACAATGGTCGCGAACTCAGTGATACCCAACCCCTAGTGGAACTGTTTGGCGATACGGTGCAGCATTTTGTGTATGTCAGCTCTGCTGGGGTGTACCAGAAATCTGATGAAATGCCCCATGTGGAAGGGGATGCCGTCGATCCCAACAGTCGCCACAAAGGCAAATTTGCCACCGAAGATTATTTGGTCGCGCAGAAAGTCCCGTTCACCTCAGTGCGTCCGGTCTATATCTATGGCCCGCAAAACTATAACGATGTGGAAGCCTGGTTTTTCGATCGCCTCGTGCGCGATCGCCCGCTCCCGATCCCTGGCAGTGGCATGGCGCTCACGCAAATGGGGCACGTTGCAGATTTGGCAGCGGCGATGGCGGCTGTGTTGGGTAATCAGAAAGCAATCGGCCAGATTTACAACATCTCTGGCGAAAAAGCTGTGAGTTTTGATGGACTGGCGCGGGCCTGTGCGATCGCGGTAGGCAAAGATCCTGCCAGCCTTCAACTCGTCCATTACGACCCGAAAGCCTTTGACTTCGGCAAGAAAAAAGCCTTCCCGATGCGAGTGCAGCACTTTTTTACCGACATTCACAAAGCCAAAACTGAACTCGGCTGGTCACCCCAGTTTGACCTTATTGGTGGCCTCAAAGACTCGTTTACTAACGACTTCGTGGCATCGGGCCGGGCTCAAGCCGCTGCTGATTTTTCCCTAGATGAGCAGATTCTCGCGGCTAGTTAACCATGCGTCGGCGCAAGGTGGGGCAGCGATCGCCCCTCCTAGTTACATCCAAAAATCACCAAGCGGCGCTTAATCTTGTTAAGCGCCGCTTGGCAGAAAAATCATTGAGTCGTAGCACTCAGTGCCACTCTTAGCGGTTGACCAAAATCATAACCAGACTGACTCTACAGTTCGTGAGAGTACTTGGCACCACGATAGGTGAGCTCAACCTTGCCATGCTCTTCGTGAGGAACAGCAAAGCGCTTGCGAGTCAAACGCGCACCGCGATAAGTGCCGATTTCTTCGACGGCTTGCTCATGCAAAGGAGACAGATGAGCTTCGTAGTTATGGCCGCGATAAGACAATTTCATAGGACTAGCTCCGAATGAGGTGATTTGAAAGAAAGTTTAGTGTAGAAACTGTATTCATTGATACAGTTCTTGTTTTTATTATATGGGGTCGAAGTGGGTTTCGCCGGACTGATGCAATTATTTACGTCTAAACATTTACATTCTGCGATCGCCATCAGCCCTCAGGCCCACTCGGTTTGGGCCTGTTAACTGTCGATAGTGCAAAATTAGGCGCACAAAGCGTCATGGTTTGGGGGAAACCCTGATAACCCCGCAGTCGCCGTTGATCATTGCGGCAGCCCGCCAAAAGACCTGTTTATACTGAAAAACGGTTTTACGCCAAGAAAAAGAGGGGGAACTGTGCCCGAGCGCATTTTGTTTTGGCATCGGCGCGACTTGCGCATTAGCGACAACCTGGGGCTGGCCGCCGCTCGCGATCGATCGCCTCAAGTAAGTGGAGTGTTTTGCCTAGACCCCAACATTCTCAACCGAGACGATGTGGCACCCGCGCGTGTCACCTATATGATGGGCTGCTTACAAGAGCTGCAGCGCCGCTACGCCGAAGCCGGAAGTGAGTTGCTCATTCTAAAAGCTGACCCGGTCAAAGGCATTCCCCAACTGGCACAGGCGATTGGCGCCACCGCCGTTTATTGGAATCGGGATGTGGAACCCTATTCTCGCGATCGCGACACTCAAGTTGCCGCTGCTCTCAAGGAAGTGGGCATTGAACTCAAGACCACCTTTTGGGATCAGCTTTTGCAAGCTCCAGGCAGCGTGGTAACCAAGTCAGACAACACCCCTTACACCGTCTACAGTCCCTTTTGGAAAAACTGGATCAAGCAAGATAAGGCTGCCCCCGTCCCCGCCTTAGCAGCAGCGGAGGGATTATCCCCAGAGGCGATTGCCCAGGCCGAGGCCGCCGGAGCGATCGCCCTGCCGACGGCCCAAGATTTAGGATTTGTCTGGGAAGCCCCGTTGTTGCTAGAGCCGGGAGAATGGGCTGCACACCAGCAGCTCAACGCCTTTTGCGACGACGATCGCTACATCGCTGAATATGACGAACAGCGCAACTTGCCTTACGTCGACGGCACCTCGCGACTCAGCGCCGCGTTGAAATTTGGCGCGATCGGCATTCGTAGTGTCTGGGCTGCCGCCACGGAGGCGTACAACCGCTGCCGCAGCGACGAAACCCGGCAAAATGTCCAGACCTGGCAACAAGAATTGGCATGGCGCGAGTTTTACCAGCACGTGATGTATTTCTTTCCCGAGTTGGCTGACGGGCCGTATCGGGAGCCGCTCAAAGATTTTCCCTGGGTGAATGATGAGGTTCAGTTTCAGGCTTGGTGTGACGGAAAGACGGGCTATCCCATTGTGGATGCGGCCATGCGCCAGCTCAACGAAACCGGGTGGATGCACAATCGCTGTCGCATGATCGTGGCTAGCTTTCTCACCAAAGACTTGATTATCGACTGGCGCTGGGGCGAAAAGTACTTCATGCAAAAGCTGGTGGATGGCGACCTCTCCGCCAACAACGGCGGCTGGCAATGGAGCGCCTCCAGCGGCATGGATCCCAAACCGTTGCGGATTTTTAACCCAGCTAGCCAAGCCCAAAAGTTCGATCGCGATGGGGAGTACATTCGCCAATGGCTGCCCGAACTGCGCCATCTGGATACTGAGGAGTTGGTGACGGGAAAAATTGCTGACGGCGTGCGCGATCGCGCCCAATATCCTCGCCCCATCGTGGATCACAAACAGCAACAAGCCTTGTTCAAAGATAAGTACAAAGCCCAGAAACGTTAGGGTTATCGTCATCTAATCGGCCAAGCCTTTCGCTCAAAGGACGACAGACCCTAGTTGGGGATAAAAGAGCGGGCGCGGTAATGCTGAGCTCGCAGGGTTTCTAGAATGGCTTGAGGACGCGCCCTTTGCATCGGCAAGCGTGGCTGATCGAGAACCGCTAGCCCTACTGTCTTTGATCGGGGGCCGGGGGATTTACTGGTCAGAGATGGCTGTGCAGACTCACGAAGCATCTCTATTTCATTAATTGGTGGGATAGAGCAATCTCGCATCATGCACGGTAGATCATTTGTACTGTTTTTGCTAGAATCCGGGAGTTCGTTAGCGTTTGAGTTCAGTCACATGTCAAATGGTGAACCAGTTGGCCTGCCGGCTCGCGTATCTTCATTGCATGAGCAATATTCGCGACATTACTTAGAACAGCCAACGTCTCTGCCTAAATTGACCCAACATGTCGAGGGTGCGATAACGGTAAGCACTACCCCGCTGGAGGCTGAAGTCGCTCCCACCGCTCCTACCGTGCAATCGAAAACCTGGCGGCGATCGCCCTGGGCAGGCGTCGTCGGGCTCATGTCGCTGGTGGGCCTGATCTGGGTCTCTGCGGAACTCTGGCAATCCACCTTTACAGCCGATGCTCAGGAAGCTGATGCTCCGGCGGCTGACGTGAATGCCGCACCGCCCTCAACGCCCTGGGAGTCGGCATCCTTTCCCGTCGAGAACTTTGTGGCCTACACGTCACCGTTTGGCTATCGCAATCATCCCTTTGGGGGGCGACGGTTCCACTATGGCCTAGACATTGCAGCGCCCATGGGTAGTTACATCCGCTCTTGGTGGGAAGGCACGGTATCACGGGTTTCAGACAACACAGCCTGCGGTACCGGAATTGTGATTGAGTCTCACGGATGGGTGCATATTTATTGCCATATGCAAGGACACGTCGTGGTCGAGACGGACGGCGATCGCTGGTTGGTCGATCATGATGGTGGCATTCAAATTCGCCAAGGCGACCTGGTGAAAAGCGGTCAACGTATTGGGCGAGTTGGGATGACTGGCAGCACCACCGGCCCGCACCTGCATTGGGGGATGAAGTATCAGGGCAGTTGGGTAGACCCCACCGTCGTGCTCAAAGCCATGATGGAAAAGTAAGGCGAGATCTGAGAAGTGCGATCGCCCTTCCAAAGTTGCAATCTCATTCGGAGCTTCCTAACGTATCGCTCCATAACGGCTTCGCCAACCTTGACCCCAACCATCCATCCAGACTCGTCGCGGTCTTGCGGGACTCCGTTGAAAAGGTCTGGTGTGATTGGTTCTCCGGCTTCGATGTTCCAGCTCATTCAAGCCCACGCATCGGCAAACGATGCAGCCATTCTAAAAAGCGAGCGATCGCGGCTGGCTGCCTAAAAACAGGTGACACATCGTTGCAACTTCCGCTCAATTCGACTCTGAGCACGCAGGATAGAGATAGAGGAGTGGTGTGTTATCCCGATCTGGAAGGAGGACAACCATGAAACCCATTGCCCCGTTACATGATGACTGGCGAGATGGCCTCATAGGGGTAATTGCCCTACTCTTAACACTCATGCTGTGGGCGATGCTCTTTGCCCCCGCAGCAATCTGAAAACAGCGCATACGCTGCGATCGCTCAATGTCCATCGGCGCTAAGCTTGCGATGTCGTCTTGAGAACCAAGAGTCAAGATTTCCAAGCCGTCATTCAGGCATGAGCAGGAAAGTGAGTACGACTGCAGGCATCGCACAACAGTGATGACAGCAGTCGTTGACTTTGATCGCTCATCGATTAAGCAAAGATGGCCGGGTGAGTATTAGTAGAGGTGTCCACAAGTTGGAGGCTTGTCGCGCAGGTATCTTGCCTGCTCCGGGACCGCCGAGACGGCTGTTCACACTGCAATTCAACGCCCATGCTTTAAACTTTTAGGCTCTCAGCACCTGACTGCGGATTGCTTTTTTTTGAGGCGGCTAGCAAATCAGTTGCACATGCGGTTATTCCAACACATCAAAAATGCTGGACTCGATTTCAGGCCGTAACCGTTCAAACTCCTCAGGCGGAATCATGCGGGCATCGCCTGCTGCCCCCATCTCAGCAAAGATAAGGAGGGGATCTAGCGGCGTGCAGATCGTGTATTCCACATCGTTATGGAAAAACGTTGCCAGGGTTTGAAACTCCTCGCTGTCTGGCTCACCGTCTTCGTCAATGTCGCCAATATCTAACGTGAAACAATCTTCTTCTTGAGGGGTGGGGAGTTCTCCTGAAACGCTCAGGGTCACAGCGCTGCGCTGTAAAACCAGATCGTGCTCGGCTAAGACGGCGCGGGCCGTGGGCAACAGCATCTCAATATCACTTTCCTCGACATCGACGAGGGTGTCGGTGTCTTCCTCTTCTTCATCCGGTTCCCAGGCAAAAATCTCGACGGGGGTATCTAGCGGCAACAACAGTGCATACTGGCGTTGACCAATCTCAAAGGTCTGCTCGATTTGGCACATGAGCACCCTCCCCGCCTCGTCTTTAACGGCAATGGTGGGGCGGTCTTGGACGAAATCTGAATCCGAAAAGGTCATTCCGGGTCTCCTGTGACGGATGAAGTAGGTGAGGGCGAGGACGGGACTGTCGATGGGCGATCGCGTTGATCAAGCCATTGCTGCAAGATAATGGCGGCCGCTTTTTGGTCAATCAGTCCTTTGTTATGGCGAGACAGTGTGACGCCTTCGGCTTGCAACATTTGCTCCGCCTGAAAAGAAGTCAACCGCTCATCTACATACTCTACGGGTATTTGTAAAATTGACGATAGCTTTTCGGCAAAAGTTTGCACCCATACGGCTTGCTTGCCCAATTCACCGTTCATGCTGTAAGGCAGTCCCACCACCAACACATTGACGCGCCGCTCAGTCGCGATCGCCTTGATCTCATCTACCACTGTGCGAAAGGAACGGTTTTGTACGGTTGGTAATTCGGTGACTAACAGCCCCAGGCGATCGCACCCAGCCACACCAATTCGGCGGCGACCAATATCCAAAGCCAGAGCTGAAATGTGTGGTTGAGGCATGGCGGGCTCGTGAGGACCGATCAATCAAAATTGTAGGTCACGCTGCCAGAGCCTCGGACCTTAGCCCAGCTGGTTGAGCCTTGGCTCTGAGGGACGAACTAACCTGATTGCCCCGATAGATTATCTGGATTGGAGCGGGGATGAGCGCGGCCTAAGTCACTGCCTTCGGGCCGTTGAGGCGCAGATGGCTTGGGCGATCGCTGCGCCTCGTCGGACTCATAGTGCCAAGACATCCGCCCCGGAATCGGCTTGCCCGCTGGCTGTAGCCCTGCCAGTACTTCTGGCAATTGCAGTCCTTCTAATGCCGCTGGCTTGGCCTCTCGCACCTTGTGCCATACGGAGCGCGATAGCATCAACGTGCGATCGACCGGGTTGGCTTGTATTTTCAGCAAAAACTCTTCTCGTTCGGGCTGAAAATCACGAGATGTCACTCGCAACGGCATGGCTGGATAGCTTTGCAACAGTCCGGCCATATGGCTGAGCAATTCGGGATATAGCCACGTATAAGCTGGATGCACTGTCAGCTCTGCCGAGTGATAGCGATGTTTGCCACGGCAAGCCATCAAGTCAAAGCGACCGATCGCGGCCTTCCGCTGGGGCTCAAACACATAGGCTTGAATCCGATTTTCTCGCTGCATCCATTGTCGCGCGGTGTTCGCCATCGACTTGGCAGGCTCAACCTTGAAATCTTGAATTTGCTGATCAAACACCTGACGCACCAGTGGTGGCATGGCGGCAGTGTCGAGTTGGTATAACAATTGCGCATCGGCATTGCTAACCGCCATCAGGTTGGGCAAATCGGGTTCTTGCTTAGCCTGCTCTACCAACACGTCGGGACTAATTTCCCAATAGGTGACCTGGGCCAACGGTTGAAAGCCATTTTGTCGGTACAGAGCCAGGGCGGCTTTTTGTTCGATATCGACTTCTGCCAGCCACATACGGGCTTCCCAGACGGTCTCAAAACAGTGGCGCAACAGCTGTGAACCGACGCTATCCAAAGCACTTTCGGTACTGGGCGGTACCACATCGGGATGAATCGCCAGCCGATTGACCTGCCAAGTGCTGCGAGTGCGGTTAAACGGCGACACCTCGATCATGCCGCAGAGCGTGTCGTCTAGTGAAGCCACAAAGCCTGACCACCGAGGCTGGTTGGGCAGTGCCAGGGTCGTCACCCGCTGCCACCAGGCTGCTAGAGGATGCTGAACAATACTCTGGGTGTTGGCCGCACCCCAAAGCCCTGAGTCTGGTTCAGGAATCACCGTCGCTGCACCGCTCCAATGATCTAGAACGTCGATGTCACGCGGGTATAGAGGACGCAGTTGCAGTTCCGAAGTTTGCAGATCGGGAGTAGACATTGCCAGCCACGAAAAACAGCACCAAGAGCCAAGTCGGCCTTATTTGACCTCATCATAACGTGCTCGTCTCTGAAGCTGGCTAGTCGAGCCAGTGCTGCAACTCGCAATGAGCGATCGCCAAAATTGCAGAAGCCTCGACTGTGCCGATCACCACAATGGTTCACTTCAATCCATGGGCATGGACTAAGGCTGCGGCTGGATTTCTGACAGGACTCAAGCGAGGCGCTATTTGGGCCGCACTAAGACTAAAGGGGTTTGTTCGTCGGCATTGCCAGCAGGGTTGTCAATCAGGGCTTGAGTCACCACTGCGCGATTGACGCGGGGACTGGCGGCAACAATTTTGACTGCTTTCAAATCGTTCACGTCGACGATCGCTGCCCCTAATCCCGTCGCTTTTTCAATTTCATCAACGATGAGTTGGGGTGACTCCGGGCCGAGCACAATGAACTGGTCGTAAGGGGGGAGAGTGCCTGTCACGTCGTCAATCAGTCGTGCTTGGTCGCCCGCCAGTTGGTAGAACCCACCGCCCTGTCTCAGCAGCACTTTCTTCGCGGTACCGCCGATAAAGGCCCAAAAGACCCGCCAGGGACCCACCAAATCCACCAGCGTTTGTAAACCGCAGGCGGTGGCGAGGCTGGAAGTCGGTAAAAAGTAGTAGCACAACCGTCGGGCTAGCCAGCCCGGTTGCACCGTCGAAGGATGGCGCCACCGCCCTTGCATAATCGCGACTGGAGTTTCGCCCAGGGTGATGATGTCGCCCGGTTGAGCATGGGGACTGGCGTAGCGTTTGACCACTTCGGTGGGGGTGTCGAGATGCGTCAGCAAGTGGGTGGGCACGGGCATGACTTGGGCTTGGGGCGTGTCGCGCCAAGGCGGTGCCATCGCCGGGTCAGGAAACTGAAGGGGCACAATGACATGCCCCGTTTTGGGAAAGCGACCGCCGGGTCCATAGGTCAGATAGTGAACCCGCACCCAGAGAGCCTTGAGCGATCGCACCTCTGGCCCGGTAATGTCGATCTGCACCTTGAACTGAGTGCGCTTTTGCAATTTGACGATGTAAGCGAACCAGTAACCATCAGCGCGAGCCTCGGCATCAGGATGTTGGGGAGTAATGGTGACCTTAACGTCGAGATTATCTACCGTTTCCTTGCCCAGTAGCGTCGTCTCGGCGGTCAGCTCCGGCACCATGATTTCTGAGGCCGGAGTGCGATTAATCAGTTCGGGAACGCCGACGATTTGGTAGTGATCAGCCGCATATGCTTCGATATTCCACTGACCGGCGGCAAAGGCGAGCCGATTGCCCGCGCGGCGTCGATATTGCCATTCCAAACCGAGCCAACCGACGAGCACCAGTAGCGCGATCGCCCCCACCAACCACACGAAAATCATCGTTGCTCACTGTCTCCTGTAAAAGTCTGTCGCCTGCTACCGAGTCGGTCATGGCCCTTTCTAAAGGGTCAGTCTATAGAAATTTGGGGCCATTCTTAATGAAATTTGCCAAGATCCACGACACATCGCAGTGATGACTTCGCCAAGCAAACGATTTCTGCTCGGCTCAACCGCTGCTTCGAGATCAGTGCCAGGGCCTTGGCTCCTCTCCACTGGGTTGGCCCTCGTGCGCCGTGTCGTGCAGGTGTTCAAGGCGATGATTTTGATCATCCAGCTAAATTAATCGCTCAAAGTCTCGGAGCCCGCCGGATTTCTGGGGTTCTGGATGCTATATTCCAGCGGTCCAATATCCCTGTCTGGTGGGCAAGGTGATTTGGGTTGTGTGTTTATGGTCGTTCCGAAGATCTCGTAGCGCTATGAGCCTGTTAAGGTCAGAGGGGCGGACGAGGCCGGGCCTAACTAGCCGGGGAGATTTGCCAATTTAGAAGCCGTCTCGCTAAGGTTTGCGAATGATGAGTGGTGTGTATCGGCTTCTGCGAATCATACCTTTGCCCTATGGTTGGGGAGTCTCTTTAGAAGCGGTACCGACCTCAAAATGCGAGGCAAACAGCTAAGTTCGTCACTCCACAAGGTCCGTTCACCTCTTAGGGTGAGAAAGACATAGTCGCAATATCGACGCCCTGAGGTTTCAGAAAACTTTACAAAACCAAATAAGTGGGGCACGATCTCGATAAGAAATGTTGCAGGTTTCTGGCTTCGGCGGATGAAAGCGACTGACCACGCAGTTAGAGGTTGATTCGAAACATGACTCGGTTGATGCGCATTGAAAAGTGGTGCTTGTGGGGACACGTGCTGTCCATGGCATTTGGCCTGGCAGGGTTGCTGTGGGTCATGCCCCATCCCGAAATTTTGGATTATTTGCCTGCCGGTTCTACCCTCTATCGCTGGAGCATGGCCGGAGGCGGTGTGGTTTACATCTTGCTGGGAACGGTGGCTGTGGCTTTGTACTTGCGTCGTACCTTTGGGTGGCAAGCTTGGCTGTCGTTCATGATTCCGGCATTGGCCATTTCACTCTCAAGTGAGCTGTCTGGCACGAGCACGGGCTTTCCCTTTGGCGACTACAGCTATTTGAATGGGCTGGGCTACAAAATTGCGGGGCTGGTGCCGTTCACGATTCCTCTATCTTGGTTTTATGTCGGGGTGTCGGCTTATTTGCTAGCGCGGGGTGGTTTATTGGGAGAGCGCATGACTTGGGTGCGCCAACTCGCCGCGATCGCCACCGGGGCTCTGTTGCTGATGTCCTGGGATTTTGTGTTGGATCCGGCTATGAGTCAGACGGCTATGCCGTTTTGGTATTGGCATCAGCCGGGGGCGTTCTTTGGCATGCCCTACGAAAACTTTGCCGGTTGGTTTGTCACTGGCGCCATGTTTATGTCTGTAGCGGCGCTCTTTTGGCAGCGGAATGAGCGTTTGCAAAACTTGGATCGCGAGCAGTTGATGGTGCCGTTGATCATGTATTTGGCCAACTTCAGTTTTGCGATGTTTATGAGCGTTGGTGGCGGTATTTATGTTCCCATTTTCTTAGGGATTGTCGTTGGTGCAGCGCCCGCGATCGCCTGCTGGTGGTTTGCGCCTAAGTCCTCTACTGCGGATGCTGACCCAGCAGCGCAACTGCCTCCCATGCCAGTGATGGAAATGGTTTCCACCCCTGCTGGCGTTTCCAAGTAATGTCTCCCATCGCCAGTTAAATTAACCCGCATGTTTTCTTCTGTTTCTCTGGGGTGGCTCGGCAGTGCGATCGCGCTGTGCCTGTTCGTGGTGCAGTTACCGGCCGTGATGGTGTTGCTGGCCCGCTTGCTCAAGGGACCTACTCGTCGCCCGCCACTACAACCTCGCGCCATGACGCCGGATCAAGTGGGCCAAGTCAGTGTCGTTGTGCCGACCCTCAACGAAGCCCTGCGCGTAGCTCCTTGTTTGACCGGACTCTCCCAGCAAACAGCAGAAGTGCGAGAGGTGCTGGTGGTGGATAGTCGGTCAACCGATGGCACTCGCGAAATTGTGCAAAAAGCCCAGGAAACCGATGCCCGCATTCGCCTACTGACGGATGATCCGCTGCCGTCCGACTGGGTGGGCCGACCTTGGGCACTCCATTACGGTTACTTGCAGAGTTCGGCAGATAGTCACTGGATTTTGGGGCTCGACGCCGATACTCAGCCGCAGCCAGGACTCGTGGCCGCGCTCATTGCTGCGGCCACAGCCGAGCAGTATGACCTCGTCTCACTCTCGCCGCGCTTTATTTTGAAAGGATTGGGCGAGATTTGGCTGCAGCCAGCTTTATTGATGACGCTGGTGTATCGATTTGGCCCCACGGGTGCGTCAGAAAGTGGTGCGGAACGGGTGATGGCCAATGGCCAGTGCTTTCTTTGTCGTCGCGACCTGTTGCAGAAATTGGATGGCTATACCCGTGCTCGCCTGTCGTTTTGTGATGATGTGACTCTGGCCCGTGAAGCGGCTAAGGCAGGAGCCAAGGTAGGGTTTTGGGATGGTGCGAAGCTGCTCAAAGTGCGCATGTATGAAGGGTTGGCGGAAACCTGGAAGGAATGGGGGCGATCGCTCGATCTCAAAGATGCATCTTCGCGAGGCCAAATCTGGGGCGATTTGTGGTTTCTGACCTGCGTACAAGCCTTGCCCTGGCTGAGTTTGCCGCTACTGTTGTGGAACTTGAGCAGTGGGCCGCCCACTCTGCCCCTTCAGCTGAGTTTGGGTCTCAATGCGAGTCTGATCGCCGCCCGTGTCGCTCTACAGTTGGCGATTTTGCCTTCGTACGATTTGAGCCAATCACCCAACCGCTGGATATTTTGGCTGTCGCCGCTGGCCGATCCCCTCGCGGTACTCCGCATTTGGCTCTCTTCGCTACGCACGCCCAAGACTTGGCGCGGTCGGCAATACGATTTGGCTGCCACGTTACCGTCTCAGCCGTAGCATTTAACAGTCAGGTGTCGCGAGCCCACAAATTTAAAGAATGGGAATTTAATTTTCAGTGTGGACAGCCGTCTCGGCTGGCCTGGAGCAGGCAAGATACCTGCCTGACAAAACTTGGAGTTTATAAAATTCTGCTGCTTAGCCTCTCGTTTTTCTGCTAAAGAGACGAACCAAGCTATCTTGCAACGCTGTAGAAGCTGGCTCAAAATCGCGATCGCGGTGTTTTGCTGTCTCCTCCATGAGTGCAGTCTGCTCACCGCCAGTTCATGATTGGCTGATTTGCATAAGGTTTTCTAAAACTTTTCTAGGAAATTTTGCCCTGATTGCAGGACATCGGTTGAGATGGGAAAGATAGGATAAGCGTGGTTTGGTATAGCACTTTACCTGCGTTTGCTCAGCTCAGTTGCTGGCCCACGCCGCGTCTCAGGTTTGCTAACTCTTTTATACGCCGCCTATGTTTTCGATTTACATTCTGACCTATAACGAAGAGCTGGATATTGCCGCTTGCATTGAGTCAGCCATGGTGTCTGACGACATTATTGTGGTGGACTCTTGTAGCCGCGATCGCACCGTCGAAATTGCATCGCAGTATCCGGTGCGGGTCATTGAGCATCCCTTTGAGAGTCACGGCCAGCAGCGAACTTGGATGCTAGAAAATATTCCGGCCAAATATGAGTGGGCCTATATTTTGGAAGCGGATGAGCGCATGACGCCTGAGCTGTTTCAAGAATGCTGCCAGGTGATTCAGCAGTCGGAGCATGTCGGCTACTACGCCGCTGAGCGCGTCATGTTTATGGATCGGTGGATCAAACACAGCACTCAATTTCCGCGCTATCAGTTGCGGCTGCTGCAACTGGGCAAGGTCTGGTTTACCGACTATGGCCATACCGAGCGGGAAGTGTGTGAGGGTTCTACGGGCTTTTTGCAGGAAACTTATCCCCACTACACCTGCGGCAAGGGCATGAGCCGCTGGATTGAAAAGCACAATCGTTATTCGACGGACGAAGCTAAAGAGACGCTCAGACAACTGCAATCCGGCCAGGTCAACTGGCGCAATTTATTTTGGGGCAAAACGGAAGTCGAACGCCGTCACGCCCTGAAAGACCTATCCCTGCGGCTCCCCCTGCGTCCGTTGGTGCGCTGGTTTTACATGTATTTCATCCTGGGCGGCTGGCGCGATGGAGAAGCCGGGTTTGCCTGGTGTACGCTCCAGGGTTTTTATGAATATCTCATTGTGCTGAAGGTCAAAGAACTCAAGCGCCAACAGACCTCTGCGACCCCGACGCCCCCAAAGCCAACGGTCCCAAAGCCGATTAAACAGACGGCTGATCAGACGGTCGTGCGTTAATGCCGAGTCTCGGCCGCCGTTGAACGTTACACTCAAGGGCGGCATCCAGTGAGACGGTTAGGGCATGGCAGTCGAGTACGATTTGGTGATTGTCGGCGGCACCTCAGAGGGCATCACCGCTGCGACAGCGGCCAGCCGCTATGGGGCCAGGGTAGCGCTGATCTTACAGGGGTTAGACAGTGGCCGATCGCACCTCATACAGCAGGGACTGTGGTCCCTCACGGCGACGCATCCCCTTGCCATGCCGCCTGGGGAGAGTGGGGTGTCGCCGTGGCAATGGGCCAAACAACGGGCCACCTTAATTGCGGATACCTTGACTCGTGACACTGCTGTACGGTTGATGGTGCAAGGGGTTGATGTCATCGCGGAGACTGGGCAGATAGTGGGCGATCGCCCGCTCACATTAGTCACCGCAACTCGCCGACTGACGACCCGCAAATTGTTAATCGCCACAGGCAGTCACGCGATCGCTCCCCCCCTACCCGGATTGGCGACGGTGCCTTACGACACGCCCGCAACGCTTTGCCAACGAGAACATCTGCCGTCGAGTGTGGTGATTTTGGGTGGCAGTCCGATGGGGATCGGACTCGCCCAGTGGTTGGCCCGTTGGTCGGTCAAGGTCACTTTGCTGACTGCGAGTACCCAGTTTTTCACTACCGAAGACCCGGATGTGGCGGGCTGGCTGACCGCGCAACTGCGGGCTGATGGCGTCGATATGTGCCTGGGAGCCCGCATCATATCGGTATCGCAACCGCCTGACCCGCCATCTGGCACAGCGATCGCCGTCCAACTCGAATCTGCAAGGATCACAGCCGACTCGCTGGTAGTAGCGACCCGCCCTGGACCTTACCTGCACGATTTGGGTCTCCAACACTGTTTGCCGCGCGATCGCCCACTGACAGTGAATGCTCACCTGCAAACCGAGCATCCGCGCATTTATGCCTGTGGGGCTGCGATCGGGGGGGATGAGCTGCCGGCGATCGCCCGCCAAGAAGCCGAATGTGCCGTCCACAATGCACTTCTGTGGCCGCGTCGTCGCGTCAATTATCAAACGCTGCCCTATGAGTTGCCCACGCAACCGCCGACGGCGCGGGTGGGCTTCACTGAATTGCAAGCTGTGCAGCGATTTGGTGCGTCAGCGGTGCTGGTGGCGCGGCAGTCGCTGTATGAAAATCCCACAGCCCAATGGCGCGAAGCCACCAGTGGCTTTTGTAAGCTCATCGCCCACCGGGACGGGCGCTTGCTGGGGTGTCATAGTGTGGGGCCAGAAGCCTCAGTCTGGGTGCAGGCAGTGGCGTTATTGATGGCGGCAAAAACGCCTTGGTGGCACCTCGCCAACTCGCCAACGTTGCCCGACAGCCTGATGGAAATTGTGCGACAGGCGGCCCAGCAATGGGAAAGCGATCGCTGGCAACCAGGCCAATGGCGACGCGACTGGGCCGAGAACTGGTGTAACTGGCGACGTAACACTTGAAGGCTCGCTGAATAGGCTGCCTTTAGCTGCGGCTGATGGCGGCCCCCAGTCCACGCTTCGAACTCCTCAAAGCCTGCATACTCGTGTTCAATCGCGATCGCCGCCCCTTTACTCCCGTAGCCGCAAAAATGTCCTTCCCGCCGCCCGCCTGGCGCGGCAAATCCATCCGTTTTCATCAGCAAGGCTACGCTGACAAACACAATCATGTCAGTACCAAGCGCTAGCTAAGTCCGGTTAACCCAGTTGGGTGCTCAACCATAGGGGAAAAGCATTGCGGTTGAAGCTTTGACACAGCGTCGTCAACCCGAGGGATGATTGTCGCCAAAATAGAATCAGTCTGGCGAATAAATTTAGTATTGTCATTTTATTTTATTCAATTCAAAATATCTTTATGCTTCTGATGCTGGCTTACTGCCAAATGCATCAGAGGACGCCCCAGGTCTTATTTGACCTGAAACGATTTTGCGTTGGTATCTCAATGAGGAAAAGACATGACGACTTCTTTCGAGTACAACCGCTTGAACAAAGATGACGCCGCGGTGCTGATGGTGGATCACCAAGCTGGTTTGATTTCCCTGGTGCAGGACTATCCCCCGAATGAATTTAAGAACAACGTGTTGGCGTTGGCTGATATTGCCAAGTTCTTTAACCTGCCGACCATCCTGACGACCAGCTTTGAGCAAGGTCCTAATGGTCCCATCGTGCCGGAACTGAAAGAGATGTTTCCTGATGCGCCTTACATTGCGCGTCCGGGGCAGATCAATGCTTGGGACAACGATGATTTTGTCGCAGCGGTGAAAGCCACTGGCAAAAAGCAGCTCATTATTGCGGGGATTGTGACGGATGTCTGTGTGGCATTTGTAGCGCTGTCCGCGATCGAGGCTGGCTTTGATGTCTTCGTAGTTACGGATGCGTCTGGCACCTTTGACGAAACGGTTCGAGCCGCTGCTTGGGAACGCATGAGCGCGGCGGGTGTACAACTGCTCAACTGGTTCGCCGTAGCTTGTGAACTCCACCGCGACTGGCGCAATGATATTGAAGGGCTGGGCAACCTGTTGTCTAACCACATTCCGCTCTATCGCGGCTTGATGACCAGCTACTTTGCTCGCGCTGGTCAATAGTAGTTTTGTCGGGCGGCGTTTTGGGGGCAAGACGTCGCCTGCGTTTAATCTGGTTTTATCGTTTGCCCCTGATGGTCCCTATCCCCCTCTACCTATGACCACTGCCAGCCAGCATGTTACTGCTGTCATTACCCATCGCGTGCGATCGGGTCGCGAGACCGGATACGAAGAATGGATCAAAGGCATTGCCGCCGATGCTCGCCAGTTTGCCGGACACTTAGGCGTTAATATCCTGCGTCCGCAGCCCGGAGCTACGTCTGACTATGTAATTGTGCTTCAATTCGACTCATGCCCTCACTTGAATGCGTGGCTCAATTCGGATGTCCGTAAAGGTTGGATTGATCGGGTCCAACCCCTAATTCAAGAACAGGAATCGGTACAGGTATTGACGGGGTTAGAAGGCTGGTTTCAGCTTCCGGCTCAGGCCACGCCCAAAGCCCCCAAGCGATATAAGCAAGCGATTTTGGTCTGGGTGGGAGTGATGATTGTGTCCCTGTTGGTGCATCCCCTGATTGCTCCGTTGATGCAATATTTACCCTGGCTGCTGCGGGTCGCCGTGAGTGTTGCCATTACGGTAGTGTTGCTGTCTTACCTCATCATGCCGCAGTTGACGCGGTGGTTTAAGGTGTGGCTGTTTACCTAGTTGCCGCCTGGTGGACAAGATTTGACGTTGCGGCCACATGGCTGGCAACCAGGACAATGGCAACGCGACTGGACCGAAAACTGGTGCAACTGGCGACGCAACGCTTAAAAATCGCAGAATTGTCTCATCCTTTAGAAGAAAAAATCAGCGCGTTTATTCGAAGTGACTTGATTCACGCTTGTTCTGTCAGTGCGGGCTTCAAATCCCGCAGCAACCGCTCAAAAACCTGCTGATAGGCGTCGTAGTCTTTCCAATTGCAGAAGTTGCCGATGTTGCGCGATCGCTTGATCAACCCTGCCCACCCGTCGCTAGAGGTCATGACCGTGTCATCTAGCCGTACTGGGAAGAGCACTAGCTTATTGCTCTGACGTTCTTTTTCTAGGGCTGATTCCACTTCACTTTCCACCCACTGACTGTTGACTGAGTGTTCGGAAAGAATCAGCAGCAGCTTGTCATGTTTACGGATAGCCTGGTCAATATCAACCCGCATTTTGGCTCCGATGGGCAAGTCTTCGGGAGCATACCAGCAGCGGACACCTTTGTCTTGCAAGTCGGCATGGAGTCGTTTGGCAAATTCCTCATCTTGATGGGAGTAGCTGATGAAGCAGGAGTAGAACTGGATGGGCTGATTGGTTAAAAGGGATGGAATGTAGTCGATGAAGGTGTTGGATAAGCCGATGCCTCGCAAGAATGACTCGGGCAACTGACCAGAACGGGCTAGGGTTCTATAGTCAATGGTGCTAGGTCCGTGGTGTAGGCACTCTGCTAGACCTTTAACTTTACCGAGATCAACGTCGGCGAATACTGTTTCGATGAGGACTGCATTACAGATGTCGGCATGGCGGAGGTTGGCTCCGCTGAAGTCCGCCATGTAGAGGTTGGCATCGGTGAGGACTCCATCACAAAGGTCAGCATCACGGAGGTCGGCATCGCTGAGGTCAGCTCCGCTGAGGTTGGCCATATGGAGGATAGCACCACGAAGGATGGCATCACGGAGGATAGTCCCGCTGAGGATAGCATCGCTGAGGTTCGTCCCACTGAGGTTGGCGCTGGTGAGGACTGCATCACCGAGGTCAGCATCATGGAGGACGGCCCCGCTGAGGTTAGCCTCGCTGAGGTTAGCATCACGGAGGACGGCATTGTTGAGGACTGCATCATGGAGAACAGCTCCGCTGAGGTCGGCATCGCTGAGGTCGGCTCCGCTGAGGTCGGCATAGCGGAGGACGGCCCTGCTAAGGTTAGCTCCGCTGAGGTTAGCCTCGTTGAGGTGAGTATCGCAAAGGTTAGCCTCGCTGAGGTCGGCATATCGGAGGAAGACCCTATGGAGGTAGGCGTAGCGGAGATAGGCATCGCTTAGGTTGGCAGAGTCGAGGTCAGCATGGCTCAGATGGGCATAGCGGAGTTTAGCTCCTTTGAGGTTTACTCCTTGGAGGACGGCTCCTTTGAGGTTGGCTCCTTTGAGATTGGCTCCTTGGAGGACGGCTCCGCTAAGGTCTATTTTTTTGCCTGGAATCTTCTTTCTCCAAGCGTTCCAGCTTTGAACTCCTTGCTTAAGCAAAGCCAATTGTTCTTCATTTGCCATTACCATTTACCGCCACCATCGCCACAAATCTAGCAGCGGCAAATTAAGACGCCAAGAGCACTTTCTCTATATTGCTTAATGGATACTGCTGATGACCGGTGGTAAAGTTTCACCTAAAGCTCGTAATTAGTCGTGATGAGGCTGGCGACGTTGTGAATCGATATCGAGCCAGTGATGGTATCGAGCAATTGAAGTCGATAAATTTGGCGATTACGGTTACCATTCATCGCGGAGCGTCCGTTGGGCGGTCAGGGCATCGCCTTGCCAGGTTAGGCGTCCGGCCAGGTCGGAAAAATTATATTGATTGGCAGGTTGTGGCTCTCCTGAGGGGGGCTCTTTCTGGTTGTCGTCTGCTTGAGCCGTTTCTAACTCCAGCCCCAGGCGGAAGAAATGGATGAAATTGTAGACTTCTGAGAGCCGACTGGGGGGAATGCGCTTAATTTCGTCAATTACCTGGGACAATTCCATCGTGTTTCCCTTGTTTGGTTTCAGGCAGCAGGACTGACCTCATTTTATGTCGTTGCTTGTTTGGGCTGATGCGATGAGTGTGGCAAGGTCACCGGGCTCTGGGATGAATCAAAGAACGGGTGGTCTTAGAAGAAGTTAGCGGCCCGATCGCGGATCTCGTCCAGATCTTCAGGGTTCATTTTGTCGAGATTAGCCAGGATGAAATTCATGCGGCCCTGGGACTTGAGTTTATCGCGGTGGCGATCGAGAAAGTCCCAGTAGAAGAAGTTGAAGGGGCAGGCGTCGTCGCCGGTTTTTGCTTTGTGGTTGTAGCGGCAGCCCTTGCAGTAGTCGCTCATGCGATTCACATAGTTGGCGGAGGCGGAGTAGGGTTTTGACGCGAGCACCCCACCGTCGGCAAAGAGGCCCATGCCGAGCACGTTGGTCTGCATCACCCAGTCGTAGGCGTCGATGAACGCGGCGTGAAACCAGTCTTCCACTTCCTGGGGTTGCAAGCCTGCGATCAGGGCAAAGTTGGCGAGAATCATGAGGCGCTGAATGTGGTGTCCGTAGCCCGTGCGCTGCACCTGATCGATGACTTGGTGCAGACAGTTCATGTCGGTGTCGCCCGTCCAAAAAAAGTCGGGGAGGGGGCGATCGTGGTCGAAGAAATTGCGATCGAAATACTCTTCATCCACATGCCAGTAAAGGCCGCGCATGTATTCGCGCCAGCCCATCACTTGGCGAATGAAGCCTTCCACGCTGTTGATGGGCAAATCTTGCTCGTGGTATGCCTGCTCCACGACTTCGATGACCTCTAGCGGTTGCAGTAAACCCAGGTTGAGATAAGGCGACAGCAGGGCGTGCCACATCGTGTCTTCGCCGGTGACCATGGCGTCTTGATAGGGGCCAAAGGTGTTGAGCCGCGTGGCGATGAAGTGGTCTAGCACTTGCAGGGCTTGGTCGCGGGTGACTGCCCATTGAAACGGTTCCACTGCGCCAAAGGTGGGAAAGTCGGCAGTTTGTACCGTTTCAATCACCGCTTGGGTGATCTCGTCGGGTGCAAAGGTTAGCGGCTCGGGCGTGTCGAGCTTGCCCTTGGGCGGTTTGCGGTTTTCTTTGTCAAAGTTCCATTGCCCACCCACGGGCTCGTCACCCGCCATCAGCACGTTGAGTTCTTTGCGCCCGGCGCGGTAGAAACTCTCCATCAGCAGGCTTTTGCGATCGCTGGCCCACGCCTTAAAGCCATCAACACTCCAGAGAAAATGATTGTTGGGGATGATTTCGAGGTCGCAAGGCAGATCGAGGGCTTGCAAGAAGGTGAGGAAGGGGCGATCGCTGGGCTCCATCACCTGTAAGGTCGTGATGTCGTGCTCTTGAATCCACTGGCGCAGGGGTGTGGCAAAATCTTCGGCGATTTTGTAGCTAACAGGCCATCCCGCATCTTTGAGTTCGGCGGCAAAGTGGCGCATGGCCGACCAGACGAGCACGAGCTTTTGCGCGTGGTAGCGGCGCTGTTGCCCATGCTGGCGCGACTCGATCATGAGCACCGGGGTCTCGGTTTTGTGCTCGTCTCGCTGGGCGAGGGCTGCCTGCCCCGCATAGAGCTGATCCCCCAATACCCAAATGCCCGTGGTCATCGTGTCGCCTCATGATGAATTCTTTAAGTATTGTGACGACTTTTGGCGATCGCTGCCGTTGCCAGGGCTGGGCGATCGCGTTAGATCCTGACACTTTTGGCGGCGTCATTCGTCAACTCAATCATGTGAGCCCACAGAGCCGGTAGCCGTCGAAACTGTGTCGTTGTTGGCAGCGGTTGTCGGCCCTTCATCAATCCTCATCAGGAGTTGCGGATGACGATCAATAGTAAATTTCGATTGTGGCAACCGGGAATGGCGATCGCGATCGCCATTTTGGGGATGTCTCCCGCTGCGATCGCCGCGAGCCCTCGCCTGACAGATCTGCCCAGCGTTGCGGCTCCCCCCGTTGCGGCTCCCGTGGTGGAGGCGGCGATCGGCAGCGACTTAACCGCCGACCAGCGGGCAGAGATTCTCACGCTGCATAATGCGGCTCGGGCAGCCGTCGGTGTGGAACCGCTGGCGTGGTCGGCGGATTTGGCGCGGGATGCACAAGTGTGGGCAGATTATCTGGCTAGCAGCGATCGCTTTGAGCACGATGCCACCATTCGCGGGCAGCAGGGCGAAAATCTGGCCGCCAGTTTTGGGTATGCCAACCCGATTGAAATTGGCGTCACCAGTTGGATTGATGAACGCAACCTTAATTACGTCCCGGGCGTGCCCCTGGCGGAGGCCATGTCTCGCGCGACAGGCGTGATCGGTCATTACACCCAAATCGTTTGGCGCGATACGACTGCGCTGGGCTGTGGTTTGGCAACCGGGGCCGATGGCATGAGTAAGCTGGTCTGCCGCTACAATCCACCCGGCAACAATCTGCGTCAGGTGCCGTATTAAGTGCTTGCAATAGCAGCGGTTCGGTGACCTTTTGCGACCTAGTCTGCACTCAACATTGCGGACATCACAGCGGTTGTCTGCCAGGCTCGGAGGACATTGATTGGTGGGATAACAATATAAAGCATCACGTTAGCTGGGCATTCTAGCCTCAAGATGCGGCAAACCCTACTAATAGCTTCCCGTAACTCTGTGGGCAGCCGCTGTGTCTAAAAGGCATCCACTCTTTGATATTGATACCGTGAATGACCCTGCTGCTAATCACGACCGCTATGAGGCGATCGCTGCAAAACTCAGCGATGCTTTAATCCAAATTCAGGCTGCGCATCCTGACTGGGTTCAAGCTCGATATCGCCTGCGATCACTAGCAGCAAATCGAGCCAAACTGGTGCAAAAATTTGTGGAGTTGCTGCAAGGCGCGGCTAATGCCAACGTGGCGAGCGATCAGGTGCTGGAACTGTTAGCCAAACTGCTGGAACCTGTCGTCAATGAAACGCAATTTTATCAACAGGTTCGTCATCTAGTTGCGACTGAGTTGTCATCCTCGATTGTGCCGCTGCGTGAACAATCTTTGATTTGGCAACCAGAACTGGAACTGGCTACACAGTCAGCTGCTAAAAATGAAAATGCGATCGCCATTTTGCTATTAGATGCTGAAAATATCGATCTTAATCAAGAGGCAGAAGCCTGGTTAGAAACTCATTGCAACTATCCCATGACTTTAAAGTTTGCATTTGGCAACTGGAAAACTTTGGGTGACCGTGACGCTCAACTTCATCGTCGAGGATATCAATTACTGCATGTGCCGAAAGGTAAGAATCACGCCGATGACAAAATGACCATTATTGGGTCGTCGATTCTAGTACATTTCCCCAACATCAAAGCAGCGATCGTTGGTTCCAACGATAATGATCTAGAAAATCTTCGCCATACTCTTCGCTTTCAAGGATTAGATGTCAGTCTTTTGCAAAGGCATCAACAAACTCTCAAACTAATCAACTGTAAAACAAAAGAAAGCACAACCCTCACGTTGCTTGCTGCGACTCCAATGCCCTCAGTTGAACAAGGCATCCAGTATTGCCAAACCTATTTAGCCAATGCCGAGGCACCTAAAATTCTCATATCGCAACTATCTTCAGACTTTTCCAGAGATCTCGGTTTTCCCATTAGTACATTTGTTAAACATCACCAATTAGGTAAAACCCCGAAAGCCTTTTTTCAAAAATCCACCCGATTCAAAGTAACGGCAGGGCACAATGCCTCTCAATGGTACGTCAGCAACTGCGCTCAATTCTCATCTGAAAACACAGACACTGACAATTCTCAATCTCAAAAATTTACCATTTCAACGCTTAGGCGAGTCTGTGTTGGTATCGCCAAAGCGCTCATTCAGAAGCAATCAGGTAGTGCAGTATCGATCGGGTTGCTGGCGATTACCTTTCGACAACAACATGGTCAACCCATCAAAACGGTATTAAAACAGCTTAAGTTAGGACAGAGTTTGCCCGAATTTTTGCAGACCTGTAATGGTCTTGAGTTGAGACAGGAGAAGCTTGAATGGATGATTACTTTGCTCTAACCAATTGCCTAGCCTCCTAATGACTGTAAATGGCATCTATCTGCGGATAGGCAAAGAATGTGATTGATGGGTAGCCGTTGGTGATTTTCCAGAACAGGGTCTTATTCCATGCGCTCTTGCGGACGCCATTATTAAGATATCGCTGGACAGTGTCCTGTCTTCCCAGCCCTTGAACTCATTAAAATAGAGGGCGACCCGAAATTCTGGATGCCACTGTGACGGTTACGCCATTACCCACCACTGCCGACCCGATAGATTTGCTGACGGAGGCAATCACCTCCCTGGACCTGCCTGCCGACTGGGTAGGCATTCGCGCCACGCGGGAAGAGAGCGTGTCGCGATCGCAGCGGGATGGGAAACCGGAGGGCAACCGGCGATCGCTGCAACAGGGTGCCATGGTGGAAGTGCTGGTGAATGGGCAGATGGGCTACGCCGCCACCAATCGCCTCACCGTGGCCGGTCTGCGACATGCCGCCGAACTCGCCTATCAACAGGCCCAAGCCGCCGCGCCCTGGCGCATCCATGCCTTTTCGCCGGAAATTCGTCCCAAGGTGCTGGGCGTCTACCAGACCTTTGCCGAAAAGCCCTTGAAGACGCTGACCACGAGCCATGCCCACGAACTGCTGTCGCGCATTTGCCAGGGGTTGAAAGTTTCCGACCAGATTGTGCAGGCCAGCGCCAGCCTCAGCGCTAAAGAAATCGATACCTGGCTGGTGAGCAGCAGCGGTACTCAAGTCCACCAAAAGTTCTCCTTCTTTACCCCCAGCTTTAGCGCCACGGCGCAGGATGGCCCCGTTGTGCAGACCCGCACCAACAACGGTCGCGGCCATGCCTACCAGGCAGGGTGGGAATTTTTAGATATGGGGGATGAGCTGTGGGCGTCGGTGCAGCGCATTGGCGAGCAGGCGGTGGAACTGCTGACGGCACCAGAATGTCCCGATATGACCACGACTCTGGTGCTGGCTCCCGACCAGATGATGCTGCAAATCCACGAGAGCATCGGCCATCCCCTGGAGCTCGATCGCATTCTGGGCGACGAGCGTAATTACGCGGGGGGCAGCTTCGTGAAGCCGGAAGATTTCGGCCAGTTGCAGTACGGTTCCGAGCAGCTCAACGTCACCTTTGACCCCACGGTGGAGCAGGAGTTTGCCAGCTACGCCTTTGACGACACCGGAGCCGTAGCCGAGCGGCAATATCTGATTCGCGATGGCGTGTTGCAGCGGGGTCTGGGTAGCCACGAAAGTCAGGCGCGGCTGGGGGTACCCGGTGTAGCCTGTGCCCGCGCCACCAACTGGGATCGTCCGCCGATTGACCGCATGGCGAATATCAACGTGGAACCCGGCGATCGCCCCTTCGCCCAAATTATCGGTTCCCTCGAAGACGGGGTATACATGGAAGCCAACCGCTCCTGGTCCATCGACGACCAGCGGTTTAAGTTCCAGTTTGGCTGTGAGTATGCCAAGCGCATCCGCAATGGGGAACTGGCGGAAACCGTGCGCAACCCCAACTATCGCGCCACCACGCCGCAGTTCTGGCGGAGTCTGTCCCAGGTGGGCGATCGCAGCACCTGGCAGGTATTCGGCACGCCCTATTGCGGCAAAGGCGAGCCCAACCAGATTATTCGGGTGGGGCACGGTGCGCCCGTGTGCGCCTTCGACCAGATTGAAGTTTTTGGAGGGGCGGGCTGATGCAGATTTGGGAAAACACGTTTAATCAACTGATGGATGCCCTGATGCCGCAACTGGCCGAGGGCGAAGCGGTGACGGTGGGGCTCGTGGCGGAGGAGAGCGAATTCACCCGCTTTAACCACGCCAAGGTGCGCCAGACCGGCAGCATTGAGAACGGTTCCATGTCGGTGACGCTGATGGCAGACGGGCGATCGGCCACCGAGTCCATCACCTTCACGGGCGACAAAGCATCGGACTGGCCCTTGCTAATGACCGCCCTGCACACCCTGCGGGACGAGCTGCCCCAACTGCCCGAAGATCCCTACATCGTGCTGCCCGACGGCGACGATCACAGCCGGGAAGTTTATGACGGCGAATTGTTGGGGATGAGCGCGATCGCCCCCACGATCCTTCCCAATATGTCCGGACTCGATGCCGTCGGTCTCTATGCTGGGGGGCGCTGTGTGCGCGCCTATGCCGACTCTGCTGGTCAGCGCCACTGGTTCGCTACTGAAACCTTCACCCTCGACTATTCTCTATTCACCGAATCGGGGCAGGCGGTGAAAGGCACCTACGCGGGCCGCACCTGGGACGATGCCGCTTATACCGACAACCTCGCCGTTGCCAAAACCCTGCTGGAGCAGATGTCCCAGACGCCTAAAAAGTTAGAGCGCGGCCAGTACCGCACCTACTTTGCTCCTGCCGCTGTCGCCGATCTGATGAGTATGCTCTCCTGGGGCGGCATCGGGGAAGCATCCATTCGCCGGGGCGGCAGTGCCCTCGGGCCGTTGCAGCGGGGCGACAAAACCCTGTCGGACAAGATTCACTTATCAGAAGACTTCTCCCAGGGACAGGTGCCCCGCTTTAACCAGTACGGAGAACTCGCGCCCCTGACCATGCCCCTGATCGACGGGGGACAGTTGAAAAACACCCTGGTCAGCGCCCGCACCGCTAAGGAATACGGCATTCCTTCCACCTTTGCGGAAGGGGGGGAATATCTGCGATCGCCCACCCTCGCCTCCGGTACCCTGGCGGAAGCCGACATCCTTGCCGCGCTAGACACGGGCCTGTACGTATCGAACCTGCACTACCTGAACTGGAGCGATCGCCCCAACGGGCGCATCACCGGCATGACCCGCTACGCCTGCTTTTGGGTGGAAAACGGCCAGATCGTTGCGCCGATTGAAAACCTGCGGTTTGACGAAAGCCTCTACAACTTCTGGGGAGCCAACTTGATCGACTTGACCCAAGCGACTCAGTTCATCCCCGAAGTGGGCAGCTACGGCTTCCGTGATCTGGGCGGCACCCTCGTCCCAGGAATGCTCGTCGACAACTTTGCCTACACTCTCTGATGGGTTACTCGACAGAAAACTGGGTAGGGGCGGTTTGCCCTCAGCCTGGTTCGGCGCTGAGCGCTCAGCTTACGGTCCCGTTTCTGGCTGAGACTGCTGGTTACCTTTGCCAGCCCCACCGCTCAAAAATTGGTGCCAAAGATCAGGGCGATAGGTGCGACACCAGGAAGCCAGTAGATCATCCTGTGGAGATCTGCCTAGCGCTGCCAAAATCTCATCATCAGACCAGTCAGATAGCTTTTGCATTTTCTAAAAACATCTAAATACGGCATTGCTGATTTAAGGGATGGCTTTTTCAGAGGCGAGCTTTTCGAGGGGGGACAGGGAGTTCCCAAAACTTGAGGGAGTGAATCAAAAGCCGCAGCGAATGCTTCAACATCGTTAGCGATTTTGAGTAGCACAGAGTCTTGCGATGCAAACGGGCTAGATAATGCCGCAATCGAGTGTTTTCGTCCTCCACTCGCGTCATATAGGTCTTACTGATAATTTGCTCTCCATCGGGAATGTAGCGAGGATAGACCGGCCAGCCATCGGTGACGTAAAAGAAGCAGTGCCATAAGCGGACCATCGACCACAATGCTTCAAAGGTCTGTCCACGCCGGTCACCGACTACCCATCCGAGGAGACCGGGGCGGAAGTGGTCGACGACCGTCCAAATCCAGACTTTGTTTTTTTTGCCCCAACGAAGGTCTGAAGTTCATCCAGTTCTGCCACTGCTGGCACCTGTTCTGGGTCATAAGCATCGGGTAGCCATGCACCGCTCTGTTTGACCCAGTTAATTACCCTCGTGTGATGAACACCACTGACCCGTTCAATCGCCCGGAAGCCAAGGCCATTCGTATACAGTTTCAAGCATTGACGGCGGACTTCATCACGGTAGCCAGTTTCTGTTTGGGGATTGGCGACAAACTGCCGTCGACACTCAACGCAAAGGTGATTCTATTTGCCACGTCGATGGCCATTCTTGCGGACGTGCTCAGAACCGCACTCAGGACATTGCATCGGCACCCTCAGATGTTTTTGCATCCCCCAATTATGCAACGCCCCAAGCATTTCTAGCTGTATTTGTATTATCTGGTGAGCCGTTATCCGCACCAATATGCCCCACATACTCAATGCCGTCCCTTTTATAAAGGACAATCCCACATCCGCTCATTTCTCCAGTTAACACATCTACCCTGCAAAAGGGAATCTGGGTTATCAGATCAGGGAAGTAATGAAGCCACCGAAAATTCCGGTGGTATTTTGGAACTGTTCCCCCAACGATGCTGCTTGTCCTCCTAAGAAAACCAGTTGACTGCCGAATTGTCATTCTCAGAGACGGGAGAGTTACAAAGTTTCCAGGGGGGCTGCTGGTCGTGCAACTGCTGGACATGGGAAATCTATGAAACTCCCAACAATAAGCTTTTGTTCAATCATTGAGTTTGTCTATTTCATTGATTTGTTGAGTACTATACGCCAACGTAGTTAAGAGATGTTCACGCTACAATCAGCGCCACGTTTGTGGCATAAGAGGAGCAATGTTATAGGGGGACGCTGAACAAACAAGTCTCATCCATTCATAACAATTTGCCCACCATTGGCGAGTTATAGCGTGAGTTGCAGGTTCAAAAGGACGTTGTTGCGGAAGGGTAAGATTTGTAATGCCGATTGGCCACGTATGAAAGTGGGGAAAGTTATTTACATACCAGGTAATTGATTGAAAATGATACTGTCCAGTCCATAATGGCCCTTTAACCAGTATTTCCCCAGGGTTAGTCCAACACAGAGGCAAGTTCTTTTTTGAGCCTGCTGCTATTTTTACAGTAAAGCCAATAGGAATTGGTTCATATAGTGATAGAGCAGGGATGTATCGATCTTTAAGCTGTAAAGAGGCTCCCTGAGCCGTATCAATGTCCGCTGTGGGTAACCAACAAGTATCTACCACATCCATAGTCCACGTTGGATAATCCGTTTCTCCCTGTGAACGCAAGATCCCTTTAAGTAAATGAGGCCAGCAGCGATGAAATCCAGGAAACCCACGATATAGAACTAACTCGTTACTCATCCAATCCTTAAGAAACTCATGAAATAAGTCAGTGTTTCTTGGACCTCCCTTAATAGTGTAAGCCTCAGTACACTCAGGAGGCGCGTGGGCAGGGATATCTCTTCGCATAATTTGTTCAGTAGCTACTTTAAGGAGGTACAGCTCTTTTTCCATCAGCTGCCAACAGTGCGCATATCTTTCGCTACTTTTGATAGGAACAGCGAATTGTTCTGAAATAAGATAGATTTTAGGCATAACATTTAAGATAGTACCCTTAAGCATTTAATCGCCAAGATGTAAGTATCTTTCAAAGAATATTGAGACTGGACCAAACCTTGAATCTGCCAATGATGGATCTGCAAGAGGCATATTTCTCATTTCACGATACTCATCGAATTCTAAATAACCATTTCCTATCAACCTGCCAGTAAGTCGCCAGGAAAGAACTTGATCATTTAGTAGACTTGGATCGAATTCATGGAAGTCCAAGCGTAATCGATCCGAATTTGCCATGATCAAAATCTGATTTTTTCTTGGAAAAACAATAACAATAGGTGGTATTTTCATTGGAAAAGAAAAAGCAGCTTTCTTGGTAGAATTTATTAACATATATTGAACTTCTGTTTCATGAGCAGTAGTGAGATTGCCATCACATCTAGTTCCTATAGAATTTTGCAACTGTTCAACATGTGTAGGCAATCCTCTCAGTCTTTCACTTTGAATCTGAGAAGATTTTCCATAGAGTTCATTCGCTCTAGCTTTAGCTTGATTAAATATGACAGATTGACTACCCGTTACAACCCCACCTGAAGAAATGAAAGGTTCTCCTCTTGCAACAACTCCGTGTTTATAGTCTCTTTTAGGCTTTCTTGAAACCATTATCTATCTTTAGACTCCTAGTATGCATTTATCGACTAAAGCCAAAGGAATTTATTCCCGAAATTCATACTCATAACCACTGCTTTTTGGTCTCTTCAACCTGCTGAGTAGCCTCATGCAGGTTGCGAATTAATTTGAGACTATCAGCCGATTTTTCTGTATCAACGTGCAAAGCTAATCCGCACATTGGGCAAACAATTGGTTCACCAGACAAGAGTATCGGTAGCGTCGTCGGAATTGAAAAATCACATTCTGGACAGGGAACACCTTGCTGGTTAGTGGCTTGATTGGTCATAATAACCTCTCAGATTGGCTTACAGTATATTGACTAAGGAGTATTTTGATACGGTTATTCAGAAGATTTATTTTTGTCATCTTCCTTTGCTGGAGAAATACTGCTAATACCCTGATCCATGATTCGGAATAGAGCCTGCATCCCAACAGGAGTATCTGACTGCTTAAGATTAATCGTGACATGCATTGCGGTCTTTGAATCGCGGCTTGCCAGCCCTGCTTTAAACATCACCAACTCTGACTCAATAGCATTGTTCTGCCCTTTTTCTTTGGCAACACTAAGCGTGACTTTTGAGTCTAGTTTAACTGCATCATTAATTTCTACGGCGAAATCAATTTTTGCATCACTGATCTGCATCGTAGGAATAGGGACGAGGGATATGACAGGAATTTCAACCTTGAAATTTAGGATCTCACCACCTACACTTATTTTGCTGTAGTTGAATGTCACCGTCTTTAGATCACCATAGTGGCGATCACCGTCAGTTGATCCTGATGAATCTTGAACAAATCCAATTCGCTCAATAAATTCAACTGTTGTTTGGGCAGCCTGAATTTCCGCGTCAACCATCGCTGACAAAGGTGCTCCAAGAATTTGATAAAGTGGGATTGATGTAATATCGGTAACGTCTGCCATACTCAATCTCCTCAGGGGTATTCAAGGCAAATTTCTATTCTTAAATACTGTCTAGATTCAATGTAATCGAAATTGATGAGAGCACAGATTCAGGTAACTGCTTCAGTTCATCTGTCAGAATTTCTACGTCAAGAGTTTCAAGATCATCTGTTAGCTCATTAGTTGAAATGTGCTCAACTTTAATTGACTTGAAGATGTCTACAGAGAATACGATTTTAGGTGTATCCTCTGTGAAAATTATCGCAGATGTCTTAATGCCATCGTCTGCAGAATCTACAAAGGATTCACCAGAAATAGTAACTTTCATCCCATCAGATACTTTGAGGGACATCTCATTCTCATTAGTACGAACTTTTAAAATCTCAGGAGTGTAGTTACCTTCCAAAAGCTCTTGACTCCTTCCCTGGTAGTTTGGTTGTTCATACAAAACAACTCTGTCAGCTTTAAGAAAAGCAAATTTGAGATCGAGCTTTATCTCTTTGATTTCTGCCTTAGGAACAGGAAGCAACCGTAACAATGAATCCTCTTTGTAAGCAGCCTTGATTTCACGTGAATAAGCATCTGATGCAGCTTGTGCCCGGGTCAAATCAGTCAGAATGGAAGCAACAACCTTTTTTAACTTCATTCTAGTTTCTAACCCTGGATGAACCTAGTTTTATTCGAAAACCAAAGCGAATGCAGACAGAACCATTGTTGCTGCTCAGCTTCTGTATGTTGTGGAAAATACGATTATATTGACCAATCAACATCTCGTTTATTTATCAGCCTGACTATTGATACTCTGACTCAAAAGCTGAAGGACAGACTCCATGCCTTTAGGTAAACTATCGTTCACAGCATGAATATAAATATCCATCGTATATTCGACCGAATATCTTGAGTCTCGGGCTGAGGTACTATCTTTCTTGGCTGAGTAACCAGCCGAGAAGCTAGCTTCGACGCTTGCTGGTCCCCAACCATATTTACCCGTGACGTTCCCTTTTACGTCAGTTTCTGATTGATTCTGCGACGTATCTTTAGAAGAACTTTCAGCACTGATGTTTGCTTTGAACTGAATCGTCATATCATCAATGCGGATATAGGGGATAGGGACGATCGTTAGCAGTGGAACTTCTAAAGTAGCTTTCTTGAAAGTGACCTCTTTTGAGGTCGCATCTACACTCTTCTGCATGTAGCTGAAGTTGATCATCTGCACATCGGCAGTTGGGTTGCCATCTTCATCAAGCTTAAACGCAACAGACTTAATGAATTCGACAGATGACCTTGCTGCTTTTGCTTGAGCTTCGATCGCGGCAACTAAAGGACCACCGATAAGGTTCCCAAATGGGAGTGCGCCTAGCTGCTGAGTTGCCTCATCTTGAATGATAGCCATCGTTTTAGTCCTTTTTACTTACCATCGAGTAAATCAAGCCTTGTACAGCGTATTTTTTGCTTACAGAACTTAAGCTGACCGTTAGAGTAAATTAAGGACATTGGCGAAATCTTGCACCGGATTGCTGCTTTTGCACAAAATTGCTATGACTTAGAAAATTTTTTTGGAGTCACGCCCGTCAATCGCTTGAAGTGTCGATTGAGATGGCTCTGATGGGTGAAGCCGCAGGCAACAGCTACCTCTGAAATTCCCATCTTGCCGTCTTTTAGCAACCGCTTTGCCCGCTCTACCCGCTGTTGAATCACGTATTGATGAGGAGTCAAGCCCGTCGATCGCTTGAAGGATCGGCAAAAGTGATAGACGCTGAGTTGAGCGATCGCTGCTAGTTTGTCTAAACTCAATTCCTGGTCTAGATGGTCATTGATATAGTCAGTTACCCATTTCAGTTGCTTGGGAGACAAGCCACCCGAATGGTGAATAGGTTTATGGCTATGCGCAGAATAGTTTCTCAGTAGGTGAACCGCTAGAGCAGTTGCCATGGTCTCCGCATACAGCTTTCCGCCAGGGCGATGAGACTCTAGATCGGCTTTGAGCGCTAGCCCAATCTGCAGAATGAGGGGATCGTAGAGGGGTTCTTGGGGCAGTAACTCAACCTGATCAATGGCTAGCAATTCTGCGGCATCGCGAGTCAGTAACTCTGGCTTCAAACTGATAGCAAATCCTTCGTGCGGCCGATCCCATGCGCCCCAATGATTGTGTTGCATCGGCACAAGAGACATGCCGCCATGAAAGAGCATCTGCCGTTGTGTCTGACCATTGGCAATGCCGTCGATTTGCCAATCGAACTGGAAACCCTGTCCCAGGGTAACCGCGATCGCATAGTGATCAAAACAAAGCTTTGGGGTTTCTCCCGGCTGAGGGAGGTCATAACACTCCAAGCTGACACTGCTCCACTCTGTTTCATCACTCGCCAATGTAGCGGGTAGTGGAAGTTGGTCAGAATATCGTGGCGGAGAATCAAGCTCGTCATGAGGCTGGCTTTGCTCAGAGTCTGATGGCGAGTTCGAGAGCGATCGCGACATTCATGCACCTTCTTTTCTCCACCAGTCATTGGCCGTGGAGCATTTGATTCCTGAGAATCAATTATTTATCAATTATTGCCACAGACAATCTGTGTTGAGGAATTCAAAATGGTCGATTGCCTTCAAGGACAAATGCAAGATCTTTATGCAGAGCCAGCTAACTATGCATTCAAAGTCATATCTGCTATTTGCCCCCGCAGTTATACAGCAAATTTGATGGCTAATTCAGGGGCTTGGGAGTGTTAGCGGTCACAAGTGCTGGATAACATCCCCTGCGAAGGCTTTAATCCATGATCAATTTGCCTCAAGGCTGAATGGTCACGATCGCTCGCTGATATCGAGTCAATGCGGGCTCTCCCTGATCGGTCACTTCCAGAATGACGTGTACCGTTTCGGGTTCTTGCACCTCAGGGGCGGTAAAGCTGGCTTGTGGGCGATCGGCATTTTGCAGGGCGATGGGGTCGGGATAACTGCCCGCTTCTGCATAGATCCACCACTGATAGGTCAGATTGTCACCATCGGGGTCGCTGGTTTCAGCGGCATCCAAATTGATCGCGTCGCCACTGCGCACGGTGCGATCGAGCTCTCCGGCAATCACGGGCGCTGGCGGGTGGTTCACCGCGGCATAGTCACCTATGGCCCAGTCCATCCGTGCCGCAAAATCATTTTGGATTTGCGGTAGCCAGCGCCAGAGCGGTTTTAAGGCGTCGCCATCATCCTGGGCGTCGCGCCAAAAGTTGGGATGCTCCGGGTCTGATGGCACAAACCGTCCGCCCCAGCCGCCATAGGCCAGGTTTTCTGAGCTGCGCAGCCCCGTATCGATGAGATGGAAAAAGGCGGGGGAATCGCCCTCGCTAAAGTACGCTTGGGGATACGCCGCTCCCAAGGGGCCGTGCCCTTCCTTCACGTTGGTTCGCATCCACTCAGGGCTAAACATCGGATCGTCAGAGTAGGGATGCCCCTGATGGTCGTAGTTAATGGCGGTGAACTGATAGTTCAGCACCAGGGGCACCTCAGGAAATTCATCGCGAATCCACCAGATAGTCTCGTCCTGGTCGGAAATGGCGTAGATGCGGGCTTTGGCGATCGCCCGCTCAACTTCATCCACACTGTAAGATTCCCGCAGTCGCCAGAGTGCTTGGGCAATGGTGTTGGTGCCGCCCCAGGCTTGGAGCCAAACCGGGCGAGGATCGTCATCCAAAAGCACATCAATGATGTGCTGCGAGCCTGGTGTGTCATTTTCAGGCCCGACCTCGTGCAGTCTCTGCCGATCTTCGTTACCCAGCATAACGAGGGCTTGCAGATCAGCCGCCGCTGGATAACGCGGATCGTGCTGCAACAGATTGGGGCGAATTTGGGCGTATTTTTCAATCAAGTCGGTGATCCAGCCTGTGCCGTGGCCGTCCTGCTGCCACACGGAGTTCGTAGCGATGATGCCCTCGACGTCAAAGTCCGTGGTGTAAAGCAGAAAGCGGACAAACGAGCTGCGGTCATCCACTTCACCGTCTGTGGTGACAATGGTTCTGGGTTGCATGGTGGGATTGAGCGATCGCGGCGGGAGGTCGTTTTGTGCGGTTGCGCGACAACTCCCACCGAGGCTGATCAACCCCATCGCTGGTACGGCCAACAAGCGGCCCCAACGCCAACGGCGGGTGTCGATGATCGGGCGAGGTGGCCGCAGGCAACGTGACAGCAATCGACGAAGGCTTGATTGATCCAGCATGTCTGAACTCCTACTTGCTTGCTGTAACCGAATGCGTGGTAGACTCACCCGCACCGTTAGACGAGCACAATCTGTCTCGACCTGACCTGACCCATCCAGTCAAACCAACGAGACTGACTGACGTTGGCTCCCGCTCAACTGGGGCGTTGTTGGCTGGTTTCGAGTTGCGATCGCAGCATTTCCCAATCAGTGGCGGGGGCTTTGCAATACAGCCCTTCGCACACCATGCCAACGGCACTGGTCGGCAAGTCAGCATCCGCGAGAAAGACCGCAGTCGGCGTGTATTGAGCCACGAGAGCGGCAATCTTATCTGCCGAAGTTCTGACTAAGGTGGCGTGTCGGAACCAGTCCAAGGCCGTGAAGAGAGAGGGGCAAGCGCGGGGAATTTGCGCCATCACCGCGCCAAAGGCTTGCAGACCCTTTTCAGTCCGATCCAGATAAGTGAGGTCGCCCGTTAACAGCGACAGTTTCACCAAATTGGCGATCGCAATGCCGTTGGCAGCGGGCACAGCGCTGTCTTGATAGGTGCGTTCGCGCACGAGCAGTGAGTCGCTGGCATCCGACGCGGTGTTGTAATAGCCCGCCAGCTCATCACTCCACAGCCAATTGTCAAATTCAGTTTGAACGGCGATCGCTTTTTGCAACCAGTCCACCTGAGGGGCGGCATCGGGCCAGTGATACGCCGCTTGATGGAGATCCAGCAGCGCTTTGATCAACAGGGCATAATCTTCAGATTGCGCCAGCACGGAGGGTTGCCCCTCATAATTGAGGCGGTGCAGGCGACCGGCAACCCACTGCTGTTGCAAAATGAAGCTCGCTGCCTGGGTGGCCATGTCATAAGCAGGGAGATCGCCCCACACCGCCGCTACTCGCGCCAACCCCGAAATCATGAGACTATTCCAGGCGACAATCATTTTGGTGTCAGTAACCGCCGGAATGCGCCCCGCCCAAGGCTGGGTTTTGGCGGCCTGATTATCGCGCGCCGGAGGAAAGGTGTTGAGGCTGTTGCTAGCGGCCCCATAGCGGCTGTGGAAAAGGGTCGCTAACGCCGTCTCAGTAGTATCCAACAGCGGTCCCGGTTGTCGCCGTTGCAGTACATTCTTCCCTTCAAAGTTGCCGGCCACGCTCATCGTAAAATCTTCGCCCAGGGCGTTGAGTTCGTCCTCTGACAGGGTTTGCTGCAGCTCGGCGTAAGACCACACGTAAAACGCGCCTTCTTCCGGCTCGGCATCGTCGGGGGTGACAAAGCTGTCGGCATCTTGGGCGGCGTAAAAATATCCTGCCGGACTGGTCATTTCTCGCTGCAGCCAGGTTTTGGTAAGGGCGATCGCCCGCTCAAAGGCGGGTTCGTGCAGTCCTAGACTCCACAGTTCCGCCAGATATTCCACAATCTGGCCGTTGTCGTACAGCATTTTTTCAAAATGGGGCACGGTCCATGTCGGGTCCACGGTGTAGCGATGAAACCCCCCACCCACATGGTCAAAAATGCCGCCCAACGTCAAATCTAAGCCTCGTTGCTGGCACACTTCCAACGAGTCAGGCTGGGTCTCGCCCAAAATATTAAAGCGTCCCCCTCGCAGCGCCGCCAGCGCGTAGGGCATCATCGGAAAGCGCGTGCCGTTATCCGTCGGGGCTAAGACCTGGGCACACAAACCGACTCCCCGCTCAAATAGCTCTTGACTTAAATCTTCACTCGCGGGCAGGGTCGCCGACTGCTGCAGATTTTTGAGAATCTCGGCTTTGACCGCGGTCAGCTTTTCGGTCTCGGTATCGAAATATTGTCGAAGGGCGTGCAGCACTTGCAGAAAGCCTGGTCGCCCATATTTTTGTTCGGGCGGAAAATAGGTGCCCCCGTAGAACGGCACCAGGTCGTCTGGTGACAGAAAAATGTTCAGCGGCCAGCCCCCCTGACCCACCATCATTTGCAGCGCTTGCATGTAGATGCTGTCGATGTCGGGGCGTTCTTCGCGATCGACTTTGATGGGTAAAAAGTGCTCGTTGAGGTAAGCGGCGATCGTGGCATTCGAAAAGGCTTCGCCTTCCATCACCGTGCACCAGTGACAGCTGGAATAGCCGATCGATAGAAAGATGGGCTTCCCTTCACGGCGAGCGGTGGCTAACGCTTCCTCGCACCAAGGCCACCAATCTACCGGATTATCGGCATGTTTGCGCAGATATAGACTCTGGGCATGGGCAAGACGGTTAGACATCACAAACTTGGGGACGCATCCCCCACAATCTAGCGTCTAAACACACCCATCGGGCCAGGTGACGGCAGGAAATTGCCCCGCCCGATATTGCACGACCTTGCCGTCAGCATCGGTTTCGAAGACTAGCCGGAAGAGGGCCAGTTCGGGATCTTGGGGTGTCAGGGTCAGAAACTCGCCTTGGGTATAAGGGTTGGGTGTGGCCTCGATTTGGCCCGGATACAGTTCGTCAATGTCTTTTAAAGTCGAGCCGATCTTGGCTCCACTCACGGTGGCTAGGGAACTGCCTGGCCATACATCAATGCGAATCACGCGGTTATCCACCACCATAAATCCCAGCGCTTGGGAGACCGAATCAGGCTGGTAGTAGGCGCAGTCGCCGCCCACATTGCTGCCAATCGGCACGAGCGGCAGACCCAGCGCATCGGTGGCTTCTTCCAAGGTCATGCCAATTTGGATAGGGCCAATGCCAGTCAAGCGAACTTCCGCGTCTTGGAAAACCGATTCTTCGACTAAAATTTCAGGATTGCTGGCGGCGATCGCTCGTTTCATTAAAGGCAAGTACAGCAATGACTTGGCGGCTGAGCCGAGCGGCTGCAAAGCGTTGGACACGGTTGATTGATCCGCCTGATCGACAGGGGTCAAGGTCGGTCTGCTTGAGGCCGGGACGGCAGGAGCAGTGGCGCTGGAATGGTGCGTCATAATGGCACCAATGCCGACCAAGCTTAACAGTGCCGCTGCACCAACTAAGGAAACTTTGCTCATAGGGCTTCCGACACAACTAGCAGTTTACATCTTGAAACAGGGAACATTAGACTCTTTTAACCGATTACCTCCCCTTTTGTCAGTCAAATGCCAACATTTTTCCGCATAAATACCTAAAAATCGGTCGATTAATTCCTCAATTCTCTCGCCCAATTCCCCATTCACTTGCTGCTTTAGGTCCAGGATTTAGACGTGCGTCCCTCTTCTCGGTTATCTTCATCCTCTCTCATGGCTCGCCGCCGTCAGCGCCGCCCGAGTTGGTTACCCTTTTTGGTGGTTTTAGGTCCGTTTGTGGGGGCAGCGGGGTGGTTGGTCACCACCGGGTGGCCCGTTAGCCATAACCTGGGTCTGGTCGGTGAGGCTGACCTGGCGCCATCGGCGGCTGACCCAGCATTTTTGGGCGACGCGACCCCGCAGCCGTTAGTTGTGCCCGCGCCTACGGTGCCCAATAGCAGCAATGAGAAACGGCTAGCGCCCACGCGATCGCCCCTCGCCTTTGCTGATGTCCCCGAAGGCTACTGGGCAAAGCCCTATATCGATGCCCTTACCGCTCGCGAAGTGCTCAACGGTCTGCCGGATGGCACCTTTGCTCCCAATCGACAGCTGAGCCGAGCGGAGTTGGCGACGCAAGTCGCGAATGCGTTCGACATTCCCGCTAACACCCCAGCTAAAGCCTTTGGCGATCTCGCCCCCGATTACTGGGCGGCTGAGCCGATTGCCGAGGCTGTGCAAATGGGTTTCATGAAGGGCTATCCGGGGGACGAGTTCCGGCCCGATGATTTAGTGTCGCGCCTCCAGGTATTGGTGACCCTCGCCACGGGGCTGTCGCTACCCGTGACGGAGGAGTCACAGCAGCAATTGCAACAATATCAAGACTGGGAAACGGTGCCCGACTGGGCGCGTCCCCAAGTTGAGGCGGCCATCCATGCAGGCATCATTCGTCCTCAACCCGGCACAGAAAATCGGCTGCGCCCCCAAGAGATTGCCACACGGGCCGAAGTCGCCACATTGGTATATGCTGCGCTCGCCTATCTGGGCGAGGTGCCCGCTAAGCCTGAGTGATTCTAAGGCTAAAAAAAACTCCCTGAATGTGGCACAGGGCAGCTATCCAAGGTCAAATTCACAAGTGAACATCTTGCTTTATCCAGCGACCGGTCGCCAACAAAAACGCCATTCAGCGCTGGTGCAAACTGAATGGCGTTGATGGCGTAATTTAACGTTGTGGCAGGATTAGCTGGTGAAACCGGGGAGACTGACCCCCTCGGTAAAGCTGGGCAAATCGAGTTGTTGCGATCGCCGAGTCCGCACTGCCAAGCGATAGCTCACGCTCTGCAATTCCGCCTGTAAGCGACGATTTTCACCCTGCAATTGCTTGATCTTGTCGCGCACGGTCACCATGCGCTCGTCAAATTTTTGTTTGTAAACCTTGGGCAGTTCTTGCACGACCTGCTCTAGCATCCGGGTGCGATCGGTCAGTTCTTGCACGGTCTGGCGCAGTTGAACGGTTTCCGTGCTGCGTTCTTCGAGCTGACCCTGATAGTAGGTAACCTGCTTTTCGACACTTTGCAATTGCTCGCGCAGGGCTTTGACCTCAGCTTGTTGCTGCTCTGAAGCTTCGGTCGTCGCAGGTACTACACCGGCATTGCCTTTCACCAGGCGAAATAATTCACGCGAAAGCTGCTGTACCAGCTCGTCACGCATTTGCAACTCTTCGCGCAGACGGGTCATCTCCGCCTGCTGTGCAGCATATGCAGAATTTGAGTTCATCACTTGCGTCACACCACTAACCCTTATTCCCAACAACGTTTAGAAGCACTTTACTTGCGAGTTGCGCACCTGATTATCCTATGCCTGTAGCACTGGGCGGTTCGACACTCACTTGGCCATTGCCAAAAAGCCGTAGTTATCGAATCCCCATAGAACTAGCCCATAACAGACCAATTTGCCGATACTTTAACACCACATCCTATAAATGCAACCACTTTATACAAATCATTGCTGAAAAAGCGGGTATAGAAGCGGCTGAATGAGCATCCAGAGGCTGTGGTCACATTGAGGAGGGCGAGCTGTGATTTGTGTGTCCTTAATGTTTGCGCTGTGGAATTTGTTGATGTGTAACACAGGGGTTTGCACCGTAGAGCTATGGGCCTATTTGAAGCCGTTTGGGTGATTTGTTTAGCCAATCGCTGTGGATATTCAAATTAATTGCAACAACTACAAACGCAAAATGCCGCTAGGCGATTGTCTAGCGGCATTACTGAAGACAACACAGAGTGGAAAATCGCTGAAGGTGGCTTATCGCAAGAAGCTGGTTACCATCCATAAGACAATCATGCTAACGATTGCCGCAACTTGCTGAGTCACGAGGTCAGCGCTGGCTCCAGACATGGCCGCTGCCTGTGGACCTAACGCCTGACCAATCAAAATACCAATTGTCAGGCCAACGACTAACCCCACCACAGTCAAGAGCAGCGCTCGCCAGAAGCGATATTCTTTACGGTTGATGAAATAGATAGAGACTCCGACGCCGAGGGCCAGCGCGAGAGAAGGGCCAGCCAGACTCACGACAGCGAGAATCCCGAAAATCCCTGCAGGGACTAGGATGTCGTTGCGATCGGGCGTATCCAGAAAGTTGTCTAACCAGGCGGGACGTTCAACACTGGGGGTAGCAGATTGGGCCACCGGCTTTTCGGGCGTCGCCTCGGCAAATCGAATGCGATCGGGCACTTTGATTTTACCCTCTTGGCGGAGTCGTAGCCGTTCCATCAAGATGGCGTCATAGGCCGCTTCGATGGCTTCTTTTTGCTTGCGATCGTCTTCACAGTCGGCAATCAGACGCTCCTTAGCCTCTTGAATCTCCTCAAAGGAAGAGTTTTCATCAAGCCCGAGCGTATCGTAGTAGTTTTGGTCACTCATCGACATCTCTATTGGGTAGCCCAGTGCATCTATATCGTTCAATAACGCGACATCGCCGCCCTTCAGCAAAGCTGAAGTAAATAAACTCTATCACCGTCAATGTTGTCAGCTTTCTCTATATACTAAGCCCACTCTACGGAATCTTGTGAGACCGGATGAAGAAGTTTAGTAAGGAGATGGGTACTCTTCATAAGGAGTCAACCGAAGGAGTATCCAACCTGACTCAGCTTTATCAATACTTTACAAGAAGTGCTGAGACGCTGGGACAAGACGGAATCTTCACGGTTTATCTTGCTGGTGTTCCCTGACTAAAGTGTTTCTGAAGAAACGTTACTGAAGACTCTTGATCACCGACTTATGAGTCAGCTCGATCTAAGGTTAGGCAATTCTCCCCTTGTGTTGTTTTGGTAAGACATTTGCACCATGGCCACTGCCAAGATTCTTGTTGTTGATGATGACCCCGCTGTTCGTAATCTGGTCTATCGCTTTTTGTCGAAGCAGAACTATGAAGTTGAATCTGCCGAGGATGGCAAAAGTGCCTTAGCAAATTTTGAACAACTCAATCCGGACTTAGTCGTCCTTGATGTCAATCTGCCGGACGCGAACGGGTACGACCTGTGCAAAGAAATGCAGGCCCGCACTGGCGTGTTTGTGCTGATGCTGACTAGCCGCAGTGATGAAGCGGATAAAATTCGGGGCTTTACGGAGGGGGCCGATGATTACCTCACAAAGCCGTTTAGCTTGGGTGAGTTAGAGGTCCGCGTGGGGGCCATTCTCAAGCGCCAGCGACCCGTCACAACTGCCGAACAGCAGTGCCTCAGCTTTGACAGTTTAGAGATTGATCCTGTGCGGCGAGAGGTGACCCTAGCGCAAGAGATCGTCCCGCTGACGGCGTTGGAATTTGACCTACTCCATTTTTTGGCGAGCCATCCGGGCCGCGTCTGGCGCCGGGCAGAACTCATTCAAAAAGTGTGGGATTACGAATATGTGGGCGACCAACGGGTGGTCGATGTCCATATCGGGCAAATCCGCAAAAAAATTGAGTTAGATACCACCCAGCCCGCCATGATTCAAACGGTGCGCGGTGTTGGCTACAAGTTTGAGCCACCGGCCAATGCTGTCGCTTCTTCCTGATTTGGCCCTTCTCAGCGCCAGGCTTGGCTGACGCGGGCCAGCTGCTCGTGCTCGGCGGCAGACATAGACCAGCCCAGCACTCCTGCATTTTGGATCGCTTGGCTGGCGTTCTTGGCACCAGGAATGGGGATGATATTGCCGATACAGATTAACCAGTTCAAGGCGACTTGGGCGGGCGTTTTGTCGTGGGTTTCGGCGATCGCTCGCAGCGTTTGCAAGACTAATTCGATTTTGGTCAAGCCAGCGGCACTAAAGCGAGGATTCAACTGCCTAGCGCCTTCTGGTTTAGACGCTTCATTGGCGGCGTATTTGCCCGTCAGCAAGCCCTGGGCCAGCGGACTGTAGGCCAAGATGGTGACGTCGAGTTGGCGTGCCATCTCCAACACGCCGTTGGTTTCGGGCTTGCGGTGCAGGAGGGAATATTGCACTTGATTTACCGCGAGGGGAATGCCGCGTTCACCCAAGTAGCTGTGGGCCACTTGCATTTGTTTAGCGGAATAGTTGCTAACGCCAATGGCTTTGACACGCCCCTGTTTGACTTCGTTGGCCAGGGCATTCATCAAGTCTTTTTGTCCGAGAAAAAAGTCGAGGGGCCAATGCACCTGATATAGATCCACACAGTCGAGTTGTAGGCGACCAAGGCTGGCGGTGAGGGTGTCGGCGACAGCTTGAGGAGACCACCGCCAGGGCAAGGGAAAATATTTGGTCGCAATCGAGACGGGCTGATCGACCTGTTGGAGAAAGCGACCAATCAAGCGCTCTGATTCACCCAAGCCATAAACTTCGGCGGTATCAAAAAAGTTCACACCAGCCGCGACGGAAGCCTGAAACGCGGCTAGTAAATCGGCTTCGGTATAGTCTTTGCCATAGCTCCAAAAGAAGGAGTCGCCCCAGGCCCAGGTGCCGACGCCCAGCGCTGGAATGGTTGGGCCGTCAGGCGCAAGCGCGATCGCTTGCGTGTCAGTTTGAAAGGGTAAAGTCATAGCGACAAAGGGTAGAGCAACGATCAGGACTAGCCGAGTCTAGGACGTCAAGGACCTGAAAAAATTGCTTCTTCGAGATCTTGGCGACTGAGGGAATATTTAAAAACGCGCTGCACGTCTTCACCAACGGGCGGGGCGTTGAGATACCGCACCACAATTGAGTCCACATCCAGGGCGATATTGGCTTGCCAATCGGTTTTCTCGACGTGCCACTCATGGAGGGCTTCAGAGTTTTGATGGCATCCCTGCTCGCGCAGCCACTGTTCGATATCTGGCAAAGGATGATTGTAGAGAGGCGTATCAGCGCTGGGCATCACCATAAAGCACACAAAAACCTGTAAGGCAATTTTTATATTATCTTCGGAGATAATTCCATTGGGGGCAAGGGACGCGGGCTCGTCGAGGATGGATCGACCGCTGGGGACTGCTCGATGGAGACGGGAGGGGAGGTCGTTTCCGGAGCTGGCAGCGTGATAGATTCGGCGGTGGAATCGTCCGGGGAATACAACACGAGTTCGCCTTTGCTCCAGCCCACGGTGACGACTAACAGCAGGCAACCGACAAAGGTCAGCCCCAAAATAAACAGAGCGAATAATTCGCCAGGAGAGAGGGGGCGATCGTTGGGGTCTAAGTAGGCGTTGTCTTTGGGATATTTGCCGCGCTCTGAGGCTGGACGATTGAGATAGGTCGGCACTTGCACGACTGCCACGCGGGAAATGCCAATGCTGTAATCGTAGGCGGTGCGTTTTTCTGGATTACTGAGGGTGGCGTAGGCGTCGTTGAGGTATTTGAATTTTTCTGTGGCGATCGCGGGCGGCAGCGTCGTGGTGTCGGGGTGATACAGCTTGCTCATATCCCGATAGGCGCGGCGAATTTCCTGCGGTGAGGCAGTCGGCTTCACGTTTAGCAGGGTGTAGTGATTGGGCGTGGGGTTGGGTGGGGTCATCCGCTTAGCACTCCGCCAATTCGCATAACGACTCGCCTCGGGTTAGGCGAATTTGCGCCAGCGTAAAGACGGCAGGAATGATGCGGCTGTGGTTGGTGGCGATCGCTCGCCAACCCAAATCGGCAAAGAACCAGGCCCACATGGCTGGCCCCAGCACCGCAAAAAAGCTCCGGGTCGCGGTGTAGCGAGCGGCATTGACTGCCATGCCCCGTGAGGCCATCGCCACGGCCACCCGTCCCTGCAACTGTCCTGCTATCGTCAACCCGCCGCGAGCGAGGGTTTGCTGCGCTAATTGTTGACGGGCGACTTGCCAGGCAAACTGGCGGGCAATCTGTTGTAAGAGCCAGGGCCGAATCACCGCACTCATCGCGATCGCGCTGCCCCCTTTCATCAACAACCCGAGGGGATTGCGCTGGAGCGGAATCGGCAACCGATGGAAGTTTTCATGATCAACGATGGCTGTCTGCACCCGTTGTTGCAATGCCCGGCGATCTCGCTGTGGTAGCCGCTGCCAGGCTTTTTCCATCACATGCAAAAACACTTCTGCCTCCAAATCGGTAGTCGGCAGGGTGTCGGCGTAGGGCAGGCGCAAATGTTGGCAAATCTGGATCAGCGCTTGCCGATATGAGACGCCTCGGCTGCCGCCGCGCATCACTGTTACCCCATCGGCGGCCAGATAGCGGAACCGTGCCTCTAGCTGATCGAGCCAGTGGCGACGACTGCCCCGCTGCAGATCAACGGGATCCGGATTGCACAAGTAGTCTAAAGGGTTCAGCTTGGGACGAAACAACAGTTCCGTCAACGCTTGTAGCTCATCCTCGGTCGCTAGCTCTAAGGCCGTACGCAGTTCATCCACGGCAAGATACTCAATCTAGGCCAATCATTTATCCTATTTTAAGCATCTGCAAGAAAGCCGCGCAAAAGGGATTCTCAAAGCCGAGGCTAGCGGTTGGCAGCCCTCACCCTCGGGCGGAGAAAAAACGATGGTGGCTGGCCCAAGGGCTATTGGCGCGGAGGCTGGTGGGCAGAGAGGGACTGGATGGCCTCGGCCAGATGTCGGAACGACAGGCAGAATTAGGCGCAGCAACATGACGGTACAGGATGTGATCATAGTCGGGGCAGGATTGGCGGGGTTGGTCTGTGCCCAGCGTTTGCAGCATGCCGGATACCAAGTTTGCCTGCTGGAAAAATCCCGGGGCTTGGGCGGGCGACTAGCCACCCGCCGCATTAATGGCGTGCCCCTTGACCATGGCGCTCGCTATCTGAGCAATCATGGCGATCGCCTGCAACAGCTCATGGCGAAGTGGCAGAGTCAAGGCATTTTGGCGCCATGGCAGCCCCACAGCTTTGCGCTAAATGCCGAGGGCGTCTTACAAGCTCAACCCACTCGCCAATCTTATTTTGTGGCTCCGGCTGGGATGAATGCGATTGGCAAACAGTTGGCCCAGGGGTTGACGATTTATCGTCAGCAGCGATTGGTGGGCTTAGCGCTGACTGAGCAGAAAACCTGGCAACTCACCGCTGAAATGGCGACGGATCAATCCCTGGTGGAACATCACGCTCGTGCGGTTGTGTTAGCGTTACCAGCTCCACAGATTTTGCCGATTTTGGCACCGCTGGAGGCGATCGCCACCATTCAACCCCTGCGGCAAGCTCTGGCAACTGTCACTTATGCGCCCATTATTACGGTGATGGCGCAGTACGCTAACCCCCAACCGCAAGGGACCGAGCCGTTGCTGTGCCCCCCGACTGATCCGTGGTTGGTCGAAGGGCATCCAGATACACCGCTGTTTTGGGTCGGTCAGGACAGTAGTAAGCGTTCTACCCATGAGCAGTCAGAGGAGACTCCGCTCAATGCTGAGATCAATGTCGTGATGCATAGCAGTGCGGCGTTTGCGCACAACTGGTTTGACTTGCCCGATTTGCAGCCCATTGGTCGTGCCCTGCTGGCCCAAGCCAGCGAATTCATTGCGACTTGGCTGCATGAACCGCAATCGTGGCAGGTGCATCGCTGGCGCTATGGGCTTGTTGAAACGCCCTGCGCCGAGGCTCTGCTGACCACCGCTCAACCACTGCCCCTAGCGGCCTGTGGTGATTGGTGCGGGTCAGCCAATTTAGATACCGCCTTGGAATCTGGCTGGGCTGCTGCTGAGGCCATTCACACCGCTCTAGGGGGTGAGGCGCTGCCCTCGTTTCCGACAGGCTTAGTGAATACCGCGAGTGATTGAGGTCGCCTTGCGGGTACTTGCCCGATCTGTCGAGATCTCCAAAGCCTGCCGCGGGGCCGCTGGTGAGAATATTGGAGTGAACGCGGCGCTGTCTGGTGACTGGAAGCCCGGCCGATGTTTGAGCTTAAATGAAAGTACTGTGCATAATGCCGACGGCTAACAAAAGCTGCGAGTGGTGGCGACAGCATCAATCTACGGTGGTCTGGATCTGAATGGTGCGACTACAAACTAGCCCCAACGATGTGGACGATAGCGCGATCGCCCTGACTGCCGAACAGGCCGAGGCGCTGGATGCCTTGCAAGCCTTTGTTACCAGCACCGAAAAGCTGTATTTGCTGACGGGCTACGCGGGCACGGGCAAAACGACCCTGCTGCAAATCTTCATCGCGGGTTTACGCGAGGCAGGGGACGATCGCAAGATTGTGCTGTCGGCTTTTAGTAACAAGGCGACTAAGGTACTCGCCACCATGGCCGATGACTGGCAACTCGACGTCGATGCCATGACTTGTTGCACCTTGTTGGGTCTGCGGCCTGTCATCAATGAGGAGACGGGCAATCAAGAATTTCAGCCCGATCGTAAGCAGGGTAGTCAGGTCGATCGCTACCGTCTGATCATTGTGGATGAATGCTCGATGGTGAATGAAGAACTGTGGCGCTTACTGGTGAACGCGGTTTCCAATCTCTACAGCAGTACGCAGATTTTGTTTGTGGGCGATCCGGCCCAACTGCCCCCGGTAAATGAGCCGGAATCCGCCTGCTTTCGCGAAATCCTCAACAAGGCGGAATTGACCGAAGTGGTGCGCTACGGCGGCGCGATCGGCGTGATTGCTGAAGACATTCGCCGCAATTTGGAGCGCGATCGCCTGCCCCGATTTCAAACGGATGTGAACCGCGATCGCACCGAGGGCTGCTTTGTGCTGCCGCGATCGATTTGGGAGCGCCTGATGCTCAAAGCGTTCACCAGTGATGCGTATCAGTTCAACCCCGATCAGGTGCGAGCGTTGGCCTATACCAACCGCCGCGTCGCCCACCTCAATCACAAAATTCGCCGCGCCATTTACGGCCCGACAGCCCTCCGCTTTGTGCCGGGGGAGCGCCTGATTGCCAGCAATCCCTGCATCGATGAGGAATCGATCATTTTGCCCACCTCTGCTGAATGTGAAGTCATCGAAGCCCGCCGCACTCGCGATGGCGAATGGCCCATCTGGCTGCTGTCAGTCGAAACGGATGAAGGCCACTTTCGGAACCTACGGGTACTGCACGAATCCGGCGAGAGTGAGCTGAAGCTAAAACTCGACGACCTGGCCCGCAATAAAAACTGGATGGCCTTTTGGGATCTCAAACAGTACTTTCACGATGTTGACTATGCCTACAGCCTCACCATCCACAAAAGCCAGGGCTCGACCTTTCAAGATGTATTTGTCGATGTGCCCTCCATGCTCGCCAACCGCAACATCATCGAGCGCAACCAGCTCTGCTACGTCGCCCTCACCCGCGCGGCCAAACGGTTATTTGTTTATCAATAATGGAGTGCTGATGCGCGATTTATCGGGGGTGTTGCCAGCGTTGACGCAGTGGGGCGAAGTTTACATTTGTCAATAAAAAAAGCCGCAACCTTGAGGGAAACCATAAGGGATCAGGCTGTTCTAAATAGGCGTGATTGTATAGGGGCAACGGTACTGGATTGAGCCTCATGACTCTCGACCAGTGCCTTCAATGTGTTGAATTCGTTGACAACTGACTGTCCAGACAGGCGATATAAACGGCAAATCTGTCGCCTATCGCTCAGCTAGTTAGAGGTTCTGACGGATTTGACCCAGGCTCACTCACCCAAAGGACATCCTTATGAGCACTCTCAAAGTAGGCATTAACGGTTTTGGTCGAATTGGCCGACTGGTTTTTCGGGCGGCGATCAAAAACCCTAATATCGAGTTCGTTGGTATCAATGACTTGGTGCCACCCGAAAATCTGGCGTATCTGCTCAAGTACGATTCCACTCATGGTCGCTATAACGGCACGGTGGAAGCCAAAGAGGACGGCATTGAGGTCGATGGCAAGTTCATTCCCACAATGTCAGTGCGGAATCCGGCGGAGCTCCCCTGGGGCGAGCTCGGGGCCGATTATGTGGTGGAATCCACTGGTCTATTCACCACGTATGAGGGGGCGAAGCTGCATCTGGATGCGGGTGCTAAACGAGTGGTTCTCTCTGCGCCGACCAAAGATCCTGACTCGATTCCTACCCTATTGATTGGGGTTAATCACGAAACCTTTGATCCCGCAAAAGATTTGATTGTGTCGAACGCGAGCTGCACCACCAACTGCCTCGCCCCGATCGCAAAAGTCATTAACGACAACTTTGGCCTGACCGAAGGCTTGATGACGACCGTTCACGCTTCTACCGCGACCCAACCCACGGTAGATGGCCCCAGCAAGAAAGATATGCGCGGAGGTCGCGGCGCGGGGCAAAATATCATTCCCGCTTCGACTGGCGCGGCCAAAGCGGTGGCGTTGGTACTGCCTGAGCTAAAAGGGAAACTCACTGGAATGGCGTTGCGCGTGCCAACTCCTGACGTCTCCGTAGTGGACTTAACCTTTAAGACGGCTCAAGCCACCAGCTACGATGCCATTTGCGCCGCGATGAAAGCTGCTGCTGAAGGGCCGATGAAGGGCATTCTGGGCTATACCGAAGAGCCGGTTGTATCCTCTGATTTCACCACCGATCCCCACTCCAGCACGTTTGACGCTGGAGCTGGTATGGAGCTGAATGATCAGTTCTTTAAGGTGGTCTCCTGGTATGACAACGAGTGGGGCTATTCTTGCCGGGTGCTCGATCTCATGCTGCACATGGCCCAGAAGGATGAAATCCTCAGTGGTATTCAAATTCCGGTGATGGCGTTCTAAGCGATCGCGATTGACACCATTACAGACTGGATGTCGATGGTTCGATGTCCAGTCTTTTTTTTGCCGTAGTCGTCATTAATCAAGCTGAAGCGGTTTTTGGGTGGTTCATGAGTTGCGATCGCTCCAGGTACCCGGTCCCTGCCGGATGTTCCAATAATCTTAGGTCGTGACCAAGGGACCGGGTGCCTCGGCTTTAAGTCGGTTCCAAGGGGGCGTCGTGAAAGGCACGCAGCATGGCATCCTAGCACTGCTGTCAGGGCTCAATTGGCTTCAGGGAAGAGGTTAAGCTGATAAGCCACTTATTCGATGACCCGCCCTAGGCATACGAGTAGCGCGCTGAGCAAGCCTAAGGAAACGAGTACGAGCAGCAACATCCCCAGATTTTCGGGAAAATCTGCATTGCTGCTATTTTGTAGGCTATCGATAGGCGCGTAGGCCAGTTCGGTTGATGAATGTTGAGTCACCATTCGCTTCTAGGCTTGAGTGGACGCTTGTCCCATCATAGCTAGTGACCTCAGGCAGCCTAAATCATGCCAGGGCAAGTCGTCCTAATCTAAACAAGAATGGCTCGGGATGCGATCGCACCCCAAGCCGTAAATTCAATATTTGCTTTTCAGAGTGGCCTGGCTTACACGCTCAGGCCAGTTGGGCAAGCGACGCCGGTACCGCCCAACCCACAGTAACCACCAGGATTTTTCGCCAGATACTGCTGGTGATAGTCTTCCGCGTAGTAGAACTCGGGCGCATCCAAGATTTCGGTCGTAATTTTGCTGTACCCTTCCTGCTTCAGACGCTGCTGGTAGGCATCGCGAGACGCTTCGGCCAACTTGCGTTGCTCGTCTGAGTAGGTATAGATTCCCGAACGATATTGAGTGCCCGTGTCATTGCCCTGGCGCATACCCTGGGTCGGATTGTGATTTTCCCAAAAGACTTTGAGAATGCCCTCGTAGCTAATGACGCTGGGATCGTAAACCACGAGTACGACTTCGTTGTGGCCTGTCATGCCAGAACACACTTCGCGATATGTCGGATTCGGCGTATAGCCTGCGGCATAGCCCACTGCCGTGCTGTACACACCATCGGTTTGCCAAAACTTACGCTCAGCTCCCCAAAAGCAGCCCATGCCAAATAAGGCAGTTTCCATGCCAGCGGGAAAGGGGGGCTTGAGGGCATTGCCGTTGACATAGTGCTTATCGGGCACCGGCATCGGTTCGCTGCGGCCCGGCAGCGCTTCGTCAGGGCTGGGAAGTTCAAGCTTTTTGCCAAAGCCAAATAACACCATAGGTTTGTCTCAAAGATTGATGTAAGCGTCCTGTTTCACTATAAAACACGCTTTTTGTCGTCACCCTAAGAAATGGCTGAGAAACCGTGGGGAAAACCGTAAAGCGGCTAAATCGCGTGGATAATTCCACTCCTTTAGTCACTCTCCTGATGGTGAGAACTCTCGGGACCGAGAGATACGTGTTATCCCACCGTTTCCTTGAGCGGAGTCGGGGACGGTGGGGTCGCTTGCTGACGCTGGACGATCGCTAACCCGGTCTCTAGAGCTTGCAGGCGATCGCTCAACCAGTGGTCATCCGGCACCAGGGCACCAATACCGAGCTTTTCCAAACGGCGTTGCACTTTGCCCGTTGCGCCTACAATCATCACGTCGCGATTATCTTCCACCGCTTCTTGTACGGCATTTTCTAACGCTAGGGAAGAAGTGACGCCTAAGACGGGGACTTCGCTCAGGTCAATAATCAGCACATCATAGGTGCCGATCGCATCGTGCTCGCGAGAAATCGCCTTAGCGACGCCAAAAATCATCGGCCCGCTGAGATGGAACAGCAGGAGGCGGCCATTGGCCTGATCAAGGATGGCCTTTTCCTCAGCGGAGAGAACGATTTGATCATCGGCATCCGTGATGGTTTTCACCGATTCGGTCTGCAACTCTTCCAACCGAGCAATGGTGAGAATGTTGGCGATAAAGACACCCACTGCCACGGCGACCATTAAGTCGACAAAGACAGTCAAAGCGACCACGCTATAAACGATCCCGGCAGCTTTCCAAGAAATTTTGTGAACCCGCTTGAGGAAGCCCCAATCGATAATGTCGATACCCACCTTGAGAACGATGCCCGCGAGCACCGCGAGGGGAATGCCCGAAGTTAACGGCGCTGCCCACAGCACGACTACCAACAAAATCAAGGCGCGGCTGATCCCCGAGAGGGCGGTGCGTCCGCCAGCCTGAATATTCACAACGGTCGCCGTGGTGGCACCGGAACCCGCAATGCCCCCACAGAGGCCCGTCACGATATTGGCAATGCCCTGACCAATCAGTTCCTTATTGGACTTGTGCTCGTGGCGGGTGAGGCTGTCAGACACCAAACAGGTCAGTAGACAGTCGATGGAGCCGACCATACCCAGCACCATCGCGTTGACAAACATCAGGCGCAGGTTGCCGGGGGTAAAGGTCGGGAACTGAAAGTCCGGTAACCCAGGGGTGATTTCGCCAATGGTGGAAATGGTGCGGATGTCGATGTTGCGCAGAAAAATTAAGGAGACGAGGGTGCCAATGACCAGCGCCACTAACTGAGGCGGCACATACCGCTTGAGTGTATTGGGATAGAGGAATAAAATCGCCAGGGTCAAAATGCCGAGTCCCGTTTCCCACGGACTGAGGTTGGCAATCAGCGTGGGCAAGTTGGTGATGACGCCCAGGACGCCTCCCGTCGGCGTCTCTTGACCGAGGAAAGGGGCAATCTGCATGAAAATCAGAATCACACCGATGCCCGTCATAAAGCCTGAGATGACGTTGTAGGGCAGCATGGTGATGTAGCGCCCCAGCTTCAGCAAGCCAAAAGCGATTTGAAAGAGGCCCGCCAGCATCACCACGGTAAACGCCATGGCTAAGCCGTTTTCAGGGTCGCTGGCGGTGGTCGCTGCGATAACGGCTGTAATGATGACCGTCATCGGACCAGTCGGTTCAGAAATCAGGCTGGGAGTGCCGCCGAATAAGGCTGCAAAAAAGCCGACGAGAATTGCCCCCCAGAGGCCAGCGGCGGCCCCCGCGCCCGAGGCAATCCCGAAGGCGAGGGCCATGGGCAAGGCGACGACGGCAGCGGTAAGACCGCCGAGAATGTCGCCCCGCAGGTTGCGGAAGTTTATGCGGTTAGTAATAGCCATGTTGTCATCAGTAGTCATAACCATAGTCAGCAAAAGAATGGGAGCGATCGCTCCCGTTAGCGAAATAGCAATACGGGGACGGGGCTAATCTGTAACAGCTGCAGCGTGGTACTGCCGATAATCAGGCGACGAATGCGGCTATGACCGTAGGCCCCCATCAGCAACAAGTGCATTTGATGAGTTTCGATATAGTCGGCGATCGCCGTTTCGGGCACCCCAGGAATGAACTGACAGATCGGTTGCCATCCCGCCGCCTGCGCTTGCTGGTCAGCTTCCTTGAGGTGAGCCTGAGCGACTACATCATCCGCTTTTTTGCCAACCGTTACAATATGTAACGCCAATCCTTTAAACGCTGGCGAAGCTAAGAGAAAGGTCAGCATCTTTTGCGCACTGGGACTCCCGTCATAGGCCAACAGCAGTCTTTCAATCGGTTGATAATCTCGGGTCGTAATCAAACAAGGTTTATGACTGGCCCGGACAATTCGCTCAACTTTGGTGCCCAGATGGTCTTGGGCAAACTCTGCCGCTTCACCCCGCTTGCCCAGCATGATCAAGTCGGCTTCAGCTTCAAAATCCTGCAGGATATCCACCAGGTAGCCCGTTTCATGGATGAGCCGCAGTTGGGTAGCGCCCGCCGCGTGCAGTTGCTGCTCGGCATCTTGCAAAATTAGCTGGGCTTTTTGATGGTTGAGTTTGGCTCGTTCATGTTCCAATTCGACCAACTGGTCAAGGAGCTCACGAGAGGCCCCGAGCCCGATCGCTCCGCTGTAGTTGCCCGTGGAAGCCACTTTTTGGCTGCGAATGTCAGACACATAGAGTACGTCCACCTGGGCCTGCAACCGGGGGGCTAACCACCCAGCATATTGGTAGCTGCTCTGGGCAAAGGTCGACCCATCGGTACAAAGCAAAATATGTTTCATCGACTCTCGTTCTAATGATCTGCCAGGTTATTGAGGGCATTGGGATCGTTATGGGTCGCCAGTCGATTGAGCAGCGACTGACTCGCATCATTAATGCCCAGTAGCTCGACATCGGCCCCATGGCGGCGAAATTTGAGCACCACCCGATCAATCGCATTCACCGCCGACTGATCCCACAGATGGGCATGGCTGAAATCGACAATCACCCGTTCCAAATCTTCCTCAAAGTCAAAGGCATTGAGAAATTCTTCGACCGATACAAAAAAGAGTTGACCCGCCACTTTATAGGTGCGCTCCATGCCGTCTTCACTGAGCACCGAGTCCACAAAGACGACTTGCGCAATCTTATTGGAGAAAAAAACCGTACTCAGGGCAATGCCCACAATGACGCCGATCGCCAAATTGTGGGTGTAAATCGTGATGATCACCGTGGTCACCATCACCGCCGTTTCGCTTTTGGGAATGCGACGGACATTTTTGATCGAGGCCCAGTTAAACGTGCCGATGGAAACCATGATCATTACCGCCACCAGTGCCGCCATGGGAATCTGGCTTACCCAGCGCCCCAGTGCCAGGATGAAAAACAGCAAGAACACCCCTGCCGATAGCGTCGAAAGCCGTTTGCGTCCGCCTGACTGGATATTGATGACCGACTGGCCAATCATGGCGCACCCGGCCATACCGCCAAAAAAGCCCGTGATGATATTTGCGATGCCCTGGCCTTTGGCTTCCTGGTTTTTGTCGCTGGGGGTATCCGTCAACTCATCCACTAGCGAAGCCGTGAGCAGCGACTCCAGCAGGCCGACGATCGCCATCGTGGCCGATACCGGCACAATGATTTGCAGCGTTTCGAGATTGAGGGGCACCTGCGGCAGCAGGAAGACAGGCGGCGTGGTTGGCAATTCGCCCATATCCCCCACGGTTGGCACATTTAGATTCAAAGTGATCGCCGCAAGGGTGAGCACGATAATCGCCACTAGCGGTGACGGCACCAATTGCGTGATGCGTGGCAGTACGTAAATGATGGCCAACCCGATCGCCACCATCGCGTACACGACCCACGACACGCCCTGAAGTTGAGGCAACTGCGCCTGAAAGATCAGAATAGCCAGGGCATTCACAAATCCCACCATGACGGCGCGGGGCACAAACTTCATCTGTTTGCCCAGCTTGAGCACCCCAAACAGAATCTGAAAAATGCCCGTGAGAATGGTGGCCGCAAACAAATATTGCAGCCCGTAATCTTTCACCAGATACACCATCAGCAGGGCCATAGCGCCTGTTGCTGCAGAAATGAGTCCCGGTCGCCCTCCCACAAATGCGGTCACGACGGCAATGATGAAGGAGGCATACAGCCCCACTTTGGGATCGACTCCCGCAATGATGGAGAAGGCGATCGCTTCGGGGATCAGCGCCAATGCCACCACGGTTCCGGCCAGCAAATCGCGCGGCACATTGGAAAACCAATCGCGTCGCAGTTGGGTGGCATTGAACCAGGTGCTGGTGGTCACAGACCTCTCCTTGGCAAAATCGTCAGACATTGAGTGCAGCGGCGATCGCGGCTGATTTAAGTGGCGCGATCGCGGATCTACCTTGGTTCGAAGTGATCAACAGCCAATAGTCGCGGGTCCGGCAACGGCCATCCCGATTCAATCAAGATTGAGTTAATCAAATCGAGACAATTGATCAGCACCCCAGGTAGCTCTACTATGCCGGACGCCCGTGACATTCCTCAAGTTTTAATGAGATTGGCGGGGGCATGGGTTGAGGAGGGGCGATCGCAAATTGCAACGGTCACGGTCTCCCTAGCGCTAGATCTAGGCTCGGATGCGGATGAGAGGGCGATGACACCGATTGATTGAATATAAAACGCTAATCGTCAACTACTTTCGTTAACGTCTTGCAAAATTTGGCGATATAAGTCTGGGTGGACTCGAAATTTTGCTTGAACGACGAGTGCGTCCAAAATCGGTTTCAACTGGGTGATCAGATTGTTTTGCTTGGCCGCGACCAATACGCCCAAGAGCCCGGTGACTTTGAGTCCCAGCCGTTGCGCAACTTGTCTCCCCAAACGTTCATCAATGAGTAAGCGATCAGCTTGGAGTTCGATGGCTAGAGCAATGGCTGCCGCTTCTCCGAGGTCAAGTGCTGCTTGTAAGCTGGCGACGAGGGCTTGATCATGCGCTGGCTGCACAACAATCCAGTCGGCCTCTGAGAGTGCAGCAATATCAATGCCAAAAGTTTCGAGCGCGCGAATTTCAGCATCAACGATGGGCGGAATGACGATTCTGCCATAGAGCCGTTGGAGCAGGGAAAGTTGGTGAATCCTCAACAGATTGCTGACTGGCGAGGTATCACTGATAATTATCATTGCCAGTCGTTTTGGCGGAGGCTGGCAATATCGGCCTGGTAATCAGCGAGGTCGTAATGTAAATTGATGCCGCGATCGTAAAGCAGCGCCTGAAACTGGATTTGATGCATCCTCGCAATCTGGCTCGCCGTGCCGAGGGTAATGAGTTCTTGCTGAAAGAGAGCGACAGCGATTTCGCGCAACCAGTCTGCTTGGGACAGAGGCTGGTCTTGAGTCAAGGGATCAGGAATGTCGAGAGTGATTTTCATTGCTGGAGGACTGCCGCTCACTGTTCTCTGATCATAGCGATCCCATGGCTCCCTGGCTTACGGTGCTTAGAGCTTCAAAATGATGACGCATTGCCATTGCGGGTCTAGTGCGCGCCAGCCGTCATAAAAGGGCATTCAGCCCGCGCACGACTCACCACGAGACGACTAAGTATAAAACTGCCAATAACCGCCAACGTAGACCGTGTTGACGAGGAGTAGAATGCCTCGCCCCCAGCGCGATCGCACCCGCCGCCACAGCACAAAGCTTGCCACCATCACGAGGCTGAGTTCAGCCAGCGCCCCATAGGCACCATGATGGTCAGGATCCCAATACGACACCGGGCTGACAAAGCGGTAATTGCTCAACGGCCAAAAATGTTGATGGGCATCTTCGTGGTGTAGGGGCAAATCTTCCAAATGGTGCAGTAGGGCACTGGCCGACAAGGCGATCCCGCTGGGAGATTTGGCCCAGAGAAACAGCCCCACCCCGCAGAGCGCCAGGGGAATGGAATTGCCGATCGCAAAAATGCTTTGCCAAACGGGCGTGTAATAAGCCTCATTCCAAATCACTTGCTCGGGCAGGCCCATGACTTTGGCCCAGCCGTAGAAAACGAAAATGGCGGCATCGGGCAACCAACTGCCGAACAAAATCGGCCAAGTGCACCCCTGGAGGTAGCCCCGGTCTAAAATCGCTAAATTGAGAATACTGTGACTCGGGGTGTTCATTTCGGTTTTGCCATGGCGCAGCCCTCTCGACCCATTTACTTAGATTGCCACGCGACGACGCCCGTCGATCCGCAGGTGGTGGAAGCCATGCTGCCATTCTTTACTGAGCATTTTGGCAATCCGGCTAGCGTGGGTCACTTCTACGGGTGGGAAGCGGAAGCCGCTGTGCAACAGGCCCGCAACATCATTGCAACAGGTCTCAACGCCGCCCCCGAAGAAATTGTGTTTACCAGCGGGGCCACCGAGGCCAATAATTTAGCGATTAAAGGGGTCGCTGAAGCCTATTTCAGCCAGGGTCGGCACATTGTCACGGTGGCGACGGAGCACAGTGCGGTGCTTGATCCCTGTCGTTATTTAGAGACCTTGGGCTTTGAAGTGACGTATCTGCCCGTTGGATCGGATGGCCTCGTTGCTGTGGAGGAATTGGCGCGATCGCTGCGGGATGACACGATTCTCGTGTCGGTCATGGCGGCGAATAATGAAATTGGTGTATTGCAACCCCTCGCCGACATTGGGCAGTGCTGCCATGAGCGGGGAGTGCTCTTCCACACAGATGCCGCCCAAGCGATCGGCAAAATTGACCTTGATGTGCAAGCGCAACATATTGATTTGCTCTCCCTGACCGCTCACAAAGTCTACGGTCCCAAGGGTATCGGGGCGCTGTATGTGCGTCAGCGACAGCCTCGGGTCACGCTGGCGGCGCAACTGCACGGCGGGGGGCACGAACGGGGACGGCGATCGGGTACCCTTTACACGCCGCAAATTGTGGGTCTGGGCAAAGCGCTGGAGTTGGCGTGGGCCAGTCAAGCGAGCGAGCAAGCCCGGTTGGGAGAGATGCGCGATCGCCTCTGGCAAGCTCTGCAAGATTTACCCGGAGTGCAGCTCAACGGTCACCCCACTCAGCGCCTCGCCCATAATCTCAATCTCAGCGTTGCTGGTGTGGATGGCCAAGCCCTGCTCTTGGGCCTCAAAAATGTGGTGGCCCTCTCGTCGGGCGCGGCTTGCAGTTCCACCAGCACCGCCCCTTCTCACGTGTTGAAGGCATTGGGCCATACCGACGATCTCGCCTACGCTTCTCTGCGGTTTGGCCTGGGTCGCTTCAACACCCCCGCAGAGATGGACCAAGTCGCTCAGGCCTGCCGCGAAACGATCGCGGCGCTGCGTTCTGGAGTAGCGGCCAGTTAGTGGTCATGCGTGAATCACGATGCTGCTGCTCGCAACCTGGCATAGATCCCCTAAGCTATTCTTCGGGATGGCTGTTGATGATGACTCCGGCTCTGCGATCGCCCCGCCCGCTAGCTGTCCACTGCCCACCCCATCGTTGTTGGCCCTGATTTCATGACCTTAAAAGACCAGCTCATTCAAGAACTTGAAGGGGTCGCCGATCCCGTGCTGGGCCAAGTGCTCGACTTTCTCCAATTTCTCAAGGCAAAGCAGGCTCCCGCCGCCACGCCCTCCATGCCGACGCCACCAGAGAGCTCGGGACAGGCAACTGAGGCGACGACGCCTACCGACGCATCGTCCGCATCGTCTTCAGATGCCTTGCCGACCGTCAAAGCGATTTACACCGATGGCGCTTGTTCGGGCAATCCTGGGCCGGGGGGCTGGGGCACGGTGCTGTATTTCGACGACGGCTCGGTGCATGAGTTAGGGGGCCGCGCTGACCAGACCACCAATAACCGCATGGAAATGCAGGCCGCGATCGCCGGTTTGCAAGCCCTCATCGCGACAGGACAAACCACCCCGGTGGAATTATTTACCGATAGTGAATACGTCAAAAAAGGCATCACGCAATGGATTAGTGGTTGGAAGCGGCGAGATTGGCAAACCTCTGCCAAAAAGCCTGTGCTTAACAAAGACTTGTGGCAAGAATTAGACACCGTCAATCAGGCCGCCAAACAACAAACCGGCGCCCCCATTCAGTGGACTTATGTCCGTGGCCATACCGGCAATGTGGGGAATGAGCGCTGCGACGAAATTGCGCGGGCTTTTTCTCAAAATCAAACAATTTCACTCAAGCAACATCCCCAAGCGCGGCATCTTAACGCTTAAAGGAAATGCAGAATAGATAATCATCTTTTGTAAAGCAAGAAAGGATTGATGTAATTAAGCGGGCCTTTTTCAACAGAAGGCATAGAATAGAGGCGAGTTTTCTAAAGGAACATAATGGCTGATTCAGGGGTTAACGACGCCATCGAAACCACCGAAAATTTACCCCGAGAGGCGCGAGTCACGCAGTTGCGCAACATGATCGATACGCTGCATATTGCAGATGCGATCGCCAAAGAAGGCTACTTAATCACCAGTTCTGAGTTAGCCGATTTGATGGATGTGAACGCCAGCGCTGTTACCAGTCGTGGCGAATATTGGGCTTGGCGTAATTGGTCAGTGTCTCGGGTCCGCCGTGAGGGTAACCAAATTCTCTGGCAATTAGAGCGGCTGGACTAACCGCCTCCGTACCGGACGGGTGATGCAGCGTCCAACGACGCGCGGCTTTGATGCTGGCTGCGATCGTTTACTTGTTGGGCCGGGTTTGATATACCTGAAACGCGATCAATCCCACTAAGCCCAAAAAGAAGATAGCGGCAGACATATCTGCTGAACTACCCGGTAACGGTAAATAAAGCGCGATAACGGAAGAAAAAATCATCGTGACTGTTAGGGCTGACAACCTTGCAACAGCAAACTGTTTGGCTTGCTGCTCAGCTCACTGGGTGTTGAGCTCTCTCCTGAGCTTATCGTCTTTAACCGCCCGCACCGCCACCCTGTCAGCATCCAGGATAGACCTATGCCTACTCCACAACCGCCAGATTCAGATGCCGAGATAGATCGGGCCATCGAGCAGGAAATTCGCCAGGGGCGCAAATTTACGCTGGCAGATGCCATCAGTCAGGAAGGCAGTGATTTTTTGAAGGGGGAATCCCCCATTCCCAAGCTGGTGCAGGTAAAAAATGCGATCAAGCAGTTCGTGGGCCTACATTTGCAAGACTCGTCAGGGGCGTTGCAGGCCACCTTATTAACGGTGATACAAGCGGACGACGTGATTTGTAGTCGGCATTTTGAAACGCCGTTGCAGGCTTTGGCGGAAATGTTGCAGCCCTTACTCTCCCATGATGTCCACCTGCGGGAGTTTGTGCGGCAGGTCGATATGCGCTGGGGTCACATGTATGATGAGCGACCTCATTTCGAGCGTCCCGGCCATCCTCCCCATCCTGATGATGAGTACACGATCGCGTCCGTGCGATCGCAGCTCCAAGCCTTGATGGCTGCCGTGCAACAGCATTCCTCGTAATTGCCGTCCTATGTCTGAGCCGTCTAAAAACCGTCCAGATATTGCCTATATTCCGACCCCCGACGATGCCGTTGACGCCATGTTGGAATTGGCTCAAGTGGGCGCTGATGACGTGCTGTATGACTTGGGCTGTGGCGATGGTCGACTCTTGATTCGAGCGGCGACCCGGTGGGGCACGCGCGGCGTCGGTATTGATATCGATCCTGCCTGCATTCAGCAAACGCGCCAAAATGCTCAAACGGCTGGAGTTGACCATCTGCTGACTCTGCAACAAGGCAACTTATACGACAGCGATGTTGCAGCGGCCACCGTGGTGGCTCTCTATTTGCTGCCCCATCTCAATGCCCGGCTCTGTCCGCGCTTACTGCAACAGTTGCGTCCCGGTGCCCGCATCGTGTCTCATCAGTTCGACATGGGCGACTGGGAACCCGATGAAATTTTGACGCTCCCTGCTTCCGAAGAGGAGTCCGTAATTTATCTTTGGAAAATTCGTTAGGGCTGATTTGCAGTTATAGCAGAGGCTCGAAAGGTTCAAGGTGTACGGTATACGGAATGCTTTTACCGTCAGCAATTCGGCCACTGAACGTGACTTCATCTGATTGCGGTTCGCTATACGAGGAATGCGGATGGCATCAGTTGATCTGGTCGCTGTCGTGGTTCATCGGTCAGTAGGTTAGGGGACGGGGCCCTCGAACTGGCCCTCACTGTTTTGGTAGAGCCGACAGGGACCCGTCCCCTGATGATTTTAGAAACCCGTCCGCTGATGATTTGATTGGTAGAGCAAATGAGATTGCGCGATCGCGGCCAATAAAGCAGTTCATTTGAACTGACTTGTGATAACCTGAGGCGAATCGTCACCCGCTCAATGTTGCAACAAGCGTTGCAGTTTTATGGCGCTCTCTGATCGTGACGATTGCAACAAGCTGTTGCAGTTTTATATTTGCCCCTCTGACTTAAATACTGCAGCAAGCTGTTGCAGTATTGAGCCTCACCGCTATGGCTGCTTTACTTCCCTCGCAAAGCCCGGAATACGAAGACCTCATCACGCATCTCAAAGACCGGATTCGGCAGGCCCGGGTGCGATCGGCCTTGGCCGTCAATCGGGAGTTGGTCTTACTCTACTGGTACATTGGGCGCGAAATTTTGCAACGCCAAACGGAGCAAGGTTGGGGTAGTAAAGTGATCGATCGCATCGCCCAAGATCTGCGCCAGGCGTTTCCAGAAATGAAGGGGTTTTCGCCGCGCAACCTGCACTACATGCGGGCCTTTGCCGAAACCTACACCGACGAATCAATTCTGCAACAGGTGGTTGCAAATTTGCCGTGGGGCCATAATGTGCGGCTGATGGAAGCCGTGAAAGACCCAGAAGCCCGCCTCTGGTATGCGCAACAGGCGATCGCCCATGGCTGGAGCCGCAATATTTTAATGACGCAGATTGACCAGCAGCTCTACGGGCAAAAGCAAAGCAGCGCGATTACTAATTTTGAGCGCACGCTGCCCGATGTGCAGTCTGATCTCGCCCGTGACTTGGTCAAAAATTCCTATACTTTTGACTTTCTGGCGATCGCTGCGGATGCTCAAGAGCGCGATGTGCAAAAAGCGCTGGTCGATCACATTCGTGATTTTTTACTAGAGTTGGGCGTGGGATTTGCCTTTGTCGGCAGTCAATACCATCTGGAAGTGGGGGGCGAAGATTTCTATATCGACCTGCTGTTTTATCATCTCAAACTGCGCTGTTTTGTAGTGATTGATTTGAAGATGGGCGACTTTCAGCCCGAGTTTTCTGGCAAGATGAATTTCTATGTTTCAGCAGTTGATGATTTACTCCGTCATGGTGACGATCGCCCCACGATTGGCATGATTTTGTGTCGGTCTAAAAATAAAGCGATCGCTGAATATGCTCTCCGCGATTTGCAAAAACCCATCGGCATTTCGACCCATCGCACTGATAAAGAACTGCCTGACCCACTTAAGCCCGAGCTACCGTCGGTAGAGCGATTAGAGCAAGAACTCAGTAACGTTGATTTGCGGACTAATCAAGCGGGCGATCGTAACAATGTGTAATTATCCAGTTCCTTTTGTTAATCCCAGATCTACAATTCCGACTGATGCGAACGATGAGTCGATAGGTCTACCAGATTAACCGCCTTGATCTCACAAAAAAGGTTGATTTTCTAACAATTTGGGCATACATAAGAGAGCATCAGTTGCATCTTGATAGATGAGCAAATGGATACTAGCGATCGCCCATCAAGGACTCGCTTAGAGAGACTGAAATAACTATTTTTCTGAGCATAGCTGTTAATAGCTCATGAAAATTTTCGGTGGCCCGGCGCTTCATCTCGATGGGGCAACCGGATGATCCAATCAGGAGATGCGGTCATGTTTACGACCTGCCAAAAACCTTCACAATTACTCGACCAGATTAGAGTTGACTGCGGTCGCGGTTGGACGCGACTCAAATTCACGAAAGACTTGCAACTGCGCCAACAGGCATTGACCGATAAGCGATCTCAAGCACCTCTCAACCAAGCTGAACTGGCAGAGCTCGATGCCATTCACGAATTGAAGGCCATTTGCAACTTTTTTAACCAGCAAATGGTGTATCAGCAGCACAGCAGCGTGCGCTGTTAACGCTGACGGCAACGATAGAGGGGCGATCGCTATTCTGGCTCTGGCCAACTGGCCTCAATGTCAGCGAGTACGGCTGCGGCGTCTGCACCCCCGACATAATCCACCATCCCCGTCCAAAAGGTGCCGGTGCCTATCGCTCCCGGCATGAGATCTGACCCGTCAAACCGGATCACCGAAGCGTCTTGAAGAATCGCGGCTTGATTCCGGGTCAGCGCATCGGGATAAGCGTCTAGGCTGACTTCGTTGTGGGGAGAAATGTATCCCTCATTCGCCCAGTGGGTATGGGCCTCGACCGATGCCAAGTGTGCCATCAGGGCCGTGGCCGCTGGGGAGTCGTTGAATTGGGCATACACAATGCCGCCGACTAACACGGGCGGCGGCTCACTGGTCATACCCGGCAAGGCAAAGACGTCCACCGTTTCTTCGGGGATCAAGCCGCTGGGCAAAAAGTCACTGATAAAGCTGGCCTGACGGTGCAAATAGCAGCCGGGCGGCTCGCTGAATAAGGGGGCAGGCGCATCGCCAAAGGGGATGCTAATCGCTCCCGTGGGGCCGCCACGTACCTGCGTCTCGTCACGCACAATCTCTCCAAACGTCTCCAGTGCTGCCTCCACCGCCGGAGCATTGAAGGGAATGTCGTGGCTGACCCACTCGTCGTAGACTGAGGGGCCAGCTTGCCGCAGCAAAATTTCCTCGACCCAATCTGTCCCGACCCAGCCTGTTGCCGCGCCGCTTTCCATGCCCAGACACCAGGGCGTGTTGCCATCGGCAATTATTTGCTGGCTCAGGGCAGTCAATTCGTCCCACGTCGTTGGAATGTCATAACCAGCGGCGGCAAAGGCCTGGGGATTGTACCAGACCAAGCTTTTCACATCGGCCCGCATCCAGACGCCATACACGTCACCGTCGACGCTGGCGAGATCGAGCCAGTAGGGGGCATAGGCCGAGGTCAGAGGCTCCCGCGCTTGGGGAATCAAATCTCCCCGTTGAGCAAACTCCAGCATCAAGCCAGGTTGGGGAAACAATGCGATATCAGGCGCATTGCCCGCATCAACGCGGACGGCGATGAGGGTGGTAAAGGCGTCGGTTCCTTCGTAGACGACTTCAATGCCCGTCGCTTCAGTGAAGGGAGCGATCGCGGCCATCAGCTTATCTTCGCCATTTCCCGTCAGCGTCCCGAGAATGGTTACGGTTTCACCGACTAAAGTATCGCCCTCGCTGGTGCCCTCTGGAGCACCGGAATTGCAACCTACCAGGACACCGCAGCTAGCCAGTATCGCCAGCCAACGCACCGCTCGGCGACACCAACGATCTGCCTCCAACGCCAGCGGCTTGCCGCAACCTTCGCCCATGATTTTCCCATCTCGTTGACCTCGCCTTATCTTCCGGCGGGTGGGCATTTAGGTCAACTTCAGCACCGCCATAAAGGCATCCTGCGGTACATCCACGGTGCCGATCGCCTTCAGCCGCTTCTTACCCTTGGCTTGCTTTTGCAACAGCTTTTTCTTCCGAGAAATGTCGCCGCCGTAGCATTTCGAGAGTACGTCCTTGCGCAAAGCAGGAATACTTTCACTCGCTACCACCCGACTGCCGATCGAAGCCTGTAGCGGAATCTTAAACTGGTGGCGCGGAATCAACTCTTTGAGCTTTTCTACCAGGGCCTTACCCACGTAATAAGCTTTGTCACGGTGGACAATGTTCGCCAGAGGATCAGCCGGTTCGCCATTGATTAAAATGTCGAGCCGTACCAAATTGTTCACTCGGTAGTCAATTAGGTGATACTCCATGCTGGCGTACCCCTTCGAACGCGACTTGAGCTGATCAAAAAAGTCGGTCACGACCTCTGCCAAAGGCAGCTCATACACCAGCGCCGTCCGTGACTGCGCGAGGTATTTCATGTCTTTGAACTCGCCCCGCCGACTTTGACACAGTTCCATCAGCGGGCCGACATATTCTTCAGGAGTCAACATTTCGACCCGCACGTAAGGTTCGGCAATGGACTCGCGCTCTTGGGGCGACGGTAGCGTGCTGGGGTTGTCGATTTCCACGACCGTGCCGTCTAGCAGGGTTACCTGATATACCACCGAGGGAGCTGTTGTGATCAGATCGAGGTCGTACTCCCGCTCTAACCGCTCTTGCACAATTTCCATGTGCAGCAGCCCAAGAAAGCCACAACGGAAGCCAAATCCCATCGCGCTGGACGTTTCCGGCTCATATTGCAGCGCGGCATCATTCAGCCGCAGCTTTTCTAGGGCGTCACGTAAGTCTTCATACTGATCTGAGTCGGTGGGAAACAAGCCACAAAAGACCATCGGCTTGGCTTCTACGTACCCCGGCAGCGGTTTTTCGGCGGGTTGTTTTACGAGCGTCATGGTGTCGCCAACCCGCGCGTCTTCCACTGCTTTAATCGCCGCTGAGAAGTATCCCACTTCCCCAGCGTGCAGGGCCTCTACGGGCACTTGTACGGGCGAGAGCACCCCTAGTTCGTCCACTTCATATTCTTTTTTGGAGGCCATGAGCCGGACGGTGTCACCCTTTTGCAAGGTGCCATCCATCACCCGGAAGTAAACGATGACACCCCGGTAGGGATCGTAGTAGCTGTCAAAGATTAGGGCGCGCAGCGGTTCGTCTACCGTGTCTTGGGGCGGCGGTACTTTGTCCACGATCGCTTCCAAGATCTCATCGATCCCGATCCCGGCTTTCGCGGAGGCCAAAATGGCTTCGCTACAGTCCAGACCAATGACATCCTCGATCTCTTGTTTGATGCGATCTGGCTCGGCTCCCGGCAGGTCAATCTTGTTCAGCACGGGAATGATTTCTAAATCATGCTCGAGCGCTAAATAGACGTTCGCCAGGGTTTGCGCTTCGACACCCTGAGACGCATCCACCACCAGCAGCGCGCCCTCGCAAGCGGCTAGGGATCGTGAGACTTCATACGAAAAATCAACGTGTCCCGGGGTGTCAATCAGGTTCAGCACGTAGGTTTCACCATCTTTGGCGGTGTAGTTCATCCGCGCCGCTTGCAGCTTGATGGTGATGCCCCGCTCTCGTTCCAGATCCATCGTGTCGAGAAACTGGTCTTTCATGTCGCGATCGCTTACAGCGCCAGTCTTATGCAACAAGCGATCGGCCAAGGTCGATTTGCCGTGATCGATATGCGCGATGATGCAAAAGTTACGAATTCGAGAGACAGGTGCGTCAGTCATACAAGGATGGCGTCCTCAAAGAAAGCAAATAGTCTGTTACTAAGTTTAATCGGATTTATCAGCAGACGGAATCCTGCGATGAAATTCCTGACTGATCAGATCGGCAGTCGGTACCGATGCGGGTGCGTTACTGGTCTGGCGGGCCTTTGAGGCGAGACGCTGCCATGAGCAGCGGTGGCATGTTGCGATTGTTACAGTCATTTGCTGTCGACCTCAAGGCGATCGCGGGCACGCTGATAACGCAATGAGTAGCAGGCAATCGCTAGTAAGAGCGGCTATAACAGGATAAATGTTTGCGAGTTGCCACAATATTGGTGTGGTTTGTCCTAACTGGGGGAGTCAAAAATCTTGTTTGATTTCCGGCCTTTGTTGTAACCCATTCGCTGCACTCGATGCCTAGATGTGCGTGTTTGGCCGATCAAATCACAGTCTGTTAACCCTGCTCGCTTCTTGCCGTTAAGCCCCTTTCTTCAACTGCTATGCGGATCCCGTCCCCTCAAACCTTGTCCCAGACTGACTCGCAGACCGAAGATGCGGCTTTCCCGGCAAGCGCGTACCTCTTGCCAGAAACGTTGCCACCGCTGCTATTTGTAGTGGATGAGTCGGGGTACCTGCAGAGCCTAGAATGGTCGGTCGCGGAAGAATTTGGGGTGCAACCTACGAGTTGGGTGGGGCGATCGCTCGAACAGTTGCTCAGTAACTTTAATGCCCTTGATATCGATTTTCAGGCTGATGTGCCAGTGAGCACCGCAGACCCCTGGCAAATGCAGTTTCCGAGTGGTCAGCTCACGGGCGTTGTGCAACTGTGTCCCCTTTCGCTGGATTCGGGACGGAGCTGGATGGGGGCATTTAAGGTCATTGATTGGAGCCCGGCAGTCGGGGTGGCCCAAGCGCCCTATCAAATTGCTGAGCGACAGCTCACGCGACTCACCTGGTCAATTCGCCGGACCCTCGACTTAGAAACGATCTGGCAACAGACTGTGGAAGAGTTGGCGGCGATTTTGGTCGTCGAATGGGGGATCTTTTGTGCCTATGAAGCTCCGAACCAACCGTTGCCTGTGATGGCTAAGGTGCAAACTGCTGCTGTTGAGTGCCCGTTAGGCGAGACGCTTAGCTTTTCCGACTATCCCAGTCTGTCTGCTGTTCTGCGTAATCCCCAGCCGCTGGTCTTAGCCGCGATTGACCAAGCTGTGGAAAATGCCGCGATCGCTGACGGCACTTACCTCGTGGCAGCCACGCGCCATCTGGGTGAAATCAATGGCGTCATTATTCTCAAGTCACCCAATGCGACCGGCTGGCAAGGGCTCGACATGTCACTCTTGCAAGCCGTGATGGAACAGGTTGGGACAGCGATCGCCCATGCCCATTTATTTCGCGATGCGCAGGGATTGGCCGACGAACTGCAAGCGGCTAACCAACGCCTGCGCCAAAAGCATCACGAGCTCGAAGAAGCGCGTCGTCTGGCCGAAGAAGCCTCCCGGTTGAAAAGTGAATTCCTAGCCAACACGTCCCATGAACTCCGCACACCGCTGAATGGCATGATCGGCTTCCTGCGGCTGATTTTGGATGGCATGGCGGATGATCCCCAGGAACAAGACGAGTTCTTGCAAGAGGCCCATAAATCCGCCATTCACCTGCTGAACTTGATTAACGACGTGCTCGACATCGCCAAAATTGAGGCGGGCAAGATGCAAATCGACATGTCACAGGTGAAATTGAGTGAGCTGTTTGCCAATGTCGAAAACTTCACCCGACCTCAAGCAGAGCGCAAAGGGCTGCGGTTTGAAATCCAGCAGCCCCTGACCCATGACGAAATCATTATCAACGGCAACTATCAGCGACTGCTCCAGGTCATGCTGAACCTGATTGGCAACGCCATCAAATTCACTCACGAAGGCCACATCACCATCAGTGCCGAAATCAAATCGCAAAAGGTGCAATTCAAAGATCAAGAATGGCCAGGCACGGTCAAGGTCAGCGTGGCCGACAGCGGCATTGGCGTCTCGCTAGAGAAGCAAGATCGTCTGTTCCAAACTTTCAGTCAAGTGGATGGTGAGCGCACCCGCCAGTATGGTGGCACGGGGCTAGGGCTCGCCATTTCTCAACGGTTGATTGAGGCCATGGGCGGTGTGGTGCAGTTTATCAGTATGGGTGAAGGGCTGGGCTCCACCGTGACCTTTACGACACTGCTTTATCAGGAGCCGGTGCTGATTGAATAAAGTCAGGACGGGCTGCGTAGTTAGTCGCCAAAACATCGGCCACTGCCTCCCAATCAGATTGCTGAATCTTTTCGGTTAAATCCTGCAAGGCCTGCTGATAGGCTTGCAGCGATCGCAGCACCTCATCCCGGTTATAGCGGGCCATCATCAGCCCTAACTCCGGGTGACCGCCGCCCACTCGACTCGTATCTCGAAAGCCCGAACTGGCAAACTGTTGGGCTAACTGGCGCACCGTCTCATCAGATTCGCTAAGACAGGCTTGAATCAGACTGCCGCTCACCATGACCGGCAAATGGGAAATCCACGCCACGGCTCGATCATGCACTGCTGGCGAGCAGGTAAACACCTGAGCTTGCAAGCTGTGAGCCAGTTCGGTCAACAGGGCTAAAGCTGTGGGCGGCGTTTGTTCGGTCGGCGTAATCACATAGGCCCGCTGCGCAAAGAGTCCCGCCTCGGCCACCGCAATCCCTACCTCTGACTTGCCAGCCATGGGATGACCGCCGACAAAATTAGGCCACTGTGCACTGAGGCGATGGACGATCGCCCCTTTGACCGACCCCACATCCGTCAACACGGTGGTAGGAGATAGATGGGGAATCAGCTCTAGGGCGATCGCCTCTAATAAATGTATCGGCGTGCAAAGAAACACAATATCGGTTGATTTCAGACTTTGCAGGTCTGTAGAGGCGTAATCAACTGCCCCACAGGCGATCGCCGCCTCACAAGTCGTCGGGCGCCGGGTCACCCCATATACCTCATGTCCTAGTTGCCGAAAATCCAGCCCCAGAGAACCGCCAATTAACCCTAAACCGACAATGCCAATGTTCATGCCACCTTTTAGCGCTTACACCGCAAAAGCGCCCCTTCAAAGACACCCTATCTCAAGCCTGTCACCGAGTTGACGCGACGTTCTGAGTGCGGCCAGAGACTCTCAGCGCTAGGCTGCTCTGCCAGGTGCGATCGCTGCCCCAACATTGGGTGGTCTGGCTGCGTGAACGGCAATGCCTGCGAAAGGCTCCCCAGCCTCATCATCGGCAAGGCGCATTAGTCGCTTTGCAAAGTCTTGGTAAAGATCCGTAAGTTTGCGGGCAACCTTGAAATACAACCGTAATTATCCGCGTCGATTACCCAATACTGATGGCAATGATCGACATAACGCACGAACCTGCGATCGCCCCCTTATTAACCGGGTAAAATTGCCCGCCGTGATGTTGTTTTAGTCAATCGCGTTCTCCCTCCTGCTGCCTGCCCCATGAAGCCTTTACCTGCGCCCGATGCTGCGGCTCGTTTATTGGACAAATACGCTCAGGGAGAGCGTGACTTTTCTCGCGCCCAGCTCAACGAATGCGTCTTGTCAGGCACTCGGTTACCCAACATCATTCTGCGAGAGGCCGACCTCAATGTGGTTAATCTCAGTAACGCCAACCTGAGCCAAAGCGATTTGCAGGCCGCTGTTCTCAATGTCAGTCGATTGAGCGGTACCAATCTGAGTCAGGCTAATTTGCAAGCCGCTCAAATGAATGTGGCGAACTTGATTCAAGCGATTTTAGTTGGCGCGAACTTGACTGGGGCGTCCTTAATTCGCTCAGAATTGTTGCGGGCTGATTTGAGCAATACCAATCTGACCCAGGCCAATCTGCAGGAAGCTGATTTGCGCGAAGTGCGCCTGCGTTGGAGTAACCTGACGCGGGCTAATTTGAGCCGTAGCAACTTAAGAAAAAGTAGCTTGATCGGGGCTAACTTGAGCCACGTTCAAGCCCACTCGGTCAATTTAGAAGGGGCTGATTTGAATAATGCCATCATGATTGGCCTGGAAGGTCGACACGGCAATCTGCGCACCGCAAATCTGAGTGGAGCCAATTTGCGCGGGGCTAATTTGCGGTGGGCTAATCTGACCGGGGCTAACCTCAAAGACGCCGACCTGACCGATGCCAAGCTTAGCGGAGCCGATTTGACCGGGGCACAATTAGAAGGTGCCACCCTCGAAAATACGATCTTGGTCCATGCTGACCTGAGCCGTGCCAATTTGCGACATGCCCGCTGTGTTGGGGCTGACCTGTCGGGAGCCACGATTACCGGCATCCAAATGCAAGGGGCGATCGTGTACGACATCCAAACTACTGAGATCGTTTGTGAATGGATCGACCTCAGCCTCTATGGTGACCAATCGCAGCGTCGCTACTTCAACACCGGGCAAGACGTACATGCGTTTCTCAACCAGCGCCCGGCCCAGGTTATGGTAACTATCGACGGAGTGATGACACTCGCAGCCCATGCCGCGCTAGCTGCCGCGTTTGTTCAGTTAGCAGAAGTAAGTCCGGTCTTATCGCGTCCCCCCAATATTGAGTTGACTAACCGTCACACCCAGCTTGCCTGCATGACCGATGACGAAACTGGCTTATCCGCGATCGCTTACCTGGTGACTTTGCCCTTTGTGGATGGACCCGCTATCCAAGCGATTCTCGATACTCTGCATCAAGAGGGGTTGTCACAATCATCTCGCCCCTTTGCGCTTGACGAGGCCGATCGCGAATTAAACCGTGTCAAAACAATGCTGCAACAACAAGATTTATCTACGCTCAAAACATTAGTTGCAGATCACACCTTTTTCACCTGGCCTGTGCAAATCAAACTCGTCAATGCTCGGGGCAGTTCTCTAGAGCTATACGCCAATCCTCAATTTGGCGTGCGCCGAACTTCGGGTAGCTATGGCATCACGCCCACTGACATGGGGAAACTCTATCAACCGACTCTTGACAATTACCTGACCTTTTTTCGCTCTGGCCAATAAGGATATTGGTGCCCACTGCATCCGGTCACTGGTTGGAGGACAGTGACTGCGGCCACCGTTTCTAGGTCGCGATCGTGCAAACATTGCGAAGCTGTATATGGAGGAGGGATGACGATCCTTAGCTAAGTGCCCACTGCCGTCCCCGGCAAACGCTAGAAGCTTGATGCTGTAAGCACTTTAGTTTTGCACTTAGGCTTTTGAATTTTACGAGGTCTGCTGTTACGGAAAGCCTGTAACCGAGGAGCCAAGGCTGCCACAGCCTTCCCCATCGCCAAACCTTCATGAACAGTCTGTCAACTTGTGCTCAATTCGTGCCGATGTCCCTGTCAGCTACACATGGCCTCGCTGACGACACCAGAAGTACCAGACAAAACACTGCTGTCACGCATAAAGACAGCTTTACAAAAACGCCAAAATCATGTCGAATAAACTTTCAAGGTGATTCTTTATTTTTTGTGAAAAAGTTCAACTTCCTCAAAAATACTGAGTCTTTTGTCCTGATTTTCGACCACCTTCCCAATTGAGGACCTGGCTCAGCAGCTCAGGGCCTAGCTAAAGTGATAAAAAATTGCAATTAATTCGTGTTTACACGGAGCTCACGTTTTTTAAAAATCTGTATTCCAGGTGTAAAAACTGACGTCTCGCTTACGTAAGTCGGCTAAATTAATAGGTAAGCATCTTACTATTCAATGCCAGGAAACTAATCGGGAGACGATTAGCTTCCTGGTTGTCAGGGGCATCCACCAATCATGAATATCATCATTAACGCCTCTAGGAGAGGCCTGTGTTGCCGTGAACCAAAGGGTAGCCTATCCAAGCCGTTCTATCAGCCCACAAGAGCAAACGCTCTATGGTCACCTGTTGGCGTACGCTGAGTGTGCTCCACCAGAGCAAATGCTCGGTCGGTTCCAGTCACTGTTTATAGACGGCGTCGGATATCCCGACCCAGCGGTTGTCGCTGCTCTCGATCAGATTTTGGCTGATCGAGGGATTGAGGAGTACTTTCACTTCATTCTCAATCGTTGCTGCCACATTCTAATTAACCGCTGGCAAAGTAACCCGCAACTTCAGTATGCGGTTCCTTTACTGATTGATCTATTTGAACTGACGCCTTGTGAAAATGTGCGGGAATACTCTCGCAGCCGTCATGTGCGGCATCTTCGTCAAGTTGTTCAAAATTTTACTGAGACTGAGCAATACTTGACGCTCAAGCGCTTGGCATTGCTGGTCGACAGTGACTCTAGCCAAAGCAATGATGCTGATCGCCCCTTGGGTAATTTGATCCAGCGATATCCCTACCTTTACGAATATTGTCTGGTTAGTGAGGATAGCCCAGAAGCGCATCATCAAAATATTCGTCGCATGCAGGCGCAAGCCCAACAAAAATTTGAGGTAAATCTGTCACACTACGTGACTTACCGGGTTCGTCAGGCACGAATGAAAAAATCTCAGGCGGCGCCTGAAACGATCTCGCGGTTGAAACCAGTGAGTAATCCGACGTTGCTCAGCGATCGCGAGTTGGTCACCTCCCTCAATCAGTTTTCTGGCAAAGTTGAACACGGTCGCAGCTATCGAGATACTGCTCATAATTTCCTCGAACGAAATCAGCACATCGCATTTCGAGATTTTAAGCGAGAGCTGTATGACTATCTTTCGGCAGCCGTCGAACCCGGCTACGGAAAACGTAAGTTTAATCGCATGCTGGCTGAGCAGCTAGAGCGTACACTGCCTCAAAATGAAGATCAGCCTACTAATGACTTTCTGCTGATTCGTACCTGTAGCCAGTTGTTAAACTTTTTGGTTTTGGAGTCTTCAGCAAAGCCTCAGCATTTCGTCTTTATTGACTTGATTAATAACCTCGGTCCAATTCTTACGACTGGTCTGCTGATCAAGGTGATTCTGTTGTGTCGGAAAGTCAGGCCTTATTTGGAAAAGCGATTTTCAACATTGTTCAATCATTACGAAACTAGCACCCAAAATAATGTTAAATGGCTAGTGCAAATGTTTGAAAATCTCAATGTAGCTATGAGCGTTAACTTTGGCTCTACAGATATCTCACATTTTTTGATGAGCTGATCGTTGTGGATGCCAATAATTTGTGCGCACGCCAATAAATTGGACTGAACAGCAGAGGCTGCTGGAAAGTTCCTGAAAAACTCTTGAGAGTCTTCTCTAGAGATTGAAGATGATAATTTTGAAGGTGGTGCTGATTTTTCGACTTCTTGCTCAAGATGGGCACCCTCTCTTTTTGCATAAACTTTTTGCATAAATCTGTGATGCTATTGGCGGGATTCAGCAGTTTAGGTGATGCGGTTTTCGCTATGATAAGCTTGACTCAACAAAGTTTTAGAGTGTCTGAAATCAGTAAGGCAAGGCATTTTGTCAGCTTGGGGAAATACTCTAGCTTAATGTTGAAATCTCGCTTTTGGATAGTATGTTATTTGTAAATGATAGATGAAGTCACAGGCTTGTAGACAACTAGAATCAATTTAAATTGACTGATTTTAGGTTTTCAAAGAACGTCGATTAATTATGTGCTTTGGAGCTTGAGAGCTCGCTCATGTGTTGCCTTTGTTTGATCGATTACTTGTTGTCTTGGTTTTGAACTACGGTTGAGTGATGTGCACGGAGTTGCTGATATGGCTGTGAAGTGGCTAATCTTTATGATTGTGTATTGGGTTCATTGATGCTGATGCTCTTGTTTTAAACTAATGGCTATTTAGCTGGCCTAGAGAATTTCAGGTTTCCTTCGAGGAGCACCTTAATGTAATATCACCAAGAGCATTCAGAAGAGTCTGATTGAAATCAGATTTTGCGTGTCTCGTCTCATCAGCTAAATATTGCAGGCTGTATGGCATTGATCGCAGCTTGATGATTTATCAATCGTTCGTTTTTGCATCTACCCAAAAATAATTTGACATGGTGACTACGCTATCTGTTCCCTTAACCCAGCCTAAAATTATCACGAGGGTGATTGATTATAATTCTGAAAAAACGCTAATTCATAAGGTCAGAACAGAAGTCTTTGTACATGAGCAAAAGATTCCCGCGCATCTAGAAATTGATGATCTAGATAACGTTTCACAGCATGTGTTGGCTACCTATGGGGGACATGCCGTCGGTGCTGGAAGGCTGACTCCGCATGGCAGAATTGGCCGTGTTGCAGTTTCTCGTCCACTCCGGCGTCAAGGGGTAGGGCAACAGATTATGGCGCTGCTACTGGAGCTAGCCCAACGAAATCATTATCGCGAAGTTGTGTTGTCGGCTCAGCATCATGCGATCGCATTTTATGAAAAGCTCGGCTTTGAGTGTGAGGGGGAGGAGTTTTTAGAAGTCGGCATTTGGCATGTCACTATGCGCAAGCAAATGTTTTTGTGCTGAGTATGCTGCGAGATCAGCTTCTTCGGCTATGGAAGATGATGTCTACGTTGCGAGTTCAATGTCATGTTGGCATGGTCTAAATTCTGGAACTATTTGCGGCTCCGTTCATAGTTCCAGCAAGGCTGCAAACGCTGGTCGTTTAGGGACGAGATGAGTAACGCGATCGCGCAATCCGTATTTTGGCGGCAATGTAGAGAGGAATCTGATAGTACTCGCCGACCAGCCACAGCACAAAGGTGAGATGGGCCGTCAAAGTGATGATTGCCCATAGGGTTGAAAACGGTAACCCTGTGGTCGGCGTCAACGGCGGAAACAAGACTCCTGACAGCCAGACTAAGCTGGCTGGGATCACTATTAGCACGACTGCCAGAATGCATATGAGCATTGACAATTCTTGTGCCTTGTCGCCGCGCATGACCTGCCATCGTTGGCCATTCCATCCCCAGGTTAGGGGTTGGCTACTGTCAACGACTTGGACTTGCTGCTGGGCCAGATTAGCAGCCAATATGTGACGGCAAAACTCACAGGCAAACGCATCGGTAAGGATGATCGCCTCAATAGTACCTTGCCGACAAATTGGACAAGGAAAGGCACTATCAAGGCTTAAGGGCCGTTGGGTGGATGGATCCATGACCTGAGAATGAAACTGTTTTGAGCCAGTCAAAGGAAGTGGCGTGTGTTTATGCTGCCACAGTTCCCTCAGCATTGCTGAGTAACTCTGTCTGGCCATACCGCCATCGTGATTGGCGGTTTCTGGACCTTGCTCAGATCCGCATCGAGAGCGTTATCCGACAATGCGGGTATACTCTTTGCCTTGGTATTCCAAAATGACTAATGGCTGCTGAGAAGAGAGATCTACTGATTTGAGACGAACCTGGCCACCGGCGAGCAAGTCGCCCGCAAAGACATGACGACTCGTCTGACCGTTGCCTTCGCGGACAATGACGCCCACGCGATCGCCCACTTGCACGATGCCGGTTAATTCAACGGTCTCAATTGGACTTTGCGGTTGAGCATTGGCGCCAGGAAGGCTGCTCGGCAAATTCGGAATCGGTAACGGGTTCGCGGCCATGGGGATGGCTGGCAAGGACGGTGGGGTCACATTTGCGGTCGGCACTGGCGGCAAGTCTGGCACCTGTGAAATAGACGTTGTGGGCAAATTGGGAGAGACGGGTGCCCGATCAGCACTGACGGCAATTTGTGGAGCGGCTGTGTTGTTTGCTGTCTCTTCTTGACGAGAGGAGGTGTGGGCCCCGATTGACTGGGTGATAGGCGCAAAGGGGTCGGCGCGTCCGGTCATGACCCCCGATAAGCGTTCGTCACTTGCGGTGGAACGCACGAGTTCGCTGGGCGTCGCAGCTTTGCGGAGTTCAGCCGATAGCGAAATCATCGGTGACTCAAAGACTTGGGGGGTTTCTTCGGCTTCGGTTGTGATGGGCGTTGATGCCGTGGTGCTGGAGTTTGGGGCATCCTGGGGCCACAAAACCCGTAATACCCCACCGATGAGGGCGGCGCTCACAATAATCCCGATGAGTAGCCATTGCGGTCGTTGACGGATAGTCGTTATGTTCATAGTCTTTCTTGCCACCAAAGCAAGCTCCCCACGATTGCGTTTAAGGATAACGAATCTTGGAAAAAGTGAGACATGCATGTGACAGTGTCGCGATCGCTTCTCTGAGCTCCTGTCGCGGACTGTTCGTATTGTTGAATTGGGGCACCTAAACCTGGGCTAAGACTCATCAGGGGAGGGGCGATCGCGCGCCGCGCGCGGCCAAAGATAAGTCGCCATGAACCTGCCCAATGCTAAACACATCAACCCCAGTAGGGGACTGCCCAGACCATAGATGACGCTAGAAGACAGATAAGAGCGATCGGCTAAATTTGCCATGTCTAATTCATAGGTAGAAAAGGTGGTGTACGCGCCCAAAAAACCGGTGGTGAGCATGAGCCCAATCTCAGGTTTATAGGGGCCTCGCTGTACGAAAACGACGATTAACCAACCCATGACCAGACAACCACTGAGATTCACGCCCAAAGTTCCCCAAGGGAAGGCTATCCCAAAGCGCTGGCTGAGGGCGGCACTCAGGTAATGGCGGCACAGCGCCCCGGAGATCGCGCCTAAACTGACGGCGATCGCCGCTCGTATGTGGGCTTTTTCGAACATGATGGCAATGCCTTCAAAGCTAACCAGTGACTCAAAGTTCACAGTAAAGGAGGGCGAGCGCCAAGACCAACCTTGACACACAGGCCAATATTTTGGCGTTACAAAACGCCGCATTACCCATTTTTCGATGAGAAGCTAGCTATGGTCGGGCCTGAGAGGGTGGCGAGGCAGTAGCCTCTCTATTGCGTCAGTGCCCGGATGAACTGGCCGAGTTCAGTAAAGAGGCCACCTTTTTTGGGACGCGGTGGAGAGGAGGAGGAATTGTCGTCTGAGTCGCTGTCATCGGCAAAGAGATTCGCGATCGCTTCCTCGGAGGGCTTGGTGGGAAACTCGCCTAACAGCTCATAGTCATCGTCCGCAGTTTCGCCCCACACTTGCCAAGGGCCAGGGTAAATGCGCAGCAGCGTTGCCCCCGTTAACGGTTGTAAATAGTAGGCAGTTTCTAAGGTGCTGAGAAAGCGATCGCGCAGTTGACGAGCAGCATAGCCGATCCCCACTACGGCAATATCTTCTAGCTTCGGATTCAGCATGACGACGTACTTACCCGTCGCCTCATTGCAGAGGGCTTCGACCTCATTCACCTCAACGGCGGAAGGTTCGATGATGAGGCAAGCTTCGTCATCGGGTTCTAGCCGACCTTTGATTTCGTTAATGCCGCGAATGCTGAAGTCAGGATTATCCCAATCGCGGCGCGCCAAGGCCGCTGCCCCCGCATCGGGGAAATACATTTTGAACGGTAATTCCAACTCATTCAGCAATGGATAGAACTGCTCGGCAATGGGCATGACCTTGAGTTCTGGAATGTTGAGATTGACCACAATGCGGGGCAATCCGGCCTGAATCGCGGCGCGGGTAGCCTCTTTGGCTTGGTCAACGGCGGCTTCGATACTGCGGGGGACTCCAGTCATGGCGGTGGTTGGTCACACGTTGGCAGGGGTTAAACAAGGCAGGGTGCGCGCTAACACTTGGCGCAGGGCGATCGCCGTCCAGTCAATGTCGGCCGTGGTTGTTTGCCGACCCAAGGTGAGGCGAATGCCACAGAGGGCCGCCCGATCGCTGTATCCCATGGCCTTCAAAATTGGGCTGGGACTCAGCTTACCACTGTGGCAGGCCGACCCGGCACTAATACCAATGCCCGCTAAATCCATTTGGCGGACGAGGGTTTTGCCACTGACGGTGTCGCCGTCTGCCGTCGTCAGGCAAAAACTGGCATGGTGTGGCAAGCGATCGCGGGGATCGCCCGTAATCTCTAAACCTGGGACATCGGCAAGCTGGTGAAAAAGGCGATCGCGCAGTTGAATTAATCGCACCGTTTCAGAGGGCATTTCAGCTGCCGCGAGTGCCGCCGCGACTCCAAACCCGGCAATGTTAGGCACCGCCTGAGTGCCCGAACGCAGCCCCCCTTCTTGTCCACCGCCGCTCAGGAGAGGCGATAACTCGATGCCATCACGGATGTATAAAGCCCCAGCCCCTTGCGGGCCATAGAGTTTGTGGCTGGACAATGACATCAGGTCAACCGGCAGGGTTTGCACATCGAGGGGGAGTCGCCCGGCCACTTGCACCGCGTCAGTGTGGAATAACACGCCTCGGGCTCGTGCGATCGCCCCCATTTCCTCAATCGGCTGTAGCGTCCCGACTTCACTTTGACCGTAAATGATGGAGATCAGTACCGTGTTTGGACGAATCGCTTGCGCTAAATCGGTGGGATTCACCCGGCCAGTGTGATCAACGGAGAGCCAGGTCACTTGCCATCCCTTCGCCGTTAGAAAGCGAGCAGGTTCAGCGATCGCGGAATGCTCTACGCTCGATACGATCAAGTGTTGCGGTGTGGCGTATTGGCGAGCAATACCCATTATGGCCAGGTTGTCCGCCTCGGTGCCCCCAGCCGTGAAAACAATATTCTCTGGTCTGGCATTAATCAGACTCGCCACTTGCACCCGCGCCATTTCCAATGCGGTGGCTGACCGATTGCCCCACTCATGCAAACTGGATGGATTGCCCCACTGTTCGGCCATCACAGCCTGCATGGCGGCGATCGCTTCCGGTCGCGTGGGGGTGGTGGCGCTGTAATCCAGATAAATTTGCATCATTCTGCTGCGAAAGTCCGGTGGCGATCCCGGCGGGACAGTTTTGATCCTAGCAGGGGGGGCCGTGCTTACGGGAACTTAGCGGCGGTGGGATACATCATGGAACGCTAGGCGGTGGCTGCGACAAATTTCAGTTGGGCAGTTGTGCATTAGAATTGTGGGCGTCGCCTCGTCATCATTTAGGAATTCGCTCATGAAAACCTTGATATCGGGACTGTTACTCAGCGGCTCGCTGCTGGCGAGTAGTGCCCCTGCGGCCTTCGCTCACGCGGCCCAAACGGATTACTTTGTTGATCTCTTTGCAGAAGATCTGGAACTGGAGTTCACCGCGAGCTTTAGTACGGGTGAGCCCATGGCCGATGCTGAAGTGATTGTGTATGCGCCCGGCGATCGCGAGACCCCTTGGCAAGAAGCCATGACTGACGAAGCCGGACAATTTACCTTTAAGCCTGACGAGACGTTGGTCGGCGACTGGCGCATTGAATTTGAACGAGACGGCCACCAGGATATCCGCATCGTGCCCATCGACGATAGGGGCATCGACTATCAAAATATCAGCGACGCAGGCGACACTGAATTTCACGAAATCGCTCACCTGCGCATGGGGTTAGCCGCTCTTTCCGTCACTAGCTTGGCGATCGGCGCGATTGTGCTGCAACGGCGGAGCAGCCAGCAATAACCACAGACCAGGTTTCAGGTATGGTGCCGCTAACCGACCCGTACCATTGATAAAACTTTAATTTAGCCACTTTAGCAGTGAGGATTCTGTGAATCATTCACTGCTGGAGTTTTTGTTTGTCTCGCCAAGAGCACGTTAAAGAGAGGTCGATGTAGTCAACGGCTACCAAGCGGCTGATGGGGTGTTCTACCACAGGTGAATAAAATGGCTCAGGCAGGCGACTCTTATGCGAGTTCAGGCTACTTCAACGTGATGGAAGGCTTGGTCTCTCAGGAGGTGTGGCGACAAATCAAAAACATGCCCAGTTGGTTTCGGAAATCTCGACGCTGGTCAGAGGTGATGCCCTACGCCCTGAACCGACTACCGACTCTATACGCTTCGAGCCAACAAGGATTTCAGCATCAAGTCCGATATGCGCAGCAACAGCTCCAAGCCACCATCAGTCAGGTTGTGAAAGATGCCTTATTGGTGACTCGACCTGATCCGCTGGAGCATCGTGGCCAGCTCAAGGTCGAGCATCTCAAAGACTCGGAAGTCGTTTTACAAGCCTTGGGTCAAGTCTTTGGGGAACCCAATTTAGATTGGGAAACCGCATTGACAAAACTCCAAACCCTGAAGCAAGACACGGCTACTTTTACCGAACTGTGTGCGGCATCCGCGCCAACGTGGACGGCAGCTAACCCATACCTGTCGACCCAATGGTCGCGTCGTCATCCAGAGGTGGAGGATGCTGAGCGATCGCCCACTGCCCCTCTGAATAGCTCAGGGTGGGAAAACCAAATGTATCGCCACTAAAAAAGAGTGGGAATTTAATAAAATTTCGAATTCTGGCAAGCCGCATCTTTGAGTTGTCCATCGTAGGGGACAACTTTTGAGAAACCTCAGGTGCCATCAAATCGACGGCACAGGATACGAGGTGATCACCAGTTCCGAGATTTTGCCCCGGCGCTTGGCATTGGAATTGATGGCGCGGGAGGCTTGAATTTCTTGAATGTGGAATCCGGCATAGAGATCGCGGATAAACTCGCAGTCGGAGTTGGATAACATCACCTGAACACCGCGTTGGGCTAAGGCTACAAAGGTCTGCTGGAGCCGTTGTTGATCTTCGGCCCGGAAGCCATAGCGGTTGTAGCCGGTAAAGCTGCTGGTGGCGCTGATGGGATGATAAGGCGGGTCAAAATAAACAAAATCCTGGGCTGTTGTCGCCTGATCCAGCACCTGAGTGAATTTTCCACAGACGATGTCGGTGTTTTGCAAGGCGATCGCGGCCTGACGCAGGGTGACCTCGTCGCAGATTTTAGGATTTTTGTAGCGACCCATGGGGACATTGAAATGGCCCTGACGATTTTCGCGGTAGAGGCCGTTAAAGCAAGTTTTGTTCAGATAAATCAGACGGGCAGCCCGGGATAAGGGCGATCGCAGTTGAGTTTGCGCCCGCATTTGATAGTAGTATTCGCGGCAGTGCGCCGATTGGTGGCGTTGCAAGAGGGCGATGAGCGCTTCCACATCCGCTTGTACACAGCGATAGACATTTACCAATTCCTCATTCAAGTCGGCTAATACCGCCTGATCGCAGAACTGCTGCACATGGAAGAAGATGGCTCCGCCCCCCAAAAAGGGCTCGTGATAACGGCGAAACTGAGCCGGAAAATAGCGACGATACTGTTCCAATAGCCGCCCTTTGCCCCCTGCCCATTTGAGAAAGGGCCGAGGCTGACACCGAGTTTGCAGAGCTATTGTCATGAAGCGATGTCGGGAGCGATCGCCCAACCCTGGCAGTGAACGGTTTCTACCAGCGGTTTCGACCTTTGTCCCGCTTTGATACAGATGTACTCATTGTAAACGCTGTCGGTCATCGGCCAAATCAATGATTCACTCCTGAACTGCGATAGGATAAAACCGAAGTTATATCGCAGCAACGATCGCGCTGCCAGTCAACGCACAGTGGCGCTGGGTTGAATTATGCAAGAGTTTTTTCAAAATGTTTCACGTTACCCCAGATATTTGATTTCTTTTAGTTTGGGGATCTTTTTCAACGCGATTGAACCACTGATGCCGCTACTCAAGCGTCCGACGACGGCGATCGCGTTGGTGGGTCTAGTGATTTCCGTCTTCGTCTTTCTGACCTTTACCCTGAGGGCCATGTTGGGGTTGTCGGTGGCCTAACCGTTTCGAGTGGCCTCAGCCCAGCAACGAGATCAGAAGACTCGTGCAACCCGACTGACCCCCGGTGGATGGTCAGTTTTTGAATTATTGGGAGAAGTATTGTCATGGCTAACGATCGGCGAGTCGCCCGAGTGGCTTCCCTTATCAAGCGGGAGGTCAGCCAAATGCTGATGTCTGACATCAAAGATGATCGCGTGGGGGCGGGCATGGTCAGCGTGACCGATGTGGAAGTCTCCGGCGATTTGCAACACGCCAAAGTGTTTGTCAGCATTTACGGCACTGAGGAAGCGCGGGCGGAAACCATGGCGGGGTTGATGGCCGCTACCAAATTTGTGCGGCACGAGTTGGGGCAGCGCATTCGGCTGCGGCGCACCCCCGAAGTTTTATTTCGTGAAGACTTGGGGGTCGAACGGGGCACTCGGGTGCTGTCGTTGATCAACCAGCTCAGTGCCGAACGCGACTCAAAAGAGCCAGATGAAGAGCCGAGCAGTGATGAGACCGCTGATTTGGAGGGCGATACTGACGTGCCGGCAGCGACTGAGGAAATGGAGTGACGACCCTCGGCTTGCCCGATTTCGAGTCATTGTCGCTAGAAGCCCAGATTGCTCAACTCGTCGTGGTCCGGGCATCGGGATATTTATTTGATCATCAGCGCCGCTATCCCCAGTGGGAGCTGGATCAGACGAGTCTGCGACATTGCGTAGAGACGTTAGGGATTGGCGGGGTGATTTTGCTGGGGGGCAGTGCCGTCGAGGTCGGGGTGCGATCGCAGCAACTCCAAGCTTGGGCAGACATTCCGCTACTCCTTGCCGCCGATATTGAAGAAGGGGTGGGCCAGCGGTTTACCGGAGCCACCCACTTTCCCCCGCCGATGGCGTTATCGGCGATCGCTGATCGAGATCTGGCCCTCGCGTGTGACTACGCCCAACAAATGGGGGCCATCACCGCCCAAGAGGCGATCGCCATCGGCTTGAACTGGGTGTTAGCGCCCGTGGTGGATGTCAACAATAATGCTGACAATCCGGTGATCAATGTGCGAGCATTCGGCGACACACCGGAACGGGTGAGTCAACTCAGTCGCGCCTTTATCCAGGGAGCGCAGCAGTTTCCCATATTGACTACGGCCAAACACTTTCCGGGGCATGGCGACACCGCCGTCGATTCGCACCTGCATTTGCCCGAAATTCCCCATGATTTGGCCCGTCTGGAAGCGGTCGAACTGGCTCCGTTTCGGGCGGCGATCGCTCAGCAAGTGGATGCCGTGATGACGGCTCATCTGCGAGTGCCCACCTTTGATGCGCAACTGCCTGCCACCCTCTCCCCCGCCATTTTGACCGGACTGCTGCGGCGCGATTTGGGCTTTCAGGGCTTGATTGTCACGGATGCGCTGATTATGGGGGCGATCGCTGAGCGTTATGGTCCCTACGAAGCGGCCGTAATGGCTTTGGAAGCAGGGGCCGATGTGTTACTCATGCCCGCTGATCCGGCGGGCACGATTGCAGCTGTGGCGGAGGCAGTGCGTATAGGGCGATTAAATCCCGCCGTGATTCAGGCGGCAGTGGCACGGATTTGGCGAGCCAAGCAAAAAGTCAGCCATGCCCTGACCATTCCCCCTGAAACCTGCCACGCTTGGGAACATATTCCGCCGCCGCCCGTGCAGTTGGAGCAGTTGGCGACCTCCACCGCGAGGCAGACCCTGCACAACATTTTGACCGCATCGATGACGGTGCGCGGTACGGTTACGGATCGGTTGGACTCAGCGCCCCAGTCCCTGGTGATTGTCGATGATGTGCTGATGGCGGACTGGCTGAGTCCGCAAGCCGGGGCGATCGCGATTCCTACTGCCCAGGGTTATTGCACCCGCTTGGTGGACGGGCGATCGTGTCCCCTGGCACCACTCGATTTCGATTCTCTGCCGCCGACCCTGCTGCAAATTTTTAGCCGCGGCAATCCCTTTCGTGGGCGGGCGGGATTGAGCGATTTTGCCGCGCAGTGTTTTACCCAGTTAAATGCCCAAAACTCTCTGGTGGGACTGGTGGTTTATGGCAGCCCCTATGTGCTGGAGTCGCTGCTAGCGGAGTTACCGCCCACTGTCCCCTACGGTTTTACATATAGCCAGACGCCTGAGGGCCAAGCGGTGCTGCTGACGCAACTCTTTGCGACTAAGGTCCGCACGGTTGGCGATCGCACATTTACCAACTGATGGCGTGAGACTAACTGGAGGCTTGCGATCGCCGTCGCCGACACCGTTCGGAGCAATATTTCACGTCGTCCCAGCAGTCGGCCCATTTTTTACGCCAGGTAAATGGGCGCTGACACACTGGACACATCTTGGTGGGTAAATCAGATTTCGATCGCTGCCGTCCCATCACTGCCTTACATGCTTCAATTCTCATGATGACGCCAAATGTCTAGCCATGCCGACCGCTGATTAGTGCCACCTCGGTTACATCACGCCACTTATGACCAGGCAATGGCTTATGACGCTGACGCGCTACGAAAGGGGGCCGTGTCGGTGCCTGAATGAGGGGACAGTCTTCTTGGTCGGGCCAGTACTCACTATGGCGTTGAAAGCGTCTACAAGCCCAGCTGCAAACTACTTTTGATGAAGTGCAGAAAATAAATATTAGTTGACTACAGTAAATTTTTGCAGATCTTTACTGTGGGCCTCAACGAACTTCTGTATAGATGTTGAGTGGCCCATATGTTTAGCCGTCAACTGCGACCAGCAAAGTGACTGCCTAAGGCGATTCAACGGCGAACATACAAGGTATTGATTTCGCTCCTAGTTAGAGCTTTCTCTGACTTGTTGATGTCGATAATTGCTCCACTCTTGGGTACCTTAAAGGCCGCTAGTGTACTGAAAATTCGTTGCCGATGTGCCCCCTAGCCTCCAGTTGATAATGTCACAACAGCTCCCTTCTATTACGCTCCAAACATCGACAGCCCAGATGGCATTATCGTTGCTTGAATCGGGCAATTATCACCAGGCACTGCAAGTCTTTCAGCAGGTGGCTGATCGCGATCGCACCCTGGATGATTCGGTCAACCAAGCCGTCTGTTTGTTGCACCTCGACCAACCCGAAGCCGCTTTAGAAATCTGCAATCAGACCCTCGAATTGAGTGCCGCTCATCCTCAAGCCTGGCTATTTAAGGGCGTGGCGTTGTATCGTCTGGGGCAATATGACGAAGCCTATGCCTGTTATGCTCAGGCGGCAGCGATCGCTGATCAGCAAACTCCTCACCCCACTCAGCGTCCTTGGGCACGCTGCTGGCAAGCATTAAAGACCGTAACCAAGCGTTTTTCCGCGTGACGGTGCCTCGCCCACAGTTCTACTCTTCGGTGGCGAGCAGCGAGTGCATCATCCACCGGGGCAGATTGTTGTTAAGACCACTCACGACGCTCATTGGCACCTCTCGGTACACTAGGGCCTGAGCAACTGCTAGCTGTGTGACATGTCTGCCCCTGCCTCTACCCAATTTCCGTCTTTAGAGTCGGCTCTCAAGCACTTTTTTGGCTACGACGAATTTCGGCTGGATCAACGCGCCGTCATTGAGACCTTTTTGAATCATCAAGATTGCCTCGTTGTGATGCCGACCGGAGGAGGCAAATCGCTGTGCTATCAACTCCCTTCCCTATTGCGGCTGGGGATCATGGTGGTGGTGTCGCCCCTCATTGCGCTGATGCAAGATCAGGTCGATGCGCTCCGCAACAACGGTATTGCCGCCACCTTTTTGAACAGTAGCCTGAATCTAGCTGACGTCAGAGAGCGAGAACGGCAGTTGTTGGCCGGGGAAATCAAGTTGCTGTATGTCGCCCCGGAACGGCTATTGAGTGAAGGATTTTGGCCCTTTTTGTCCCGGCTGCATCAGCAGGTCGGGATTTCCGGATTTGCCATTGACGAGGCGCACTGCGTTTCGGAATGGGGCCACGATTTTCGCCCGGAATATCGGCAACTGCATCAATTACGAACAAGCTTTCCCCAAGTGCCGATGATGGCCCTAACGGCCACCGCCACCACCCGCGTGCGAGAAGACATCTGTCAACAATTGGCCCTGCAAACGCCTGCCACCTTTGTGGCAAGTTTTAATCGGCCCAATTTGTATTACGAGGTCTTGCCGAAAGATCGACAGGCCTATGCTCATTTACTGCGTCACATTAAAGCCCTGACGGGGGCAGCGATCGTCTACTGCCTCAGCCGCAAGCACGTGGAAGAATTGGCGAGTCGCTTACAGCAAGATGGGGTCGCGGCGCTCCCTTACCATGCTGGCTTGTCCGACGACACTCGCAGTGAGCATCAAAACCGCTTCATTCGAGACGATGTGCAAGTTATGGTGGCGACGATCGCCTTTGGTATGGGGATCAATAAGCCCGACGTGCGACTGGTCGCCCATTACGACCTCCCCCGTACCCTCGAAAGCTATTACCAAGAGTCAGGTCGAGCCGGACGCGATGGTGAGCCCGCCCACTGCACGGTGTATTTTGGCTATGGCGACGTGTCGTTGATCAATTACATCATTGAGCAAAAGGCCGACGAGCAAGAGCAACAAATTGCCCGCCAGCAGTTGCGTCAGGTGCTCGATTACGCCGAGAGCACGGTCTGCCGTCGCCAAATTCAGCTCAGCTATTTTGGCGAGATGTTTCCGGGACAGTGCGATCGCTGCGACAACTGTCGTTATCCCAAGCCGCTTGAAGATTGGACCATTGAGGCGCAAAAGTTTCTCTCCTGCGTGGCTCGCTGTCGTGAGCGTTTTGGCATGGTGCACATCATCGACGTGCTGCGCGGGTCGCAAAAGAAGCGGATTTTGGAACTCCAGCATGACCAGCTCTCGACCTACGGCATTGGCAAAGATCGTTCTACCGAAGAATGGAAACTCCTGGGGCGATCGCTACTGCATCAAGGCTTAGTGGAAGAAACCACTGACGGTTTTCCGGTGCTAAAGCTCAACGGAGCAAGTTGGCAGGTGCTCCGTAAGCAACTCGTCGTGCAGATTGCGATTCCCGATACCCTCAAAGGCGGCAGCGAAGACAGCGTCGAAACCTCTGCTGAAGCGGCTGGACTGCTGGCTCAACTGCGATCGCTCCGCAAACGCCTGGCCGATGCTCAGGGCATTCCCCCTTACATCGTGTTTACGGAAAGCACGCTTCGGCAAATGGCGCAACGAATGCCGCGATCGCTCACACAGTTCAGCCGCATTTCCGGCGTGGGCAGTCGCAAACTTGAGCAGTACGGTCAAGACTTTGTCACCGCCATCAACGCCTACTGCGTAGAGCATGGCGTGCAGTCCCCGGCAGCCCAGCCCCAGCGTGCCTCGGCGCCCACCTCAACCCAGACCCAAACCCTCGAACTCTACCAGGCTGGTCACTCGTTAGATGAGATTGCTCGCTTGCGCAATCTGCGCCACAGCACCATCGTCGGCCACCTAGTAGCCTTATTGGCCACCGGCGCTCCCGTCAACCTAGATGACCTCGTGCCGACCGACCGTCAGGTGGCCATTCGACAAGCCCTTGAAACGGTAGACAGTCCCTATCTGAATGCTGTGCGGGATCACTTAGGAGACACCTATTCCTATGACGAGATTCGTTTAGTGCAGGGGGCTCTGCGGCATCTCAGCGATGCCTCCTAAGACGCCGCTGCCAATCCGTCAGCTAACTGTTCTAAATGTCGTATTGCCGTCAGATTTTAAGCTATTCTTTATGAGTGCTTATGCACTGCTGTGAATAAACTTCTTTGATTGTTAGGTTATGACGACTCCGACCCGATACCCCATCATGGCGATTGGCGGGGCAGAAGATAAGGTCGGTAAGCTTACCATCTTGACGGCTTTTTTTGAGAGCGCGGGCGGTCAGCAAGCCACGATTGGCATCGTTCCCTGTGCTTCTCAAGAGCCCAGTGTTGTTGGTGCTCGTTACTACAAAATCTTCACCGAACTTGGTGCCCAAAACGTTCAAGTGTTAGACATTCGCAGTCCCCGAGAGTGCGATGAAAATCGTTGGTTAGAACTGTTGGATGGCTGCACAGGGGTATTTCTTTCCGGCGGGGATCAAGTGCGATTGTTTGACTTCATCAACAACAGCACGTTTATGGCGGCCATTATGCGGCGTCTGCACTTGGGGACACTAGTGGTTGCAGGTACCAGTGCGGGCGCTGCAGTGATGGGCGAAAAAATGATTTCCGGTGGTAGTAGCGGTGAATCGCCCAACCGTTCTTTAGTTGACCTGATGGATGGCCTGGGTATCATTCCTGAGCTACTGGTTGACCAGCATTTTCATAACCGCAATCGTATGGCGCGACTGTTGAGCGCGATCGCAGCTTATCCCGATAAGTTGGGCATCGGTATTGACGAAGACACCTGTGCAGCGTTTCGTGGCGACGGCACGTTCGAGGTGATCGGCAAAGGCGCGGTCACGATTATTGATCCCGGTGGTCTGACCCATACGAATCATCGTTTGTCTGATGTTACCTCTCCCCTGAGCCTGCATGACCTGCAAGTACACGTGCTAAGCGCGGGCGATCGCTACAACTACAAAAGTCGCTCAATTTGTGCCTCAGTGATTGAAATGACCCCATCTCTCTAAGTCCTGAAATGTTAGGCTGGCGGCTCAAATTGTCTGGAACCAAATCACTCCTGTCAAGCTAACTCCGTTGCCATAATCGCTGACTTTCTCTAACGAAATGTCATCACCTGTTGACAAGTGCCACGAGCTTTTGTGGTTCTCAGATGAATGCTGTATTATCGACTACAGTTGTTGAATCCCCTTCAAATTCCATTGTTCGGCATCCCGTTAGTGCTTTTATCCAGCAGCGTCGATTTGGAAATTATTCTTTGACTATCAAAATTCTGTCTTCAAGTGAATTTTTTTCCTCTGTGAATCGTCTACAAAATGAATCAGGTTAAGTCTGTGAATCAGTCAAAATCGCTAGGCTAGTTTTTACAGGCTTGTTTACTTGGTACTTGCACCTGAAGGAGCAAGCAAGCTCTGCGTACCTCAGGTGACACCTTCTGTGAAAGCTTTTACGCTGTCAAAGTCCGCCAAAATACCCCTTCTCCGCCTATGAAAATTCTGCAAACTCGTACCCTGCGTGGCCCTAACTACTGGAGCATTCGTCGCCCCAAGCTGATTGTGGCTCGCCTGGATTTAGAAGATTTGGCCGATCGCCCCTCTGACACTTTGCCTGGTTTCTACGAAGGGTTAGTGGCAGTGTTGCCCAGCCTCGAAGAACATTATTGTTCGCCGGGTTGTCGCGGCGGTTTCTTGAGCCGAGTGCGTGAAGGCACGATGATGGGTCACATCGTCGAGCATGTTGCTCTAGAGCTGCAAGTGCTGGCAGATATGGAAGTTGGGTTTGGGCGCACCCGTGAAACAGGTACCCCCGGCGTTTATCAGGTCGTCGTGGAGTATAAAAATGAGGCCGCTGGGCGTTATGCGACTCGGGCGGCGGTGCGACTTTGCCAAAGCATTGTGGAAACTGGCAGCTATCCAGAGCGCGAATTGAGAACTGATTTAGCTGATTTGCAGGAACTCCGCGCTGAGGTATCTCTGGGGGCAACGACAGAAGCGCTAGTCGCGGAAGCCGAAGCGCGCGGCATTCCCTGGATGGAACTCGAAGAATGTGATTTGTTCCAACTAGGGTACGGCAAGTATCAAAAACGAGTACAAGCTGCTTTGACTTCCTCTAGTAACGTGCTTGGGGTAGAACTGGCTTGTGACAAAGAGCGGACCAAGGCGGTCTTAGAAGAAATGGGGGCACCGGTTCCAGCGGGCCGAGTTATTTTTGCTTTTGATGAGTTGGAAACCACCATTGAGCGTCTGGGCGGCTATCCCATCGTCATCAAGCCCTTGGACGGTAATCATGGCCGGGGCATTACCACCGATATCCGTTCCTGGCGGGATGCTGAAGCGGCCTACGATCGCGCCAAAGAAATTTCCAAAGGCGTTATTGTTGAGCACTTTTATACCGGGCGTGATCACCGCATTCTAGTGGTGAATCACCAAGTTGTGGCGGTGGCTGAGCGGATCCCGGCTCGCGTCATCGGCGACGGTCAGCAAACCATCGCGGCGTTAGTCGAGACCGAAAATCGCAATCCCCGCCGGGGCGATGGTCACGATAACGTGCTGACCCAAATTAAGCTCGATGACTCTACTGATGAAATGTTGAGTCGTCAGGGCTTTGACTTGGATACCGTGCTAGCAGCCGGGCAGGTCGCCTATCTGCGAGCTACAGCCAACCTGAGTACCGGTGGTACCGCGATTGATCGCACTGACGATATCCATCCTGAAACTGTTTGGTTGGCTGAGCGAGTGTCCCGCATCATCGACTTGGATATTGCGGGCATTGACGTGATTACCACCGATATCACTAAGCCGTTACGCGAGGCCGATGGCGTCATTGTCGAAGTTAATGCTGCTCCCGGATTGCGGATGCATCTGGCTCCTTGTGAAGGGATTGCCCGCAATGTGGCAGCACCGATTTTGCAAATGCTCTTCCCTCCGGGGACGCCTAACCGGATTCCTGTCGTTTCGATTACGGGTACCAACGGTAAAACTACCACCACGCGTTTAATCGCTCACATTGCCCGTCAGGTCTATAGTGCGGTCGGTTTTACCACGACAGATGGCATTTATATTGGCGATCATTTGATTGAGAAAGGTGACACCACTGGGCCGCAGAGTGCGCAAGTCATTTTGCGTGACCCGACGGTCGATATGGCGGTGCTGGAAACGGCTCGAGGCGGCATTTTGCGATCGGGCCTCGCTTTTAATCACTGCGATGTGGGCGTGGTATTGAACGTGGCGGCCGACCACCTCGGATTAGGTGACATTGACACCATTGACCAAATGGCTCGGGTTAAATCTGTGATTGCTGAAGCAGTTCATCCTGACGGTTATGCCATTCTCAATGCAGATGATGAGCGCGTCGCTGCCATGGCCGATCGCGTGGCGGGCAAAGTTGCCTATTTCTCAATGAATGCTCACAATCCCATCGTGCAGCAGCATGTCAAGGAAGGGGGCATTGCTGCGGTTTACAGTGACGGTCAGCTGGTCATTTTGCAGCAAGAGTGGGTCCTTCGGATTGAAGATGCCAAACAGGTTCCGGTAACGCTTGGGGGGCGCGCTGATTTCATGATTGCCAATGCGTTAGCCGCTAGTTTGGCGGCCTACGTACAAGGCATTCAGATTGATCAGATTCGCGCTGCCTTGCGTAGTTTTGAAGCCTCGGCCAAGCAAACTCCAGGGCGCATGAACCTCTTTAATCTTGGCGATTACCATGTGCTGGTGGACTATGCCCACAATACGGCTGGTTATGAAGCCGTCGGCAGCTTTGTGAAAAATTGGGCTGGCCCTACGGTTGGTGTGATTGGTGGACCTGGCGATCGCCGCGATGAGGATCTGATCGGTCTAGGACAGCTCTCTGCCAGCTTCTTTGATCAAATTATTGTGAAAGAAGACGACGATGGTCGCGGACGTCCGGCTGGCGAAGCCGCTGATTTCATTGTTCAAGGCATCACTGCAACCGCCCCATCATCTCTGCCTTACACGGTCGAATTGGATGAGGTGACCGCGATCGAATCAGCCTTGGACAACGCGCCTAAAGATGCCTTGGTGGTGATCTTTCCTGAGCAGGTGAGCCGAGCAATCGAGCTAATCATGGCGCGTAATCCCGTGACGGAGCCTGCTCAAGACACGTCCACTGACTTGTCATTTGATGCTTCTCCACTGGAGCCGATGTCGGTCGGCGGTCAGTAACTACTCGGGAAGACTCTCTGACAATATGATGACAATAGCCTCTCCTCTCGAACCGTAACGATGCTCTTGAGGGGAGGCTTTGTCGTACAACTTTAATTTTGACGCTGTCTTAGCTCGTCTTGATCGCGGCAGAAAATTGCTGTGTGTACTCGGGTTCTAGCTGACGACACAGTTGCTCGGCACCAGTCGCACTAAACCGGAATCAAGGGCTTCCATCAAAAGCTCTAAAACTTCTGCGTCCCCTTCTGGAAGATACCCCAGTCGCGTCAGTTCGTTATTGATAGCTTGTTCTAAATCTGGGGTGAGCTGATGAATCGACAAGACTCTGCTGACCAGTGTACGAATACTACTATGAGGCCTCATATTTACTAGCCCTTTAAGTTTATTGCTCTAATTTTCGTTGAAATGATGGCGATTCTCTGTGATCAACTCCTTTCTTAAAAAGTGATCGTGACAATTACAGATCGGTGATTCTAGTCACTAGCCAATTTTGTGCGCCAGGATACTGTGCGTGAAAATACTTAACTGAAACTTTATATAAGAGCAAAGCGTCATCAAGATTGTAAGAAATCGGCGCTAATGCAGTGTTCAGACCTTTGCTGCCTGGCTTATTTTCAGAGCATTAGTTTTAAATGCTTCTTCGTCAGCACACGTCAATGGCTTGGAGTCCTTAGTGATGCAAAGTATTCAATCCGCTTTAACGATCGTTCAACTGAGTGGTGCGCTTAATGCGGCTAACGCGCGTACCCTGCAGGCCCAACTCGTTGAACACATTACTGCCGATCACTCAGCGGGTCTGATGGTCGATATGAGCGGTGTTGAGTCCCTCGATAGTGCTGGCTTAGTTGCGTTGATTTCGGCTCTGCGGATGGCGCGTAGTTTGAGTAAGCGCTTTTGTCTTTGCTCGGTGCCTCCTTCGATTCAAATTGTGTTTGAGTTGACGCAGTTAGATCAGGTCTTTGAATTCGCTGGTGATTTTGCTGTCAAGGCTGCTTAACGACACTGCGGTCAGACAACTTTTCCGCGATCGCGGAAAAGTCTTTTCGATAGTTACGGATGCAGCAAGCACATTGCATCAGGGTGGGATGGCTGTGTGAGTGATCCCATGACCTGTACGGCCACGCACCTGATACAGTTGCAGATGTCACTTGGTGTTCCAGTTGAGCGCTACTACAGCTGGGTGTGGTCATGGGTGATTGCTGAGTTGCCTCAATAGCTAACGGCGACGAGATCAGCGATCGCTTTAACGCTTCAGCCTTGACCGTAGCCTACTCCTGCGTGGTGGCCTGCTGTGCATTGAGCCTTGGGCGACTCACGTTTTACTAAGCTTTTTGAAGCGAAGTGCTGATTCATGTTGGGCTTCGTCACAGTAGAGTGAACAGGCAGCGCGCGATTTACAGCGGGAGCAAACAGGTCATGGTTTTGCGTTTACTCTTAGCCCCAATCACAGGGCCATTTACCGGGGTCACCTGGATTGCTGAAAAAATTCTCGACCAAGTCGAAGATCAAACTGATGAGCTGGAGGCGCTGCAGAAGCAACTGCTGACCCTGCAACTCGCGTTTGATATGGGTGACATTCCTGAAGCAGAGTTTGAAGACGAAGAAGAAGAGCTGCTCTTGCGTATTCAAGCCATTCAAGATGAGCGCGCCGCTGAGCAAGCCGAAGCTGAGGCTGTGGACGAGGAACTCTGATTGGATGCAGGTGCTACATCAGTCAATCGGCTTTTCAACCAGTCAGGAACGGCTGGGTAATGAGAAGGCGATTGAGGAACGAAACCGGATCGTTGAGACAGGTATCCTGCCAGACTATTTTCTTGTTTGAATATCGGTGCTTTGAATGTCAGCGGGTGAACTGTCGTCTCTGGAACCTGAGGCATTGTCGATAAAAAGCTCGCGCCAAAGCTCTCGTGACGGGTGGCTACTGCATCATAAATGGGGTCTCATAGACGCGAACAATTCGGAACTGGAGAGAGGTTGTCTGTTGTTGCCAGGTTAGTTTATCGATGACGACGTCGGCATGGGCTTGCCAATGCTCGTTGACTAAGCAGAGTGGAACATCGATCGGAAATATACGATAGCCATGTTTGTTGACTTCGTGGCGACTCCCAAGCTCCAGCACGGCTGGATATCCTTTGGCAGTTTTGAGTTTAAGAATGCTGTTGACTTGGCAGGGCATTCCCATAGAGGAGTTTCCTCAGCTGAAGATTAGGTGGCCGATTCCCATGCATGGATGACCGCTGTCATCGCGATCGCACCCGTCCTCAGGTATGTTACGGCGAAGAGTGGTCACTCGGTCAAGTGCGCTTCTCGGCTAACTTTTCTGAACTGGAGGGTGGCACCGAATTTAATGCCTCAACCGTTTTTGGATTTCGGCTTGCACCACATCAGCATCGGCAGGTAAGTGGACTGCCGGATTTGCGTACTGGCTGGTGACGTCTGCTAGGCGTGACTCGTGGTATTTGACTTTGAAGTCGGTGAATTTGAGGCCGTGGGCGGTACTAATGACGACGGTGCGATCGCTCGATTTGATCAACCCTTGTTGGATGAGCTTTTTCAACACGGCCAATGCGACGCCCGTGTGCGGACAGGTGAACATACCAGTCAAATCAGCTTCCGCCGCCGCTGCCGCGAGTTCGTTTTCCGTTGCCTGTTCCACAATTCCATCGGTTTCTAAAATCGCTTTGGTGGCTTTGTCATAGCTGACCGGGTCACCAATCCGGATGGCGCTGGCGAGGGTATCGCCTGCAGTTTTACTGACTTTCGCCTTAAAGCCTTGCTTAAAGGCTTCGTAGAAGGGGTTGGCCTGAGCCGCTTGGGCCGCGACGAGTCGCGGCATCCGGTTAATGAGCCCCAAATCCATCATCAGTTTGAAGCCTTTGTAGAGGGCGCTGATGTTGCCCAGGTTGCCAACAGGAATGATGATCCAATCGGGAACGTCCCAGTCAAATTGGCGCACAATCTCGATGCCTACTGTCTTTTGCCCTTCGATCCGCAGGCTATTCATCGAGTTGGCAAGATAAATTGAGTTGTCTTGGGTGACTTCTTTGACAATTTTCATGCAGCCGTCAAAGTCAGTGTCGAGAGCCAGCACTTGGGCGCCGTTCGCGACCGGTTGAATGAGTTGTGCGGTGCTGACTTTACCCGCAGGCAAAAAGATGACCGAAGGAATACCGGCATAGGCGGCATAGGCTGCTAACGCGGCACTGGTATCGCCGGTACTGGCGCAGGCAACGGCTTTGATGGGCTTGCCTTGGGCAATCATTTGTTTGACCACACTGACGAGCACCGTCATCCCCAAATCTTTAAAGCTGCCGGTATGGCTGTTGCCGCAGAGTTTGATCCAGAGGTCGGGCACGCCCAGTTGCTTGCCTAAGCGATCGGCCCAAAACAAGTTGGTGTTGCCCTCAAACATGCTGACCACATTTTCGTCAGCGAGGGCGGGAATGACCCACTCTCGTAAGCCCCATACGCCACTGCCGTAGGGCCACCGGGTCGTGCTGATGCGAGAATCAAACAGCTGCTTCCACTGGTCGGCACTGCGTTCTTTCAACGGCTCACGCTCGTGGTGCACCTCTAGCAAGCTGCCGCAGGAAGGGCAGGTGTAAATCACATCAAAGAGCGAATGCTTGGCAGAACAACCGGCAATGCAGCGGAAATAGACGGTTTGATTATCGATCGCTTGTTTGGGCTCGACAGCTGACGACAGCATGGTGGGTAATTTATTCGGATGGGTCATCAGTTGTCATTATGTTCCGAGTTAGCACCTCAGGGCTAGGGGGTAAGCCGTGAAGGTTGACTGGAGAGGTAAAAAATCAGTGTCTCAGGCTACTAAAAGCAAGATTGGAATGGTTGCATGGTTGCATTAAGGCCCTGAAAGGCAGCAGCAAGGTCAGGCTAATGAAGAGCCGGGGTGGTTAGAGACATCGGCGGGGGTACACAACCTCGACGTTGACGGCGTATGCTTTGGCCTCATTGTCATTGGGGAGCCGGTATTGGCCAGTACGCACCCAGTCTTCTGCTTGTTCGTCCAAAATGGCGTATCCGGTCGAGCTGACGACTTCTGGCAAGCGCCGAAAGTTGCCCACCTCATCGACGACGACCATCAGCGTTCCCCGCAGCGGCGGCGCATCTAAACAGGCGGCTCCTAATTCATAGGGGAGCTGTAATGGGTCGGCGAGGGACGGCACAGTTTGTCCCGGCACCGTCCAAGCGTCATAGATGCTTAAGGCTTGAACGGGATTTTCTTCTAAATCAAAGTGTTGGGTGCCGTCGTATTGATACTCACCAGGATCTTGCAAACGCTCCTGGAGGGTCGGCGGGGGCGGAGGTGTTGTCAGCCCGGGCGAACCAGGTTCTGGAGGCAGCTCACCTACCGGATCTGGCCCTGGTGCTCTCGGTTCCGTCCTGGGCTCGGGTGATGTTGGCGGGGGCGTATCGATGGGTGGTGGTGGCGCATTGGTCGGTGAGGGCGGGGGGACGGGCGATCGCTCCACCACTGGTCGGGATAGGTCTTGCGGCTCAGACCCAGAGGTCTCGACAGGCCGCTCAGTAGGAGGCCGCAGAGTGTCACTGGGCAAAATGGCGACATCCATTGTCGCGGTGGCTTCTGGCTCTGGCGGAGCGGGTGGGGCGGGGCGGATTTCTGGCTCTGGCCAGGGCAATCCCAATACAATGCCGTGGGCCAGTACAGACAACGCCACTACGGCCAAAAAGTAACGCGATCGCGTCTTGATAAGTTGTTGGGAACTGAGCTGAGCCACCAAGTTGACCTGCACTGCTATCACCGCTGGGAAGGTTGTCAGCCAGGGTGGCTGATCCTGTCGGTCTCTTCCACGATAGCGAGGTGGGTAGCGGTGCGATCGCGGGGCAGACAGTTCCCACAGTGACCATCGCGGACTGAAGCAGGCTTACCTTACTCGACCACAATGCGCTCGGGTTCTCCCTCCACATGGACGCGAAAGACGATCGCCCGCGCCCCCTCGGGGCCACCGCGCGGGGCATGTTCAGCTTCAGGAGCAATGACGAGGGCATCGCCCGCCTGCACCATGCGTTCCGGTTGGCCTTCTTCCACGTGTATGGCGGAACCTTCGATGATGTACACAAATTCTTCGCCAGGATGATAGTGGGGCGGCACTTCGGCGTTGGGGGGAATCACCACGTCGGAGATAATCACCTCCAGCCCCTCCGCCCCGGACAACGCCTGCCGCAGCATCTCGTTAGAGCCGGGGGGCGGATAAAACGCCGGGGGAGCCTCCGTGGCTGCTGCGGTGTCGGGCGGGTCGGACGCGCCCGGCTCACAGACCTCTGGTTGGGTAGGTTCGGGGCTGGCGACTGGAGGAGCCGAGCAAGCGGTGATGAGTAAAGCAGAAAGCGCGATCGCCCAGGTTTTCATGGTGTTTTCCTCAGCGGGGCAAAAGTTGCCTCACAGCATAGCCTCACCTGGGGTCAAACGATGATCACTGGACGGGAGCTACTGCATTATTTTGCAGGCGTTCGCTCAGCCACAGTTTAATCACCGCATCGCGTTCTACGCCCAGACGCTGGGCTTCGCGATCGAGGGCCGCGATCATCCATTGCGGAAAGCTGATTTCCACGGATCGCGCTGCTAACTCTGGGCGTTTGAGGGTCGAGAGATCAAAATGCTCCAATACGTCTTCGCCATCATCAAATTGGCGGTCTAAATCTTCAGCGTTCATAGAGCGATATTTCCTCTTCCTGCTACCCAGCCACCCTCTTACCCTCACACCCAACTACCCTGCTACTCCTCGCCCCCTTCCAAAAGTGCCTGAAAGCGGGGATCGTGGCGAATTGTGTCAAAGTCAGGATCGGTCTTCGCCATCTCGCGATATCGGTCAGGCTTTAGATGAATGGCTTGTGCTAACCAAGAACAGGCTTGATTAGAATCACTCAACAGCCCGTAAGAGCAAGCCATATCGTAAGTAGCTCCGGCATGGTTCTTGTCAATCTCTAAAGCCTTTTTGCAACTTTCGATCGCTTCATCAGCAAGTTTTAGATGAAGCAGAGCAATGGCTTGACCATCCCAGATATCAGGATCGGTGGAGTTGATCACTAGGGCAGCACTATAGGCGGTGATCGCCTCTTCATAGCGGCCTAAATTGCACAGCGCAACGCCTTTGTTGTTCAGCGCTGCGTGGCGGTCGGGTTTGATTTTCAGGGCCGCGTCATAGGCCGCGATCGCCTCTTTATAGCGTCCTAACCAACTTAATGTATTTCCTTTTTCGGAGAGCGCTTCGAGGTAATCGGGTTTGAGGTTTAATGCAGCGCTGTAGGTCTCGAGTCCTTCAGTAAGTTTCGCTAAGGCCTCTTCTTCACATCCTTTCTGTCGGAGATATAATGCTCGCCGAGCTAGCGCACTGCCTTTTTGATAAAGTGCTTCGTGGCGTAAGTTAGGGCTGACAATCGCTAAGATGGTGTCCAAAACAGAGATCTCCATAGCCCAATGGGAAAGCACTTTTGGACGCACCTTCTTCAAAAACTGCCGTTGCTGGTAGCCCAACAACGGGTGCTCGTCTAATTCGAACTCTGCTCTAATCGCTTGAAACGGGATAGTCACAAGCTCACTTGCATCGTAAAAGTGAGCATTAAACATGTGAGTGGCAAAAGGCCGTTGGAAATCAACTTGTCCAGAAAAGAGCAAGTGATATAAGTACTCTGAACGCAGTTCTAGCCAGGCTGGATTCTTGTAATTGTCCTCTGGCGAGCTATGCGGCAGCACCATTGACTCTGATAAAGCGGCAAAATAATCTGCCAAATTGCTGTGAATAGTTTCTAACTCATCGCGTTCTAACGATTGCCGAAAGACATCTCGTGCCACATCGTCCAGCCGCCAGCGTTTGCCAATCGGTTCGGCAAACGAGAGTTGCGTCAGCCAGCCATAGCAGTTTTGCCCTTCATCCACCGCCGTCGCAAAATCCAGCCCTTGCTGCTCGGTCAAATAGCGAATTAGCTTGGAGTCAAACCAGCGACAGCAGGCCGCCAGTTGCACCACCCGCTTTTGCGTGTCGTTCAGTCCCTGCAACAGCAGCCGTACAATCTCTTGATTGCCCTGGTCAAAGTCCAGCGTCCGCCCTTTCTCGCTCTGCTCCCGTATCCAGTTCAGGTAGTAGGGCAGCCCCCGCGTTACCCGACCGATATTGGCCACCTGAGCGTCATCGGTCATGCCAATTTCCGCCAAATAAGCTTGCGTCTGCTCTGGCGTAAAGCGCTCCACCGTCAGGTCTCGCACCACATCCCGATCTTGGTGTAGCTTACGCCAGCCCTCCGTTTTCAATAGGCTGTGTCGCCCCGCCACCATCAGTCGCACACGCTGCGCCGATAGGTCGGTATTCCCCAGCAGCGTGCGCCACAGCCAGGTATCAATCACCCCCGGCACCTTCTCATAGGTATCCAGCACCAGCAGGATGGGTTGCTGGTTTGCCTGCTGGCTCAGCCCCTCAGCAAATGCCTGGGTCAGTTGCGGCAAGGGCTCCAGCATCAGCCGCTGCAAGGCTTGGTCGCGCTTTGTTGCTTTGTGCTGTTGCAACAGTTGTTGCAAACTATCCTTCAGCGACAATCCGGCCACTGCTGCATCGATCCCTTTATCCACCAGCGCATTTGCCGCTTTTTTACCCGTTTCTGGCAGTGCCAACTCACCGAAAGTATCGACCCCAAATTTCAGTAGTTGTTTAACCTGGGTCACCTGTTCCGGTGTCGCCGCGCCCCATCCCGCTGCTGCCTGGGTCGAGAGCTGATGTACGGTGTCAAAATACCGCTCATGGACTTCCCAAAACGGATCGCGGCTCCAGCTATCTTTGACGGCCAACTGCTCATACAGCTTCGCCATCAGCGGAATCGGCTCATCAATGCCTTCCGTCAGGCCAAAGGACACCGTCGCAATCTTGGCAGTTTCCCCGTGGATTTCCTTAGCTTTGCGCGTCAGGGTCGATTTACCCACGCCCCCAATGCCCCAGGCATTAAAGACGGTGGGGCTATTCTGCGGTGATTTGAATGCAGCTTCCAAAGCAGCGAGAAAGTCTTCGGCTTCGGGACGCGAGACGTAGGGCTGCTGGGGCATAGAGGTCAGGTTGGGAAAAGCTGCCACAATTTTAGCTTTGGAGCGAAAACTCAGCAGCCCCCCTAGTCAGCAACCGCCGCACAGATGATGAGAAGGGTGCGATATCGCGCCCCATCACCCGCAAGAAAGCTGACGGGGGCAATTGACCGCTGTGCTCGTCCTACGTGCCAAAGCCGCCGAGAGAGGTTTGGCTAAAGCTGCCTGCACTCTGGCTGGCCCGCACCGCTGACTGAGAAAACAGCGCAAACGCCTGACGAATGTCGGTTTGGCTATTCCCCGGTGTCAAAATCCACTCATCGCGAATGCCCATCTCGCGAAACACTTGGTGAAAATCGGTATCACCGTCATCAATGCCCATCGCTGCAACGATGTGGTTCTCACTGCGCAGCATATCGTCCACAATCACCTTCACGTCCTTCGCAGCAGTGCGGCGCGAGTGGCAGTCGGCTCCGTCCGAAATAATCAGCGTGACCGATCGCGCCGGTACCCCATTGTCGATAAACTCTTGGGTCTTGGCGAGCACCGTGCCCAACAGCACCACCGTCTGCTCGTACAGCGGCGTGCCCTGGCTGGGGTCGTAGTTTTGGCTATCCATCCGTACCGCCTGAGTCACGGGACAGTAGGGATAGAGCACGTGGCCGTTCAAATAGCGATTGTGGATCAAAATTTGTTCTTGTTGGGGGGAAGTCAGCAGGGCATCGAGCACGGTGTTGTGCCCGGCCCGCACCACGGCACTATTGCCCGCAAAGCGAATCGAGCCGGAATCGTCGGGCATCAGCGTCACGAGGACGACTTCGCTAGCCATCACGTCATCGACGGGGGTGCCCAGACCCGCCTGAATTTGCAGGCCAATGTCGGTCACGTTCAGCGCTTGCATCGCTGCCGCAGAGAGTGCGCCATCGTTGTGGGCGGATTGGAAGAGGTCGTTGATGTTGGGCGTGGAGTTGGTGGGGTTCATGGTGGTTTCCTGGTTGAGTAAGTGGAAATGGGGCTAGGGGGCTGGGGATCGGGAGGGGCGAGGGGGCAAAGCGTAGTTGAGGAATTTGAGAGGAGGAGCGAAAGGGACAGGTTGACCATTTGCAGGCATACAATCGGCTCCCCTGCTCCCGCGCTCCCCCGCTCTTCCCCAGATTCTGTAGCGTTGTCGACAAGAACCCGGCGTCAGCTCAGGTCGTCGGTCGATCGCATAATCTGCATCCCGGCATCGGCAAAGCGCTGGAAGGCAGCATCGGCGGCATCGGTGAAGTCCACCACGCCGGGAACGACCACCGGAGACGAGCAATCTTCCAGCAGATACACCTTTCGCGCCAGGGTCGGATCTTGCTGTTGGATTTCCGTCAGTAGGTCGTCAATGGTCCAGGCGACGCAGTGGCTCTTGGCCTGTCCGGCGATGATCACGGCGTCGAAGTCCAGCAGCTTTTGAATAAAGCGGGTGTTCTTTTGGGCGATCGCTTGCCCACCGGGGCCATCGAGTACTTCTGGCCGCAACACGGAATAGTTTTCCGTCAGGGGATTGCCGCCCTTGATTTCAAAGTTGGTTTGGCTGTTGCGGGCCAGGTTGTGGAAAAAGCAGGCTTCTTCTACGGCGGGCACCAGGGCGTGGCCGAGGCCCCCTAGCATGGCGTGGTATGGCCAGATGGTTAGGGGATATTTGCCCTCGTCACTCAGCCGTTTCACATAGTGCAGGGCGTAGGCTTGCAGCGCCACATAGTTGCCGTGGGCCAAGCTGTAGCTCACCGCCGGATTCACTTTCCACACGCCTTTTTCTACCTCGGCCAGAGTGATGGTAGTCATCGGTGCGGGATTGTCTCCGGCATCGTTGACCCAAAAATCAGCGTGGAAAATTTGCAGAGTGGTGTGGGTGTCCATGGTGGGGGCAATTTCGGTAATCGTCCCCAGGTTGCGGTAGATAAATTCGCACAGGCGAATGTTGTCTTCCACCGCGCCGAGGCCCGATCGTCCCCCGACAAACAGTTCAAAGCCGGGAATGCAGAAGGTGTTTTGCACATCGATCGCCATCAGGCAGATGCGGCGTTTGTCTTGCGCGGCGGGGGCAATCTGGTGGGTTTTGGCCCATTGCTTGGCCTGGGCGGCACGCTCTTGATAGGGCACGCGCCACAGTTCGCCGACACGGCTGGCTTCAAAGTGAGCGGGAATGGGGAGTTGAGTGGTGGTGGTCATTGTGGGTCTCCTTGTGGGATTGGGGAATGGGAGTTAAGAGGGGCAGGGGGGCGAGAGGGACGGGTTAGTGCAGTTGGAGGTGGTCGATTTGGCGATAGCGAACCACCCACAACCCTTGGGGGCCAGCCAGGAGCTGACAGCTCGCATCCACATAGGGTTCGGTTTCGGGAAAGGTGCGGTTGTGGGTGAGTTGGCCCGACTGGATTTGAATGCGGACGATGCCGTCATCCGTTGCCGCCAGCAGAAAGTCATCAACGGCACAAAAAGGGCAAGGGTCGTGCCGTGCCGTTAGGGTTTTGCCCAGTTGCGTGAGCCAGGTCGCTTCTGGCTGATGGCTGGTGGCTGTCGCCACGACTTGTCCCTGGGCCGAAATCACCTGGCAGGTATCGTGCCGCTGCCCCTGCTCCTGGGTGGTCAAAAATAGCCAGGCCAGTCCGGTACTAAAGCAGCAACTGGCTTGCAGTAACTGTCCGGTGACGGGGAGCAGGGGTACTTGGTCATTCAAGCCAGACTTTTGGATATCAAACACAAAGGCCCCTTGCAGTTGTCCGGCGCGGTAGAAGCCCAGGCCAAAGGTCGGTCCCAGCCAGAACTGGGTTTGTCCTGCCAGGACTTCGCCGACGATTGCCGGGCCGAGGTCACCTTGCCGCCATAGATAGCCTTGGGCGAGCCAGCACCGGGTGCGATCTCCCCCGTCAAACTGCGGCACTGCTCCATAGCGATCGACGGTCTGGCGGTGGCCTTTGGCGGAGGCTCCCAGTTCGACGAGTTGCTGGTCATAGCCCAGCCAGGTGCGATCACCCTGAATGCGCCAGCGGAGGTGCGGCAAGCGATCGCCCTGCAATAGCGGCGTGCCATCCTCGCGGTAAAACGTCCCGGCCTCCCAATACACCCAGCGCAATTGCCCCTGACTCTGGGAGGCGTACACAATGAGGCCCGCAGTCTGAAAGACCGGCGTCACCTGCACGTGTCCCGGTTTCGCGATCGGCGTCACCTGGGGTTGGGCACAGTGGGGACAGTGGGCGCGGCCATGCTCTCGCCCACAGCTCGGACAGGTCTGCCAGACCAGCGAAGCCAATAGCGGTTGAGGAAACGGGCCGCGCCAGTCTTGCTCAAACACTTGGTGAAAATGGTGCAGCAGGGCATCAGGCAGCGCCTGGTAGGGCAACGCTGGCTTGGGGTAGCGCACTGCCGGATGAAACACCGTCAGACGATGCAGAGGACGCGCCGCCTGGGGCACGGGCGGATCCTCTCGACGGGGTTTGTAAACACCGCCGTAGGGATCGACAAACAGCAAGCACTGCATCAGCATGACGGTAAAGGCATACCAGTCAGAGTCCGGGGTATGGGGCTGCTGGAGCTGGAGCTGGGTCGCCTGGGGATCGCACCGCAGCGGATCCACAAAGCGAGCGGTGAACATCTGACAGGGAAACGCCCTAAACTGGAACGAATCAGCATCGATCAGATAAGCTTCAGTGCCCTTGACCAGCACATTCAGGTCGTTGAAGTCCCCGATCACTACCCCTACCTGATGCAGTTGCGTCAAGGTTTGATGCAAGTCGCGAAAAATATCGATCACCCTTTGGGGGGCAACGGTCTGGCGAAAACTCCGCTGGCTATAGCGCAGCAGCAATTCCGCCTGATCGAGCCGGGGCATGGCATAGCCCAGAATTTGTTGCCCCCGATGGTCATAGGCCAGATCTTGGGGCGCAATCACCCGGGCGGGCAAGTTGTGAGGAAACTGTCGCAGCTTTTGTTGATGCTGTGCCAACCGCCACTGGGCAGCCTGCTGAGCTTCGAGCTGATGAGCAAAGTCGGGATGGCTGGGCGGCTTAAACACCTTCACCGCCCTCTGCCGCGACCAGCGATACACTTCCGCCTCACCCCCCTGGCCGATCAGTTGTTGGGGCGTGAGCCGGACTTTCTTGTGTTGAATGTAAACGTCCATCAGTGCCTCCTTTAGCACGTGGGCCGACGACGCAGACACACCAGCGTCGTGTCGTCGGGGAGTAAGCCGGGCTGCTTGACCACATGCCGACGCTCCCAGTCGGGCTGTACCTGCTCGTGGTTGATTTGGGTCAGCCTTCGCCGCACCCGATCCGGATTTTGAAAATAGGGGTTTTGCCAGAATTGACTCAGTTCGCCCACGGGTTCCGTCTTGCCCGGTAGGGGCAAAGAGGCCGCCGCCATTAAATCCACAACCCCGTCGCTACCCAGTAACAGCGTTGCCACTGTCTCTGTGGGCTGCTGGCAATGGATCTGTAATGGTGGCGGCACAACGCTGAGCGCATCTGCGGGCAAGAGGTGGTACGCCAGATAGGGCGGCGCATTGTGGGCATACGGGCCGAGCACCTGGATTTCGCCGTTGAGGGCATAGACGCCATCGCCTAAGCCAAACACGACGGTGTCTTGGGGCGTCACGATCGCCCCCAATAGGGTAAACAGCAAATGCTGCTGCACCGTCGCCGCGAGGTCATGACCCAGTTGTCGGGCTAGCGATCGCAGCCGCCTTAACACCTGTTGCTGCACTGTCGGCCAAAACTCGACATCGGTGAGCGATCGCTGGGTGAGTTGCCGCTGCACCGTGCGCACCGTGAGTGCGGCTCCCAATCGAGCGCCCACCTCACTGTGGGGCTGGCTGCCACAGCCATCGCACACCACTGCCACCAGTCCCTGCGGCAACAGGGTCCAGGCCCAAGCATCCTGATTATTTTTGCCGACACGACGGTGGTCGCGACCGACTACCGAGCCCGCCGCCACTTCAATTTCTAATTTCATGGAAGCCTCTAAACCTTTAGTGTTATTTCAACACTAAGTTCATTGGCTTCATCATAGTTTCGAAAACACACTATGTCAATTCTGAGGCAAAATAAATCTCGTGTTCCCTGCCGAGTGTGTTGGTCAATGGCTTCTACCTATTCCCACCCCCGTCCTGCTCTGACCGTGGACTGTGTTGTGTTTGGGTTCGATGCGCAGACCACGCTGCAAGTGCTATTGATTCAGCGCAAACTCACGCCCTATCAAGGTCAGTGGGCGCTGCCGGGGGGGGTTGTGCGATTGGAGGAATCGTTGGAAGCGGCTGCCCGCCGAGAACTGCGCGAAGAAACCGGGGTGGCTGACGTGTTTCTGGAGCAGCTCTATACCTTTGGGCAGCCCGATCGCGACCCCCGCGATCGCGTCGTTTCCGTGGCGTACTACGCCCTCATCAGCCTGGCCGGACACCCCCTGCAAGCTCGCACCGACGCCCAAGACACCGCTTGGTTCGCGTTGGATGAGGTGCCACCCCTGGCATTTGACCATCAGCAAATTTTGGACACCGCGATCGCCCGCCTGCGGGGGAAAGTGCGCTACGAGCCCATCGGCTTTGAGCTCTTGCCAGAAAAATTTACCCTCACCCAGTTGCAAAAGCTTTACGAAACGATCCTGGGGCAGTCCCTGGACAAGCGGAACTTCCGCAACAAGCTCTTAAAAATGGACTTGCTAGTTGCCCTGGATGAAACCCAAACCGGCGTCGCTCACCGCGCTGCCCGCCTCTACAAATTCGAGCCCCAGCGCTACGAGCAACTCAAGCAGCAAGGCTTCAACTTTGAGCTGTAACGGTTAGGGGACGGGTCCCTGAGGAGGGACTCGTCCCCTGGTGCCTTCAGTCGCCCAGCCACTTGACCAGTTGCAGGCAAGGATTGGCTGCTCCCCACAAGGTGGGAAATACCTGCAACGGCAAAAATCCCATCGCGGTGTAAAACTCACGGGTGTGGGCGTAAGGCTCGCTGGGGACATCGGCGCCGACGGTTTTGACCTGCAACAGTTGCACGCCCTGCTGGCGGAGGTGCGCTTCGGCCTGGATGACCAGCGATCGCCCAATGCCCCGCCGATGATAGGCCGGTAAGATGCCCATCACATGAATTTCCGCCGCCACCGGATTGTGGCGAGTCAGCGTCAGAAACCCGACGGGTTGATCATTGACCCAGGCCACCAGAGTCGGCTGCTGCTCAATGTCACGAATGTATTCCTGGGTAGCGGCTTCAATGCCAAACCACTCTGGTAACGCTCGCAAGATTGGTGCGCACGTCCTCGCCTGCCCCAAACTGGGTCCGTGAATATCAATCTTCATCTCAGTTTCCTAATCACTGCCAACACCGACCAGCGACATGCTGAATAATTCCTATTAATCACATTTGGGTGGCCTGATGCTGACATTGGTAAAAGCCCTTCACACCCTGGTTTTTGTGGTCATGTTTGGGGCCATTCTCTTTTTGCTGTATTGCGGCGTGACGAATCAACTTACCCGGTGGACCGCGATCGCCTTCGTGCTGATTTCGATCGAAGTGACCATTTACGTCAGCAACGGCTTCAAATGTCCCCTCAATACCCTGGCCGAGCGACTGACGCCCACTGACCAGCCCGTTTCCGATATTTATCTGCCCGTCTGGTTATCGCGGCAAGTGATCAATATTTCTACCCCGTTGCTCGCGATCGCGTGTGTGCTGCTGCTCGTACGTCTGCTGACTAATTAAGCGGCACCCATGCCCTCCCTGCCTGGCAGATCCGAGTCCATCGTTGCAGTCGCTATTGGTGGGTCAGCCGGCCGCGATCGCCCCCATGACCTACGAAAAGGGATAAGGCTTAAAAGGAATCCACTGCCCCCAAAGCCGTTTAAGTGTGCCGTCCACCATTAATGTCGTCATCACCGTATTGAGTGCGTCGAGTAATTCGCGGTTGCCAGGTAAGACGCCGACGCCAAAAGGATGTTGCGAGGGCATTTCAAAGGCGACGCGCACGCCATTGCCCTGGGCCTCAGCCGCTAACAACACAATTGCATCTTCCACGATCGCGTCAATCTGCCCTTTGCGCAGGGCTTGCAGCATCTCGACCCCAACCCGATGCTTGCCCTCAAAGTAAACCGGTTCAATATCCGGTGGCAGCAACTCTAGCAGGCGCAGACTCACGCTTTCTTGCAGCACCCCTACCCGTTTATGACTCAGGTGTGCTTTGCCTTCAATTTCCGCGTCTTCGCGCACCAGCACGGCAGTGTCAAAGCGCCCATAAGGCCGGGTGAAATCAGCCCAAGCTCGGCGCTCTTGGGTAATGATTTGGTTAAACCAGATGACGTCGTACTCCCCGGAGGCGAGTGCTTCATAAAACTGCTTGAGCGGCAAGTCAAACCAGACGGGAGTAAGGTTGAGGCGATCGCAGACTGCCCGAGCCAAGGCGGGTTCAAAACCTTGGCGTTCACCATCGCGAATAAAGCTCATCGGGCGGACGGGGATATCACTGGTGATGATCCGCAACTCGCCTGGCGCAACAGTGGTAAAGTCTGCCAAATTCTGAACGCCGGTCATCTTAGTCATAATGTTTGCCTCTCACCGTTGAGGGAGAAAAGAGCGATGCACGCCTAAATTCAACCTTAGTCTAGGAAACCCTAACAGACAGCTTTGACTCTGGGAAGTTGGTCGAGAGCCTGCATTGTCATGAATGCCAGCCTGTTGCCCAACGACTGTCTATGCTTAATCTGGCATAAGGCCGCCTCAGTGGCAGCGCTTTAAATCACTCGAGCCATCCCTCAAAACACGTTAGCCCCATGCATGGGTGCGTTGACAACTCTTCAACCATTCTCAAGTGAGACGACAGTGGCTTCAACCGCGAGGTTACTGAACCCTCAAATGCCGCCCTGAACCTGTCATGCCCCGTGCGCCTTGCTTATCCGTAAATTCTAAAGTAAAGACCATGACAGGTTCAGGGCGGTCGCTAGATGGCTGCTAAAGTGCGCCATCGGGGGGAGATACCGTCGGGGCTTGTTGTCCGAAAATTTTCTGACCGCGATTTATACCTCGGCAGTGGATGCCGTTGGCTCAGCGTGGCGTTGTAAAAGGGTTAGGCAGTCATTGACAGGGGTGTCTGCCGACATGGCGGCAACGAGGGCTGTATAAGCGTCCTGATGCTTTTCGAGCAGGGTTTTGGCCTGCAGGGCGGCCCACCGCTGACGCATCTGGCCCTCGGGAATGGGACGCTGTAGCTGCTGCCAGAGAATCGAGAACTTTTGGCGGTCGTCTTGGCCGCCCTGAGCTTGCCCGTAAACGAGCTGTTCGGCAGCAATGCCCGCCATCCAGACCGTGCAATAACGGTTGAGGGTCTGAGCTGGCAGTTGCCCCGTTTTCAGGGTGGCTTCTAGGTCGCTGGTGTCAAATTGTACGCCGCCCAGACCAGGCAGCCCTTTTTTCCAGGCGTCCCAAGCACTCAAGGTGTAATCCGTGACGGGAATGTTCAGCAAATAAGCGATGAGAAAGTGGCCGGCCTCATGATGGATAATCCGTTCGCGCTCATCTCCGGACAGGCGATTGAGGCCATTAATCAACAAATTGCCGATGGTGCCGTTAAAGCTGGCTTGGTCGAGAACGGCAATGCCTGCTAGCAGGGCGATCGCAACCACTGGCACAGCTTGCGGTATTTGCACCAACGGCCCGACGAGCATGCCCATCGTGACGGTAAAGATGGAAATGGCAATCAGATTGAGCGTTAATTGACCCATCGTTAGCAGACTTCCTCAAAATGAGCGATCGCGACCCTCACAGTGCCTGCTCCTATCAACCAGAGTATTTGGATTCGCGCGATTGAATGGGCAGGGCGTGATGGCGTTTCTTTAGCTTAGGAGGTCATCATCACTGCGTGCAAAAATCCAGCTGCACCCACGTGCTTCAGCCTATTTGCGGGACGTAACTGTGGCTTAGAGTCCGTATCAGTCACCAGGCAACCAAAAGGCAGCCGGTCGGCTAGCGATCGCCGTAAAACATCTCTAGACTTTCAGAATTGCCGACAAATCGCCAGTGCCAGGGCTCGTACTGGACTCCCTGGGCGTTGCCTTCGGGAAACGAGAGTTCAAAGCTGTAACGAGGAGCATTGGCTTCGAGCCATTTAAAGGCCGGTGTGGCTTCAAAATTGACGGCTAAATCCGTTTCAGGCTGATTGGCATCACCAATGTCGATCGCATAACCCGTGTGGTGCTCGCTGTATCCCGGTGGCGCGCTGACCTCGGCGCGAGTCGAAACAGTTTGCCCCCGCTCCGCCTTAATTTCAAAAAATAAATACTGTTGGTCAGCTACCGTGCGAAAGCCCGAAATTGGCAGCAGTGAGATGCCTGCGGCCTGAGCGTCGGCCACCATGGCTTCGAAGCTGGCCGCAGCTTCGGGCTGCATCAAAATTTCTGCGTTCAGCGTCAGCGGCACCAGGGCCGAGAGCTCGGCTTCCTCATAGGCCAGGTGACCCAGCAGCGAGGTTCGAGACGGCGTTGCCTCAGCGCCGACCATCGCACTCATCCCAGGCGTAGATGCACTGACCATCATGGGTTCAAAGGGTACGGGCAATGCTGCTTCGGTTTCTTGATAGGTGATCCATGAAACTGCTAGGCCCGCGATCGCGCTCAATAATCCCACTCCAAACCACATCAGCCACCGCCGCCAGCCTTGCAGTCCGCGGCGGCGGACACTAGCAGCACTACTCCCGTCGCGCTGGGCTACAGGAATGTCATCGGCTGGGTCATAAAAGTTGGGCTTCACGATTGGTCTCAACCCCTACAGCAGTACTAAAACCGGTTAACTAATTGAACAAAATGCATCCTGATAGTGGTGGATGTCAGATCGCACCCGCAGGACAAGTGTTCGTCTTCTTTCTATATGGTGGTCAATGGAGCATACACCGTTGGACTAAAACTGGGATGCCCTCGGGGGCATTCGCCAACATCGCTAAAACGAATGCAACATACCCAGTAAGTACCTACTCAACAGATTCTCTCCGCGCCCTCAGTGAGCAATTATGCAGGCTATTGTAAAACTCGTAAATCATCTGACACGACAATCCTCCGAGTATCCCCCCATAAAATTAGGCCCCCTTGGCTAGGTCATCTGTGCAGTTGTCGATTCCAGAACCGTAATCTATCTGAATTTTGCGAAATCCGGGGAAATAGCCCCGGATACTGGGCTTTACAGTAAGCTCATAGAGTAGCACTGGTGCCATTGTGGATTTTCTGCCAACAACTCACCTGTGGGCAGCAAATAAAGCTGACATGGCTGCGACCTCTTCTCGTCGCACCCGGTTTCGTATTGCGCAGCTAAGTCGGCAGTCGAGTGTGGCGTTGGTGGGCGCGATCGCCCTTATTCTAGTCAGCCCCACGATTGAAGCCAAGATTTTTCCACCGGCTGGGGTGGCTTACATTGCGCCACCGCCCGGTTACAACCTCAATATTCGCAGCGGGCCGGGGACCCACTACCCAGCGGTCAATACCCTGCGTCGGGGTACCCCGATCACGATTACCGGGCATTATGAGCACGGCTGGGCACAGCTGACCGATCGCAGTTGGGTGGCGGGCAATCTGATCGACTCGCGACAGCCCGTAGGTGGGGGCGGTGGCCAGCAACAAGGTGTGCCCTCGGTGGCTTATATCGTTGGTCCCAATAACGTCAACATCCGCACTGGCCCCGGTATTCAGTATCCCGTTGTGATTACGTTGCCCCCTGGTGCCCAAATTCAAATCACTGGCTTTTTTGAGCATGGTTGGGCCCAACTCGACGACCGGAGTTGGGTGGCTAGCAACCTGATCCGCATCGGTGCGCCCATTGTGGATGATGGCGTTCTGCGGTTAGGCAGTCGCAGCCCGCGAGTAGTGCAAGTCGAAATTCGTCTGCAAGAGCTGCGATATGTTACGCCGGAATTTATTCCCGATGATTATTTCGGCTCAGATACTGAGCAGGCAGTGAGAAACTTCCAACTGTGGAATGGCTTGCCGCAAACGGGAGCCGTTGATCAGGCGACGAACGATCGCCTCTTTAGTGCCAACGCTACGGCTAACCCCTATCAGCCAGCCCCAACGTACAGAGAATTACGTCTCGGGATGCGCTCTCCTGATGTGCGGCGCTTAGAAATTCGCTTGCAAGACCTCAACTATTTTCGCGGTCTCATTCCCGATGATCTGTTTGATCAAAATACTGAGGAAGCGGTGCGTAATTTCCAGCGGCGCAACGGCCTACCAGTCAATGGGGTGGCGACGGTGCAGATGCAGGAAGTCTTGTTTAGTGAGAGTGCCATTCGCAATGACGATCCGCCGGTAGAACCGCCCACTGAGCCGCCCGCCGAACGACCTACCTTCCGTTTGGGCGATCGCGATCCTGAAATTCGCAATCTAGAAATTCGGCTACAAGATTTGAACTATCTGCGTGGCGTGGTGGCGGATACCCTCTTCGGCCCGGAAACTGAAACCGCGTTCCGCAATTTTCAACAGCGCAATGGTTTGCCGGTGAATGGCGTCGCTGATCCGCGTACGCAAGACGTGCTCTATAGTGACGCGGCCATTCCGAATGACGACGATGGCACTGACCCGACCAATCCCCCTAATCCTCCTGAGCCGGGTGAAGGGCAGGCCACGGTCAGAACCCGTGATGGTAGTGATGCGATCGCCTTCACTGGCCCCGGTCTTGAATTCGATCTAGCTGGATTCGTCCCAGATGGCACCATCGTCACCTTGACTGGCACGGTCGAAAATAACTGGCATGAATTGAGTGATGGAAATTGGCTTGAAAGCTCTTTCCTCGTTTTTTAGCGATCAGAACAATCGGCTTTCAGGGGACTGTTCCCTATCGGCATAACCGATAACATCAGGCACCATTCGAGGGAACCGTCCCCCAGTTGCTGGCGAATACCGCGCATGTTTTCCACGCTTAAAAGGTTGTGCGATCGCGACCACTGCAACGATTTCTAGGGAATGCGATCGCGTCAGGGGCGACTGGTATGTGCAGTGCTTTCCCGCTGCTCCGAGGACAGTGACCACTCCCATCCTGATACGGACGCATTGAGCGGGTTTCTCTATTTTGGCCAGCTCAAATGACCGGCAGAATTCGCTAATGTGGTCAGAGAATGACGCAGCGACAGGTAGGGAAATGGATAAGTTAGCAGCCTTGCAGGCCCTCTTTGCGGAGATGGATAGTGCCCTGGTAGCGTACTCGGGGGGCATCGATAGCACGCTCGTGGCGAAAGTGGCCTTTGATGTGTTGGGCGATCGCGCCCTGGCCGTGACCGCCGATTCGCCCTCGTTGATGCCCGAAGATTTGGAAGATGCCAAGGTGCAGGCGGCAGAAATCGGCATCACCTATGAAATCGTGAACACCCACGAAATGGATAACCCAAACTACACCAGCAATCCGGCCAATCGCTGCTACTTCTGCAAGAGTGAGTTGCACGATACCCTCAAGCCCCTAGCGCTAGAGCGCGGCTATCCCTACGTGGTGGATGGGGTTAACGCCGACGACCTGAGCGACTATCGCCCGGGGATTCAAGCTGCTAAAGAGCGAGGAGCGCGATCGCCCTTAGCCGAGGTCGGCATTAGCAAGCTCGAAGTGCGAGAAATTTCGCGATCGCTGGATCTGCCCTGGTGGGATAAGCCTTCGCAACCCTGTCTCAGCTCGCGCTTTCCCTACGGCGAAGCCATCACGCCCGAAAAACTCCAGCGGGTTGCGCGAGGTGAGCGCTATCTGCGGCAACTGGGTTTGCGTAATCTGCGAGTGCGATCGGCCGGTGACACCGCCCGCATTGAACTGCCGCCCAACGATATTCAAGCGTTTGTTGCGGCGACCGATTTACCCACACTAGTGGCCGCATTCCAAGACTACGGCTTTACCTACGTCACCTTAGATTTAGAGGGCTATCGCAGCGGCAAGCTCAATCAGGAACTCACCCAACAGCCGCCCTTAGTCGAGTCGCGATAACAGTCTTCTAAAGACTGCGGCCTGGTCGAACAATGACATAAATCTCTTCAGAGGTCACGCCCAAAACTGTGCGCCACCCCGCAGTCCCCGGTGGCACTATCGCAGAACTTCGTTGAGGCGTCTGAACCCGAGGTTATTCATCCCCTTCGCCGTCGCAGGGTATGGTTTTGCCTGCCCTGAACGCGGCTTCGAACCGTGAGATCACAGACACCGTAGACCTTCGGAAAATACGGCTTAGATGGAAGCGGTGTAGCAGCATTCTCAGGGTGAATTCTGAGCATATTAATGACGAATCAAAACCCAAATCAGTGATTTTCTCTAGAAGTACACTGATATTTCTCTAAATCATCTAATGACTCAGAAAAAGCCTCGAAAAATTATTGCCAAATAAAAATAGTTTCTCTCGACTTTTGAAGAACTGAAGGAAATATTTTGGGATTTTAAAGAGACGCTGAAGTGCTTAAAGTAGCGCATAACTACTGAATTCTTGCCACTTGTGCTCTGGGTATTGTAGGTACATAGACACATGTGAGTTCCATCATGAAAATCGGTATTGTTAAACCTTTTGCTGTAGCCGCTACGTTAGTCATTTCAGGCCTCATGGCCGCCGAGGCACAAGCTTTCTCGTTTACTCAAACTGAAGCGACTAATTTAGAAGTCCAGAACAAGGCACTCTTCGATTTCTTTAAGTCGCATGTCAACACGGAAAGAGCAGCACTGAGTGCTTCAGAGTTGAAGCCTCTAGATGCTACAGGGCTCCTATTCGACACGAGTGAAACCGTCGAAGTCTATTTCATGTATGAAGGTGCTGGCTATAAAAACGAAGTATTGTTTACAGCCGATAATCAGGCTCCCAAAACACTAATTGCTAATGCTTCATTGCAGGGCTCTGGTGGGACTCTCAAATCAGGAGATGGCTGGATTCTGAGTGACTTTAGCGGACTTCCTGGTATCGCCCAATTTGAGTTCTTGATTCGGTCTAACGGTTACAACAAACCCAATAATACGCTGCTCTATACGGATGCCAGCAAAAACTCGGACGGCTTAGAGCATGTCACCGCGTTTGGCTACACCGATGAAAAGACAGGCGAATACTACACTTTCATCGGCTTTGAAGATATTGTCGGGGGCGGCGATCTCGACTACAACGACGTTGTGTTGGTCGCCAAAGGCTTCACCAATCCTGATGCGCCGGTGGATGTGCCGGAGCCGATTTCTGGCTTGGCGGTGTTGGCAGTGGGTGCTGTAGCCGTTGGTGGGGCTTTGAAGAAAAAGATGGCGTAACGGTTTGTTGACCTCGGTACTGAGAATAGGATGACGGAAATCCCTCTGGTTTGATGATCAGAGGGATTTTTTTGCGGTCGCTATCACGACCAGCGGCTACTAGAGAGTATTCATTTAACTAATGCCATCACTCCAGCAACGCCACTATTGATAATGTCCGCTAGGATAGTTGCCGATATGAGATGTGTTGATCATGCTGCATCACGCTCTGGTCGCCTTGAGTTTGCTGTCATTGCTGGGTGAGCAACCTGCTCCGGTCACGGCTCTAGAGCCGATGCCCTGGCCTGAAATGGCCACCATTGCAGGTTGGGAGTCGCCGTGGGTCTTGAAGATGAATGCCCCCGATCCGCAGGCGAAGGAAATCGTGCGGAGCTATCTGACAAATTTAGCGGAACTTGGGTTTGCGCCGGAGGACCAGGGCCTCTGGGTGCAAACAGGCGCGACCGCGATCGCCGTTAATCAACCTTATCGACCGTCGCCTGCAGCCTCTCTGACGAAAATGGCGACCACCCTAGCGGCGTTAGAAACTTGGTCGGTCAATCATCGGTTTGAAACGCGCATCGGCCATACTGGAACCCTGGAAAATGGGGTGATTAACGGTGATCTAGTCATTGAGTGGACGGGGGATCCCTATTTTGTGTGGGAGGAGGCGATCGCCCTGGCGAACACGCTGAACCAACAGGGCATTCAGCAGGTAACGGGCAATCTTGTGGTTTTAGGCGAGTTTTCGATGAATTTCGAGCCTGATTCTTACCGCTCTGGGGAGCTTTTCATCCAAGCTGCCGATGTCAATCTTTGGTCGGACGAGGTCTACTACGTTCACAACACGATGCCGCCCGAGACCCCTGCACCCACCTTGGCGATCGCGGGTGAGATTATTGTGCAACCTCTCGCCACCAATCCTTTACAGCTAACTTGGTTGGTGCAGCATCAGTCTTTGCCGTTGGTGCCGCTACTCAAAGCCATGAATATTTACAGCAATAATGCCATGGCTGACCAGTTTGCGCGGGCCTTGGGAGGCGCCAACACCGTGGCGGCCAAAGCGGCTGATCGCACGGGCGTGCCGGTCTCAGAAATTCGTTTGATCAACGGTTCGGGTTTAGGGATAGAAAATCAGCTTTCGCCCCGGGCTGTAGTGGCGATTCTGTTGGGTATTCAGCGCGAATTGCGTGCCCATGATCTTTCAGTTTCGGATGTGATGCCGGTCTTTGGTCAAGATGAAGGCACCCTGATTTATCGAGAATTGCCGCAGCAAGCCGCCTTGAAGACCGGGACGTTGAATACGGTGAGTTCGTTGGCGGGCTATTTTCCGACCCGCGATCGCGGTCCGGTATGGTTTTCCATCCACAACTGGGGTGGTGATTTAGACCTTTTCCGGGCGCAGCAAGATGCGCTATTACTGGCACTGCAACAGCATTGGGGGGCTGCCCCATCACCTACTACCTTTGTGCCCAAAGTCATCATGGACCAACCGCCTTATGTATTAGGCGATCCGAGCCGAAACTTGGTCGTGAGCGGTGACGCTAGCTCCTGATGGTCACGACTCCTGCCTGGACTCTTGAGCTGTGTTGCCCAGAGTGGGAGATTCTCGGCTGGAATCTGTGGACTTTCTACCTTAGAGTCATAGATGGAGATTTGCGGTCACGCCTGGGGAGAGAGCGACGTGCATTTTCAATCGGTCATCACAACTTTGCATGAGTTTTGGAGCAATCAAGGCTGCTTGATTGTGCAGCCCTACGATACGGAAAAAGGGGCGGGCACCAAGAGTCCCCATACGTTTTTGCGAGCGATCGGGCCGGAGCCTTGGTCGGTGGCCTACGCAGAACCCTGTCGTCGCCCTGCTGATGGCCGCTACGGCGAAAATCCTAATCGCTACCAGCACTACTACCAATATCAGGTGTTAATTAAGCCGTCGCCGCCCAATATCCAAGACGTTTATCTAGACTCGTTGCGGGCTTTGGGGATTAAACCCGAAGATCACGATATCCGCTTTGTGGAAGACAACTGGGAAGATGCCGCCGTCGGTGCTTGGGGGGTCGGTTGGGAGGTCTGGCTCGACGGTATGGAAATTACGCAGTTTACCTATTTTCAGCAATGCGGTGGCATTGACTGTCGCCCTGTTTCCATTGAGCTGACCTATGGTTTGGAACGGCTGACGATGTATCTGCAAGAGGTGGATGCGATCGCCAAAATTCAGTGGAATGACACCCTGACCTACGGCGATGTGCATATGCAGGGCGAGATCGAGCATTCCAAGTACAATTTCGACGAGTCGAATCCAGACCTGTTGTTCACCCTCTTCAACTTGTATCAGCAAGAGGCAGAACAGCTGATGGAAAAAGGGCTAGTCTTGCCCAGCTACGACTACGTGCTGAAGTGCTCTCACACCTTTAACTTGTTGGATGCTCGGGGCGTGATTTCGGTGACGGAGCGCACCCGCTACATTCGCCAAGTGCGGGGCCTGGCTCGTAAAGTCGCGCAACTCTATTACGACCAACGCGAAGCCCTCGGCTTTCCCCTGCTCAAAGAATCGGCGGAAAAGGCTGCGTAACGCCCACTGATGTGGCATGTTGAGAGATGTAACGACGTCAACATGTCGCAGAAAGGAGATTTGTCGTGGCTGATCAACTCACTGTTTGGCTGCAGCCGATTGCCGACTGGTTCGCCGGCTTCAATATGCCAGAGCCGATTGTTCACTGGGGCCACCCATTGATGATGGGCATCGTCATTTTCGTGTTGGGAATTTATACCGCAGCGGTTGGTTGGAAAGGCCGTAAGGCTGAAGAAGTGCCGGTGCGAGCCAAAGCCTTGTCTGACCACAAAAAGCTGGCCCCGATGATGTCGCTATTCATTGCACTAGGGTATACGGGCGGCATTTTGTCCCTCGTCATGCAAGGTCATCCGATTCTCCACAGTGCGCACTTTTGGACTGGCTCAGCAGCGCTGGGCGTGTTGGGGGTGAATGGCGCAATTTCAGCGTCGAAGTTTGGTGGCGGTAAGCCAGCTTTGCGAACGGCTCATGCTTACATTGGCACGATCGCCATGGTGGTGCTATTTGTGCATGCGGCTTTGGGTGTGAAGCTGGGATTGTCGATTTAAGCGCCACGCTGTTCGTCGGGGGCTAGAAGGTCAGCGTCTTGATGAACATCATGACTCCAAGGAGAACAATCTTGCCCCTCGGATTCGTGGCCAAGCGTAAACCTGTGAGGGGACATTTCCTGGCGAAATCAGCTGATAGATATCGTTTCCGGTTAAAGGAAGCGTCTTCGCTGCCGTGTCCCCTCCCTACTCACCGCACCAAGGCGGGGGACTTCGCGAAGAGTAGTTGCGACGCCCCGGCAACTTGCATCTGGGGATGAACGCTATCGGGCAAGTCAGGCAGGCGGATCACCGTTTGTTCGGGGAACGTATTCGGCGGTAAGTCTTGGCCTGGGGCATAACGGTTGTGGACGATGTAGTACTGGGGCACTGACATGTCATTCAGGGTTGCTGTGAGCCGGGTCGCCTCAGCCAAAATTGCCGACTGATTTTGTACTACGCCAATGAATTCAGTATGGGCCGGATCGGTCAGTCGCTTTTGCGCGTTCATCACTTGCTTGCGTAGACCGCGCAGGCGACTCATTAATTCAGTCCGGCCCACCACGTCTTGATACTTGATCCACAGTTTGAAAATCCAGGCGAGCCAGTCGCCTAGCGCTGTGGGCATTTCTAAAAAGCGCAGCAAGTGTCCTGTGGGAGCCGTGTCCAGTATGATGAGCTGCTCTTGATCCTGCTCCAGCAGGTCAATCACGGTGATTAGGGAGAGCATTTCATCAATTCCAGGCAGGGCTTGGGCGACGATTTGCCGCCAGGCTTCGGGTCCATAGGCAAGCTGCAGGCGATCGTCACCCGTGTCGCCGCTCATCATTTCCGCCAGTTCCCACAGGTAGTCATCGCGAAACTGTTCTAGCACCACGTCCGCATCTACTTCTTGGGCGGTGAGGTTCTCGGTAATAGCGATCGCTTCATTCGACAATGGCGTCTCTAACACGTCACCGAGGGAATGGGCCGGGTCAATGGACATCACGCGGACGTTAGCGTTGGGATGTTGCTGGGCTTGGCCCCACGCGATCGCTGCAGCCACGGTAGTTTTGCCGACGCCACCTTTGCCTCCCAAAATCACGAGTCGTCGCCCCTCAGTGATGAAATCAGGGAGTCCCGGCGACACCGGTTCGGGCCAAGCCAAAGGCTGCGTCTGAATTTGAGGATCTTGCCACACCTCAGTGGGCGCAAGACCAGTCAATAACGTTTGTAGTGCTGCTCGTCCGACGGGTTCTTGTGCCTGTAGCGGCAAGCCTACCAAAGTATCGGCTGCGGTGATTTGGGCAAACTGCTCCAGCTGGTGTCGCTGGGGGGCGCTGCCCGTCAGCCGGTTAACCAAGATACCCCCCAGGGGAATCTGCAACTCGCTCAGCGCTTCAACAAAGCGTTCGGTTTCGTGCAGGCTGAGCGGTTCGGGAATGGCAACGACCCAGCAGGCGGTGCGGTGCGGGTCTTGTAGCTGCGATCGCCCGGCGGCCAAATCCGCTGTCATATCATCCAAAAACGTGTCGGCGTCATCCTGCTCATAACGCCCCGATAGGGACTCGATCATGTAGCGATGCTTGTCTTGAAAGAGTCGCAATGACGCCAGCAGCGTATCCAAAAAATCCATCAGGCCAAACAGGTTGAGGGTATGACCGCTGGGGGCCATATCGACCACCACGCGATCGGCCTCGCCCGCCCGCAAAATGCGCTGAATTTCCAGCAGGCCCATGAGCTCATTCAGGCCAGGCCAATCCATGTCCCACACGGGAGACAGGTCATCATTTTCGACAAAGCTGCCGCGTTCTACCAGCGTTTCGAGCACATGACCATAATCGGCTTTAAAGATCGCGAGCAAGCGTTCAGCATCCAAAGCGCGGATGCGTAAATTGGGCAGGTCGGGATGCGATCGCGCTTCATCATCCACTGGCAGCAGCAACACATCTCCCAGCGAATGAGCCGGATCGGTCGATAGCAGCAACACGGTTTCATCTGTGTTGGTTTGGGCCTGGTCAAGGGCGATCGCGCAGGCAAAGGTCGTTTTACCCACCCCCCCTTTGCCGCTCACGAGCGTCAGTTGCGGTAATTCCATCAAGTTCATCTAAAGTGTGCTGCGCTGACGTCTTTGCTTTCAGCATGCCCAACTTTCTTGCGGTGGCAGCGACTACGGCAACAATCTCTACAAATTGTTGAAGTTGCAGATGTTGGCTCTGGGGTACGAGAGCGTCGGCTCAAATCACGGCCACGACTGGCTTACCTCCCTGTCCGCGTACCCTCTGATACAAACACCGATGCTGACAGCAGAGTACCGTTTAGGACACGTTGTGTCTTTATCGTAATTAGTTCAGGAGTTCATTGCATGGTTGCCGCCCCTGACCTTTCGCTGCCTCGCAATTGCACCTTTACTCCTAGCGATTGGCAAGCCTTGGCCCCGTTCTGGTATCCGGTCGCGTTTTCGACAGAAATTACGACCGAAAAGCCCTACGGGACGCGACTGTTAGATGAGCGGTTAGTCCTTTACCGCACGCCCGATGGGACGGTGACGGCGGCGCGAGATTTGTGTCTGCATCGTGGGGCCCCGCTGAGTCAAGGGTGGATTGAGGGCGATCGCCTGGTGTGTCCTTATCACGGGGTGCAATATGACGGTGCCGGGCAGTGTGTCTGCATCCCGGCAGAACCGAACGCGGCCATTCCCAAACGACTCAAGCTAACGACTTATCCAGTGCGAGAACAATACGGTCTCGTTTGGGTCCGGCTAGTCGATAACGGCCCTGTGCACTTTCCCGAAATGGCAGAGTGGGACGACCCGGATTATCTTCAGGTGATTCCCGATAAAGTTGAGCTCGAGGCTGCGGCTGGGCGGCAGGTCGAGGGGTTCCTGGATGTGGGCCACTTTGCGTTTATTCACGTCAAGTCCTTTGGCGAAAGCGATAATCCTGAAGTGCCCGACTACCCGGTTGAGCTGACCCCGGCGGGCTTCAAAGCCGATTACATCAGCACCGTTAGCAACTATCCTCACGGCATGAAGCATCTAGCACCGCCAGACTTTCAGTGGCGACGACTGTTTGAGGTGTTCTTGCCGTTTACGGCTAAGCTATCGGTCACCTTTCCCAACGGGATGTTGCATATTCTCAACGCGGCATCTCCCGTATCGGCCCGCAAGACGCGAGTGTTTTGTCCGATTTGCCGCAACTTCGACAAAGATGCCCCGCTGCAAGACACCCTCGATTTTAACCATCAGGTGTTCGCCGAGGATAAGGCGATCGTGCAAGAGCAATGGCCGGAGGATTTGCCTCTCAAGCTATCTGATGAAATCCACATCGCTGGTGATAAGAGTTCCATTACCTTTCGCAAACGGTTGAAGGAGCTGGGGCTCGGCCACTCGTTCACGGCTTAGTGCACTGCTGAGTTGCCATTGTGAACAAGGGAAGCGATCGCACTAACATACCCTCTGGTTGGCCATACCGCCCCTCTCGGTCATTTGCCTTGGGGCCTTGGCATTGTTGAGAGATGTCTCGTCGATGCGCGTTGTAGCATTATGGATGAATGCTGATTTGGCTTTGGTCAGGGCACCTCAGGGGCCGTTATTCTGACAATCAAATCAAATAGTTAAGTTGCTAAATAGAGACAATACTTTAGGGCGACGACGATTTCAGCAAACTTTGTTATTCTCGTTTGGGAGGATAAAACTTCAGAGTTACCCTTAGAGCAGAACGGCTAATTTTCTATTTTCGCGCCTTTCTCAGAGAGTTCGCAGCTTTATGAAAACCAACGCCGCTAGAATCCTTGAACAACAACAAGTGCCTTACGAGTTGCTGACTTATGATGTTGACCCGCAGGATTTAGCAGCAGAGCGGGCCGCAGACAAGTTAGGGCTACCCTACGAGCAAGTCTTCAAAACGTTGGTGGTGAGGGGTGATTGCAGCGGCGTGTGTTTTGCGGTAATTCCGGCCAATGCCCGCCTCGACCTCAAGGCTTTAGCCAAGATGTCAGACAACAAAAAGGTCGAAACCGTTCCGCTTAAAGAAGTTCAAAGCCTGACAGGATATATTCGCGGAGGGGTGACGGCGCTCGGCAGTAAAAAGCCCTATCCGGTATTTCTCGATATTTCTGCGACCCAGTTTAATAGCATTGCGGTGTCTGCGGGCAAGCGGGGACACATGCTGATGGTTTCCCCCACGACGTATCAAATTACCGTTCAGGGCACTATTGGCGCGATTACTCACAAGCTCTGCTGAGCGCTGCGGATGCGGTTCAGAGGCGGTGGGGATGTGGCGCGCGTGCATACTTGCGCCACTGCTCAGAGGACGTTATCTCCGCTCTAAACGGTGGCAAAAAAGTCCTTCGACTTGTCTGGGTCAGCGTTCATAGTTTTACCACCGGGTTGCCAATCGACTGGACACACCTCTTCGGGGTGTGCCTGCACATGCTGAATCGCTTGTAGCACCCGCAACGTTTCATCGACGCTGCGGCCAAACGACAAATTATTGACGGTGCTGTGTTGAATGACGCCCTCTTTATCGATGATGAATAGCCCCCGCAAGGCCACGCCGGCATCTGGATCTAACACGTTGTAGGCGGTGCTAATTTCTCGTTTGATATCTGAGATGAGGGGATAGTTGAGGTCACCGACCCCCCCTAGCTTCCGCTCAGTCTGAATCCACGCCAAGTGGGCAAACTCACTGTCAACTGAGACACTCAGCACTTCGGTATTCAGTTCTTTAAACTCGGCGTGGCGATCGCTAAAGGCCACTACTTCTGTGGGGCAGACAAACGTGAAGTCGAGCGGGTAAAAAAATAGGATGACGTATTTGCCGCGATAATCCGACAATTTAATGGTTTTGAATTCTTGGTCAACCACTGCGGTCGCAGTAAAATCAGGAGCCGACTGGCCGACACGAAGACAACCATCTAGTGGGGTAGTCATCTCAGGTAATCCTCACAAACTATGCTTTGCCAAAGTGTCGCGGGGGCGATCGCCCAACCCACTGCTGTGATCATCAGCATTGAGCTATCAGGAATAGCAAGCGATACCCGCCCGTCTACTGTAGTCCGATTCGGCAGAACGTGCTGTTAACTAGAGTCACAATGTAAAGTGCTGGGTGGGATGGTGATCAGATGGTTGAAGGATGCGTTTAGCAGTTGCTGGCAGTCTCTATCTCTGGGCGGCTTATCTGGGGGCTTGTGCCCCCACTGAGGCTCGCCAATCGCTGTTAGCGACCTTGGCACTGTCGCCCACGGTGATGGAAAGTCTGGCCTATCCGGAATTTCTCATCGATGCGGGTGGGGCTGCTGCTTACCGTCAACAAGGTATTACTGCACGACAACAAGACGATTTGGTTGGGGCGATCGCGGCGCTTAAAACGGCTGTTGCCCTTGATCCGACTCACGTGCCCAGTTATGTGCTGCTGGGCTGGACGCAACATTTGGCGGGCGATCGCGAGACAGCTATTGTGACCCTAAATCAAGGGCTGGTTCGTGACCCGGAGCACGTGCCCGGGCTCAATGCGCTGGGCATTGCCTATTTAGTCAAAGGTGATCTGGCAGCGGCGATCGCCACCCATACCCAGGCCAAAACTCTCAAAGCCGATAACGAAATTGCTTACTACAACCTCAGCCTGGCCTATCAGCGCCTGCCAGATGTGGCGGCGGCGATCGCCCATGCCGAGCAGGCGACACAACTGGAACCGTACAACCCCCACCCCTGGGTGGCGCTGGCCCTGGCCCACTGGAACGATCAGAATACAGCCGCTGCGGTTGCCAACTATCGGCAAGCGTTACAACTCGATGGCCGCTATTCTGAAGCGTATCATCTCGAACATTTGCTGCGGGCGGGGTTTAGCGCAGAGCAGATTCAGCAGGTAGAGGAAATCCGGACTCAACTCTAGGGACCGTCACACTCACCTTTGCGCTGCTTTGTTGAGAGGGAGGTGACAGCGATAGTGTGGGTATTTTGGGCGCTGCGTCGGGGCATTTCCGGTCGGCAGGACTGGTTAGCAGTAGCGATCGCGGAACGCCTCGACCACTTTTTTCAATGGCTCGTCCAAGCGCTCCCACACGGCCTGGTGAATGTGCTCGGGAATGTCGCCGTAAAAGGCTTCGGCAATGCCTCCGGTGATGCAGGTGAGGGTGTCGGAGTCGCCCCCGAGGGAGACCGCATTGCGGATGGCATCTTCGAAGTCGGTTGAATCTAGAAAGGCGACGATCGCTTCGGGCACGGTGCCCTGGCACGATTCGTTAAAGCTGTAGGTCGGTCGAATCTCATCGACGGTGCGGTGTAAATCGTAGCTAAACTGCTCCGTGATAAATTCGCGGATGTCGGCCTTGGCTTTGCCTTGCCGGGCCAAAAAGATCGCCGCAGCAGTGGCCTGAGCGCCTTTGATACCTTCGGGGTGGTTGTGAGTGACGGCGGCGGTTTTTTCCGCCTCTTGCAGTACCATCTCGAGGGAAGTGCTCGCGAATCCGACCGGGCTCACGCGCATGGCGGAACCATTGCCCCAACTGTTATAGGGAGTTAGTGTCGGGGCGGCTGCCCATTGGTGAAAGCGGGCACCATAGCTGCCAGTTGGGTTGGGGTAGCGCCAGTAATAATCCTTAAAGGCTTTGGCATACTCACCCCCGTGCAGCAAAACGTCTGCCACCGCTACCGACAAAATGGTGTCATCGGTAAAGGTCGTCGCCTCGGTGAATAACGGAAAGTCTTTGCTCCGGCGATTATCAAACTCATACACCGAGCCAATCATGTCGCCTGCGATCGCCCCTAACATTGGCTCCTCACTTCGGTTATAACCCGATTTTCAATCCTTAGCTCACAGGTTAGCTGAGGATATGAATTATGGTGCCGCGGCCCCGATTGCTGGACGTGCTGGCTTCACAATGCACGTGACATTTGGTTAGCGGGGCACTGCTTGCCAAGATTTCAGCAGATCGGCACGAGGGTTGAATTTCTCGAGCGATCGCAATTCTTGGTACAGCCTTTGCTCGCGATCGCTGAGCTTGGCGGGCATCACGATATCGACCTCCATAATCTGGTCGCCCCGGCGATCGCGCCCCACCGGATAGCCCCGTCCGGCGAGCCGCAGTCGCTTGCCAGCCTGTACGCCAGCGGGCACAGTCATTTGCACCGGGCCATCCAGTGTCGGCACAGTGATGTTGCTGCCTACCGCCGCTTCACTCGGCGTCACCGGTATGCGGCAGAAAATATCATTGTCAATCAGCTTAAAAAACGGATGCGGCTGCACCTCGATGCGCAGGTAGAGATTGCCGCCACCCATGCCCTGGCCTTTAAGGCGAATGCGCTGCCCAGTCACCATGCCCGGTGGCATATCCACTTCAATGGTGCGGCCGTCCTCTAGGCGAATGCGCTCTTGCCCCCCGCTGTAGGCCCGCTCTAGGGGCACGGTCAGGGTGGCTTCGGCATCGCGGCGATTGCTACTAGCAGCACTGCTCCGCGCCGGATTACGGGCCGTTCCCGGACGAGAAGCAGGCCGCGGTTCGGTGCGCGAATCTGGCGCGGTTCGACCATTTGGCGAACGCGCTGGCTCATCCCGGCGGTTCAATAGCTGATCGATAAAAGAGTTGAAGTCGCCGAGATCGCTAAAGTCAATATCTTTGAAGGAAAACTTGCTGCTGACCCGCTGCCGAAAGCCTTTTTGCTGCCAAAAGCTGCTGTATTCTTCGTATTGCGATCGCCGCTCGGGGTCAGAAAGCACTTCGTAAGCTTCGCCTAGCAGCTTGAACTGCTCTTCCGCCGCTTTGTCGCCAGGGTTCAGGTCAGGGTGATATTTGCGGGCTTGTTGGCGATAGGCGCGTTTGATGTCGGCCCCTGACGCATCTTGGTCCACTCCTAAAATTTCAAAATAGTTGCGAAAGTTTTCCATAGACGCAATCAAAGCGCTGGCTCACCACGATGAGCCGACAAGTTTATCTGATACAACGCTAGCGATGATGAATGCGGTTAGAACCACTCATCATCATCACCCCAATCGTCATCATAGCCGTTGCTAGGGGATCGGCGGGGATCGGCAGACTCGTCGCGGCGGGGACGGGCCGACGCCGGATCCCGAGGAATGGGCGCTTGGGGCGACCGTGCTGGCGCTCCCCCCGCTGGCGGCCGATTCCAATCGTTATCGTTGCGGGGTGCTGCCGGGCGTGGAGCCCCGTAATTATCCGGTTCGCCCCAGGGATCAGGCGCCGGTCGATAGGCATCGTTGCCATAGCCCGGTTGCTCAGGATAGCGCGGTGCCGGAGTCGGATTTGGCGGGCGCTCTCGGCCATATCCCCCGCCTTGTGGGGGGGGCGCTGTCGGACGACGTGGCTGCTGCCCCCCCTCATAGGGACGCGGGTCTTGCCAATTATTGTTGCCAGCTGCCGGAGCGCCATAGGGATCGCGGCTAGGAGGGGCACCATAGTCAGCGTTACTGCGTGGGGGGCCATAAGGGTCGCCATTACGCGGCGGCGCGCTATACGCATCGGGCTGATAGCGGGGCGGTGGCGGCGAATTGTAGTAGTCGTTCGCCGGCGGGGTGCCGGTTAAGCGGGGGCGATCGTAGTTCCAGGCGTCATCTTCCCAAGCGGGACGGCGCGACCAGCTATCTTCATAGCGATTGAACTCATTGTCGTCGCCCATAAAGGTGCGCTTGAGAGTGCCGCCAATTTGCCCCAGCAAGTCGGTTTCTTCGCTGTCGTCTTCGTACAGATAAGCTTCGCGGTTCAGCTCGTAGACTTCGTCTTGCAGCTCAGATTGAATAATATCGATGCCCCGTTCGTCGTTGTTGGCTAAGGCTTCGCGTAATTCTTGGATGAGTCGCTCGACCCGACGACGGCGATCGCGGGCAAACTGCATGCCAAAGTCAAGCACGACTTCCCGCAGCACCCGTTCTGACTGGTACGTCAACGCTTCGGCGCGGTTGCGCTTTTCCACCTGTTCTCGCTTCAGGCGATCTGTTTCGGAATACTCTTCCGCATCGCGGATCATCTGCTGCACTTCCGCTTCGCTCAGGGTGGCGGAACCCTGGATCGTGAGACTTTGCTCCCGTCCAGTAGTGCGATCCATCGCAGAGACTTGCAAAATGCCGTTGGCATCAATATCAAAAGCCACTTGCACCTGCGGGACGCCGCGCGGCGCGGGGGGAATGCCCATCAGTTTGAATCGGCCCAACGGTTTATTGTCGGCGGCCATTTCCCGCTCGCCTTGCAGCACGTGGACTTCCACCATCGTTTGGTTATTTTCAGAGGTGGAAAAGATGTCCGATCGCCGCACTGGGATGGTGGTGTTCCGAGGAATTACCTTTTTCATCACGCCGCCGATGGTTTCCAACCCCAAGGATAGGGGCGTGACATCGAGCAGCAAGATATCTTGCACCTCTTGGGTGAGAATGCCCGCTTGAATCGCGGCACCGACAGCGACGACTTCATCGGGATTAACGTTTTGGTTGGGATCTCGGCGGATGAGCGATCGCACCAGTTCATGCACCATGGGCATGCGGCTGCCCCCGCCGACCAGCACCACTTCGTCGATTTGGTCGGGGGTTAACCCAGCGTCCGATAGGGCTTGCTTTAGGGGACCGCGCAGCCGACTGAGGAGATCGCCACACAGACCTTCAAACTGCGATCGCGACAGTGACGTTTCCAAATGCTTGGGGCCGTCTGCCGTGGCGGTGATAAACGGCAGATTGATTTCCGACACATTGACGCCAGACAGCTCGATTTTGGCTTTTTCGGCGGCTTCCGTCAGGCGTTGTAGCGATTGGCGATCGCGCCGCAAATCCACGCCCTCTCTTTCCAAAAACTCATCAGCCAGCCAATCGACCACTTTTTTATCAAAGTTAGTGCCCCCGAGTTGAGTGTCTCCCGCCGTTGATCGCACCTCAAAGACGCCATCGCCGACATCTAAAATCGAGACGTCAAAGGTACCGCCGCCGAGGTCAAATACCAGCACCGTCTGGCTATATTGCTGGTCGAGACCGTAAGCCAAGGCCGCCGCTGTGGGCTCATTAAGAATCCGCTTCACTTCTAAACCGGCAATGCGCCCAGCGTTGCGGGTGGCTTGCCGCTGCGCATCGTTGAAATAAGCGGGTACGGTGATCACGGCTCCCGTGACGGGTTGCCCCAGATAGCGACTGGCTTCTTCGGCCAGCTTCCGCAAAATCATCGCTGAAACTTCTTCCGGCGCAAATTCCCGTTCTAATCGGGGACACTGAATGCGCACTTCATTATTGTCGCCCCGGCGAATGGTGTAAGGCACCCGCTTGGAATCAGCGTTGAGTTCGCCGTATTTACGCCCCATGTAGCGCTTGACGCCATAAAACGTGTTCTGGGGATTCAGTACGGCCTGTCGCCGCGCCATCTGCCCCACTAAGCGCTCACCGTCTTTGCTGAAGGCCACCACCGAGGGAGTCGTCCGCATACCTTCGGCGTTGGCAATGACAACGGGCTTGCCGCCCTCCATTACGGAGACCACTGAGTTGGTTGTCCCAAGGTCAATACCAACAACTTTACCCATTCGACTCGTGTCTCCTCGTTCGTCCCGTTCCTAACTGCTTTGATATTCTGTCAGCCTGCGGTGTCTGGGCGGGCTGTGCTGTATGACGTGCAACAGATAACCCCTCAACTTTACCGAAGAAACCGCTAAGTCGTCTCTCGCGATCGCTCACAGGATTTTCTGAGTCGCTTCCCTACAACAACAATATATATGGTAGACCTGTGCTTTCGTGTTGCACTGATCGTTCGCTACCAAAATCCTGGCGATTGCAGCGGTTCATGTCGGCCTAGACGGTTCACGCTTGGCGACTGGCCCTGACCCCTGCCGAGGGGGCTCGACTGGTGGGGGTGGAAAACCGTATTGGCGGGGTGACCTTGTCTTGAGAGGCGGTGTCCCGACCACAACACGATCTGCGTCTATTTAAGCGACTAATGACTATGACTGATTCTGCTTCCCTAGTGACCATTCTCCCAGCGCAGCCTGCCGATGTGCCGGCGATCGCTGATCTCATTCAGGCCCTCGCCGATTATGAGAAGCTGGCCCATGAGGTGACGGGCAGTGCCGATGATTTGGCGCAACACTTATTTGGCGATCGCCCCTATGCCGAAGCTTTGCTGGCCCGCGTTGGTGAAATTCCCGTTGGCTTTGCGCTGTTTTTCCACAACTACTCCACATTTTTGATGCAGCCCGGCATTTATTTAGAGGATCTGTTTGTGCTGCCGGATTATCGCGGCCAGGGCATTGGCAAAGCCCTACTCCAAGCCTTGGGACAGCTTGCCGTTGCCCGCGGCTGTGGCCGACTAGAGTGGAACGTGCTGGACTGGAACAGCCCTGCGATCGCCTTTTACGAACGCATGGGAGCCGTCATCAAACCCGAGTGGCAACTCTGCCGGGTCACAGGCGACGCTCTGGAAAATCTGGCCCAGTCCACTTGATCGGCGATCTGCAGAAGAATAATATCCCGGTCATGTGGGTGGGTGGGTAGATGAGTGGGTGGGTGATTTGCGGCTTAGGAGTTGCAACGTTTCGCAGATGTTGAGTCGCTTTAGTATGGCCTGACGTTTTCAAGAGCGACCGGGAATGAAGCCCGTGGTGAGTCGTTTGATAATGCGATTGGCAATGTCGCTGTATTGGATTTCGCCCGCGAGCAGTTGGCCCATGCGCTTGGTCATGGTTGGGCGCTTAATGCCCACCCGATAGCCCAGACCCGGCACGCGGAAAAACACACTCGCGATGCGTTGGGCCCATTGCATGTTGTCGCCCCACTCGTGCATGGCAGCCGTGTAGCCCGCCAGGGCATCCGGTTCCCCCGCTAGGGCGGCGGCGATCGCCTCTGCCGCTTTCATGCCGCTATACATGCCGTGACGAATGCCCTCTGCCGAAAGGGGGTCAACAATCGCTGCGGCTTCCCCGACGACTAAAGCTTGCTGAGTATGCAGCTTGCGATGACCATCCCACAGCCGAACGGGATGCACTTGGCAGTCACCGCCTGTCAGGTCAAAATCTTGGGCATAGGTCGCAAACGTTTGCTCAAAATTCGGCGTCTGTTTGCCCAACAGGGTGACGCCCCCCATGACCGTATCGCGATCGCGGGGAAAGCACCATAAGCAGCCACTTTTCAGCAACCCAAATTCAAAATTCAACGCGGCTTTATCCGGCGGTAGTGGAGTGGGCAATTCTAAGACGGCAGCGGCGCGGGGTTTGGCACTCTCTAATCCCAGCCAGCCCGACATCGGTCCAGTTGCCCCATCAGCTGCCACGAGATAACGGGCCTGATAAGTGCCTCGCGAGGTGTGAATGTGCCACCGACCATCCACCTGTTCAACACCAGCAACTGGCGTCTGGTCATGTAGGGTCGCCCCCTGAGCGATCGCCTGCTCAGCCAAAAATTGGTCAAAAGTGTCGCGACGCACAATCCAAATCGGCTCCTGAGTTTCTAGCTCAGAGATGATTTCGTCTCCCAATTTCCAGGTGTAGCGCACCTGGCGCACTGTGTTCGCTAACGCCGGCGCAAAGTCAAAGTCAAACCATTCAGCCACGCGGGGCGACAATGCGCCCGTGCAAGGTTTTGGTCGGGGCAAGGCGGCTTGTTCCAACAGCAAAACCGTCGCCCCCTGTCGGGCAAGATGATAGGCCGTGCTACTGCCTGCTGGCCCGGCGCCCACGATCACGCAGTCATATTGAGTCACGGTGTCTACTCCTCCCTTACCCACATAGCCCACATTACCGAAATGTGCTCCCCTACCCGGCAGACTGTGGGGCAATTCATCGCTGGTACTGAAGGCAGAGACGGCGGGTCGTAGCGACCTGATAGACGGCATTGGCTCAGGATCTTGCTGCAACAAGGGAGATCGGGCCGCGATCGCATCATGCTGGCACCCTGTAGATTGTGCGCAAATGGCGATACCGATGCCTGCTACAGAGCTCCCAGAGTAGATAGTCCTGCGGATTACAGCGCCTCTCGGCCCATCTATGCTGAAATTGGTTGGCGTGACCGAACCTAGCTAACCCTCCCGCATCGTCTATGACAGGGGTTTAGGAGGCGATTATGTTTTGGGAACTATGCGTGCTCTATGCCAATGGCAGAGAAGAAGTGTTGACAGTCTTCAAAGATTTAGATATTGCCTTGAACTGCGTTGATCGCATCTATGCGCAAGATGGCTATCCTATGCACAAGGCTTACACCATACGCCCTGGCAGCGTGGCTTAATTGACTGCTGGCTGAATGCGGCAGATCGTTAATCTATTTCTGTCTAATGCCATTTCTTTCTAATCAAGTTACGCGCCCGAAAGTTGCGTAAACAGTGGCGCGCATAGGTTAATTTTGCACTCTGGCATGAGTGATTCAACCTTGTCTAAAGTTTAAAGAAATAAAATAGGGTCGTGAAATCCCTCTGATTAATTCGGTAATTCCCCCATATATAAAAAGGATTGGAGAGAAATGGCTGGGCATGGTTGAGGCGTTACGATTTCCTCGCTGAGCTGGCTGATCCAATCGCAACTAAATAACCCGGAAAACCAATCCTTTAACTGGCTCTCCGGGTTACTTGCAGGTGTTGTTAATCAATGACTCAATCTGTGAGTGACGGCTGATCAAGACCTATTCAGGTCGATCGCCTTCACCAAATCAAGCTTGTGAACGTGGCTAAACGGTTTGCCGGGTGGGCGCATCACCGCTCAGCTTGCCGGCGCGATCGGGCAAAATCCAGCAGAGAATGGGAGAAACAACGATGGCCATCATGCTAACGATGGCAACAATTTCTAAACCTTGAACTAATGAAGTACTCATCATGGTATCGCCTCCAAAATGCGATTAGTTAATGGGGGCGCGTTCCTTCGGGAGAATCCCTACTTCCGTCCTCATTCGTCATCAATCCAACAAAATAAACGTCTGTGAGGGCAATGAGGATGAACGAAGTTTTTGATGTATTTCTATTATTACTATTCCCAACTGTTTTGTGGGCTAATCTTTTTAAACGTAAACTTTTATACTGCGTTTATTGGCCGAAGGCTGTCATATCTCAGCCGTCGTTTTCTGAACTTGCCCTAGTGCCAATTAGCTCGCGCCTGCTGAGTTGACGGACACTCTGGCAGCGCTCCTGACTTGGGATATCGGTGTCAAAGTGAACCGAATTTTAAAAAATCCGAATCAAAGTCGGTCTTTTGTCGGGGCGAACGGTCGTTCGTCCCGACAGATTGAGGGTATTCAAGGCGGCTTTGGTATCTGTTGCGGATGGTTGATTGCCGCAAATATGAGGGTTGCCAGTCTTTTGCTCAGAGCATGAAAGAGGTGGAGAGCGGCCAACAATCTCTGTGACGTGCACGTTAGCAGTAATGCTGGCACTTTGGGGGCGGCGTTGTGTGCCTGAACCGCAACGCTAGTTAGAGTCGTCTAGCTTGCCAGAGTTTTTCACATCCACGATGCGCTTGAGGAGGTTGAACCAAAAGCTGGAACCCATGGAGATGGCAAAGCCCGTAATAAACCACCCAATCACTCGTCGCGGCACCAGGGGGATAAACCAATTGGCCTGAGCTTCTTGTTGTTTACTGGTCACAGCCTCGCCGTAGCCAATGGGAATGGGTAACTCATTGAGGGCGGCATCGACCTGATCTTCGATGTCGGCCATGGCTTCTGGATTTGCAGCGCCAATTTCTTCTGCTGCCTGGTTAATGGCACTGCGAATGGCGGGATCCCGTGACAGTCGGTCTAACATGTGCAGGGAATCGGCATTGAGGGAAATGGCGATCGCAATCCCGATCAACAAAGCCACTGCTTTAGCATTCCGTTTATAAACGCCTTGCGACCGGGCCATGCCTCGGTTAAACCAGCTTTCGACTTCTTGCCCCAACGATTTCACATCGGTCTCAAGGTCAGAAAGATAAATCTTGAGGTTGCTGACTGAGTCATCGGCCAGAGATTGCATGGTGTTGAGCACGGTATCGCTGGCTTTGGCCGCGAGTGAACTGCCCGCTTTGTCGGCCAACGACAACAATGTCGATTGCAAACTCTTGGGGAGGCCGTGGGCGTCAATTCGCTCAAATATTTCCTGAATCCGGCCTCCATCCTTACTCGCCAGACCCTTGATCTCTTGGTAAATGGGGCTCTTGCGATCGACCACCGAAACTAACTCCGCCAGACTGGGTTGAATCCGCTTTAGCAAGGCTGCTTTGTCGAGGGTCGTACTCGCCAATGCCTGCTTCAGAAACTCCAGACGCCGCATAAACGTTTCGGTGAGATGGTGATTATCCGGCAGGGCGATCTGCGCAGCGGCGGTAAATTCATCCAGGCGAGCAATCAGTCGATCAATCGTTTCCGATAGGGTGGTGCGCTTTTCCCGAAAATCGTAGATCAATTGACGGACGGAATTTTCCAGAGTGCGAAACTCAGCATTTAACAAAAACTCATTGGCAGTGCTGGCCCGCAAATCATTAACCATGCGATTTAGCGGTAGCATTAATTGCTCTTCGGTAAACTGCCCTAATCGACTTTCCAGCAATACGGTGCGCAAATCTTCGATTTGCAAGTTATCCAGTAATGCTTGGGCAAAGGTTTGCGCGGGAATGTACGAAGGACCGCTGGTTTTATCCCCAAAGACGTTGCGGGTGCGGGTCACCAGTCGATAAAGGCGCCCAACAGCATGGTTGATGAGTCGAAAGAAGTGGGCGATCGGGCCAGTCGCTTCTTGGTTAAGACTCCGTACCAAGGGGGTGTCATAGAGGCGATCGGCAAAGGCTTCTGCTGCGGCTTTACTGGCGGGGGCGTTGCCTGCAATCAACACTTCGATTGACCGCTTCAAATGTTCCGCCCGCCATTGCAAAAGCGTGCCAATAATTTCCTGTATTTCACTCGCTAACAGGCTGAGGGCAAAGTAGATGAATACTAAGCCGAGAACAACTTCTAGGATGAACGGGATAGACATATCAGTTCTGTGGTACGAACACCCAATAACAGATGCATTGAGGCAAACATAACGCTCAGCGATGTTGGTGCGGCGTTAATACGGTCAACGTTGGATCAATTTCTCGACGATGGACAGCCTTGAACATTGTTTGGCGATTTTCCTGTGACTATTTCGTCATCATCTCAGTCTGTTATGAGAGTGTCAGGGATGAGGACCCAGGCGTGAGTGCCCGTTTGAGAAGATGCCAATCTGGTTCACTTTTGAGTGAACAATAGTGATGCGGGTCTAGTAACTGGCAGATCAGAAATTACCCAACTGCCATTTTCTTGGCGCTCAGATAAAAACCGACTTAGCTGTCGCTCTCATCATCTACGCCTAACTGTTTGAGATGAATATGTTTGCGCCCTAAGGAAATTTCGAACTCGTCTCCGGGCTTAAGTCCCATCTGCTTAGTGTAAGTAGAGCCAATTAATAAGTTGCCATTGGACTGAACCGTAATGCGATAGCTGGCACTGCGTCCGCCCCGTCCGTTCGTGCTCTGCTCACTATCAAGTTCAATGCCTTCAGCGGCAATCAAGGCATTCATGAACTTCATCATGTTGACTCGTTCAGTGCCTTTTTTGGTGATGGTGTAGTAACCACACGCCCTGGCTTTCTCTTCTTTACTGAGGCTTTCTAACTCTTTGACTTTTTGAACTAAAGCTTGCCCGGTCAGCATTTCGGTATTTCGACTTTCGGCCATTGTTGACGTCTCGCAATCTACAACAGTGCAGCACGCAGAGTAAAAACAGTTGCAGTTGGTGCAGTTATCTCACCTACCGCCACTAACTGTAATCCTAAAATTCAAATTTAGATCTCTTCTATCCGGTTTCTTAGCATTAAGGTTAATTATGAGAAATTCAACCCGATGATTTAACCACTAATTTGATTCACGTTTCAAGGCTCGAATGTTAACGCAAATTTGCTCGAATGGATGATGATTTCGTGATAAACGCTAGAAATTGATGAAACTAGGGGTAGGACTTAGGGAGACAACTATTCAATTGTCTGGTGGCGATTTTCTGCCGATATTGTCGATGATTAAAAAATCTGCCGATAACTTGTGGGGCGGCGGAGTGGTAAAAGCCCAGTGGGGTTGCGCGGCTGGCTCATATCCGGATCGCATTTGTGGTGTGGAGGCGTGCAGATGGGCCGATGCTCTGGTCGGCGCGATCGCGGGCGAACTAGCTGATAGGTTGTTGAGTGTGAGCCAATGCCGGGGTCAATGCTCTACCACTGTGATGGGCCAGCGGCTGCTCAGTCAGTGGGTGACGCCCTTGACTTGTGGTTGTGAGATGTTGGCGGTGGCTAGTGTATTCCCTCATGTAACTGCGATCGGCTGATGAAACTGACTAAGCGAGGCCATTACAGCGTCAAAGCATTATTGGATTTGAGTTTGCAAGCACCGGACAACTTGGCTTCGGTCAAGGCGATCGCGCAACGACAGAATTTGCCGGCCCCCTATTTAGAAAAGCTGCTCATTGAGTTACGACGGGCTGAGTTAGTCGTTTCAGTGCGGGGCGCCCAGGGCGGATATCGGTTAGCTCGGCCCGCCGCCGAGATTTCGTTGGGGGAAATTTTGGCGGCAGTGGGCGAAACCGCCTCGCCCCTGCACAGCTATGCCCCAGACATTTCCCAGGCTGAGGACTGGGTCACTTTCAGTATTTGGAAACGGCTCCATGAAAGAATGAAAGAGGCCGTCTACAGCATTTCCTTAGAGGATTTGTATTACGACGCGCGCAGTTGGCAAGCATCCCAAGGAGAGAATGCCAGTTTTGTGGTGTAGTTGGCTGATTGCCATTCCGCTATTAGCCAGCCTGCTTGACTTTGTTGTGGGCGACCCCTGGCATTGGCCGCATCCAGTACAGGTCATGGGCTGGATCATTCAGCGATATCAAACGCTAGTGTTCAAGACGGTGGCGTCGGCGCGGGGGCAACGGTGGGCCGGGGTGATGTTGGGCGTCGGTTTGCCGCTGTTGAGTGGTGCGATCGCGGCGGCGATGGTGCTCATGGGCTGGGCTATCCATCCCCTCATCGGGGGCGCGATCGCCGCCATCATCTTGGCCAGTTGTCTCGCGGCGCGTAGTTTACGACGCGCCGCCGAAGAAGTGCTCCAGCCGCTTGAAACCGGTGATTTGGTCACGGCTCGTGATCGCCTCGGGCTGTATGTGGGTCGCGATACCGACCAGTTAACTGAAGCTGAAGTGCTGCGAGCCGTGGTGGAAACCATTAGCGAAAATGCCACTGATGGCGTCATGGCCCCGTTGTTCTATGGACTTGTGGGATTCGCGATCGCCCCCGCCTGGGGAGTCGGGGCTGCGATCGCCTACAAAGCGCTCAGCACGTTGGACTCGATGATTGGCTATCAAACCCCGCCTTACCAAGATCTAGGATGGTTTAGCGCCCGTAGTGAAGATGTCGTCACTTGGTTACCCTGTCGCCTCACCGTGATGACGATTGCCCTGCTGTCAGGCCGACCGCGTCGGGTGTGGCAGCTTTGTCGCCGCGATGCCGCTGCTGATCCGAGTCCGAATGCCGGCTGGAGTGAATGCGCTTATGCCGCGGCTCTAGGGGTGCAACTTGGTGGGCGCAACACCTATCGGGGCGAGGTGAAGCACAAACCGCTCTTGGCGGAACCGTTGCGACCCATTACTCCTGCCGTGATTCAGCAGGGGTTGCGGTTTACGCGATGGGCGGTGTGGCTGTGGCTGTTAGTGGGCTGCGGAGTGCTGTGGGGCCGCTACACGTTGATCGGGTGTTAGCGACTCGCTGCAGTTTCTATGGGCAGAGCCAATTGTGCTATTTCCCCGCTCGGCGTCTATCTGTGGCTCGCGGTCTTAGTTTAGAGTTTGAGAGAACGCGATCGGCAGATGCTTCATTGTCATTGCCTGTCGGCCAAGGACACTGGTAATCAGAAAACCTATGACCAGCTTTGTTGAACTGTTGTCTGCAGAAGACATGCGACGCACCCTTAATCGATTGGCATCGGAGATTGTGGAGCGGACGAGTGCTCTAGATCAACTGGCGCTCGTGGGCATTCATACCCGAGGGGTGCCCTTGGCTTATCTACTCGCCGAGCAAATTAAGCAGTTAGAAAATCAAGCGGTGGCGGTCGGTACGCTGGACATCACGTTCTACCGTGATGATCTCGATAGTATTGGTATCCGCACGCCAGAGCGCACAGAGATTGAGTTTGACCTCTCGGGCAAAACCTTGGTGCTGGTGGATGATGTCATCTACAGCGGGCGGACGATTCGCGCCGCGATGAATGCGGTCAATGATTACGGTCGCCCCGAGATGATTCAGCTAGCGGTGTTGGTCGATCGCGGTCATCGTCAGGTGCCCATTCACCCGGATTTTGTCGGCAAAGTTGTACCCACCGCGAGAGACGAAGCCGTCAAGGTGTTTATTGCGGCGATTGATGGATACGACGCGGTGCATCTCATTCCGCGCGATGCGAATCATTGACAACGACTGCGGTAGCACTGTGGCCGTCACTAGAGATCGCGGACTTGCGGGTTAGCGGCCCAATGCTTCCCAAGTTTTGCCATTGGCAATAGGTATCAGATGGGGCTGCATTTCATAGCGCTGCAACTGCGATCGCACCAATAGCGCACTTGCAATGCCAGTGAGCAGCACCAACAGCACAATACTGGCCTGCATCAGATGTTGCGATCGCGGCGAAGGGGTGTAAATCGTGAGATGGGAAGCCATTACAGTCCTCCTGGTCGTCAAAGGTCAAGCTCAATCGAGCCCCGCCAATTACGAACATCAAGTAGAACGAGCAGAGCAACACCATCGATATGGCCTGTCAACCGACTGGAGCCGCCCTTTAAAAATTGGCTCTGGACTCTATATCTCAAGTCTACGGAGGCAGGCCGCGCTGACAGCGCCGCTGCAACAGGGAGGAATATTTTTTAACGCGATGCAATATTTTGTCCGGATGATCGTTGGTGACGCGATGGGTCAGCGACGCGGTCTTGGCGCTGATGCCAGTTGCCCACAAGCGTGGGGCCGATGATGGAACTGATGTGCCCGTTGACTTTCCCCTGTCTTGAATGGCGGTGGCACGGCAGGCAAATCTGGCCTAAGCGAATGAGGGGCGATCGCGCTCACATTTTCCAGAGAATAAAGCTACTGTTAGAGCAAGGTCATCAGCCGTCCCGATTTTCCATGTTGGGAATCCGTGGACCTGCTGAGCGCCCCCCGCTTTGTAGGATTGGAAGGTTATGGGTTCCGACGCGCAAGCACTCTTGGAAGACCTCAAAGACGCCGACGTGAATGTGCGCCAAGTGGCTACAGAAGCTTTGTGGCGACTGTGGTACACCCAAAAAGGGGCCTATGGGGCACAGCTATTGGTTCGCAGCCAAAACTTGATGGATCGGGGCCAAACCGACGAAGCGGAAACCATCCTGACTGAAACCATCGAAGCCATGCCTGACTTTGCCGAAGCCTGGAATCGTCGGGCTGTGCTGTACTACATTCAGCAGCGCTATTGGACGGCGATCGCCGACTGCGATCGGGTCCTCGAACTCGTGCCTTATCATTTCGGTGCTTTGCATGGTTTGGGACTATGCCATATGCGCCTGGGCAACCACACCGCTGCCATCCAAACTTTTCGGCGGGCACTGGCAGTGCAACCTTACGCCACGACCAACCAGCGACTGATTTTGGAGTGCACAGCACAATTAAGTTGATGAGAGGGGGCCGTCCCTGTTCCCTACGGTGCTGTGAAATCTCTCAGCTGTCAGCTTGAGCTAGGGAGTCTTCGCACTTAAATAAGTGTGAAAATTACTTTTATTCATAAAACTGGACGGTATGGTGTGCCATAGGATCTCCAAGATCTGAGCAATCAGGCTGCTCCCCGCGAGTTTCAATCCGTTTACGCAGACTGTGATTAATCACCCGATTAGGTGTGGAGGATAATTATGCAATCCTATAATTCCGTTGCTTGGGCGATCGCCTCAGCCGTTGCGATTGGTGGCGTGACTGCAACCACTGCCATGGCCCAAGAAGAGCCCATGCTCGTAGGCCCCCTGTGGATGTTAGAAGAGATCGTTTACAACAATGACACGATGACCGTGCCAGACGATCCCGAACTGTATTCCATCCAATTTTTTGAAGATGGCACTCTGGGCGTCCGCGCCGACTGCAATGTGGGTAACGGCGTGTTTGATACCGAGAGCCCTGACTTTATTACCTTGCAAGCATTTACCCTCGCCGCTTGCGGCCCCGATTCTCTCGATGATGAGTTTCGTCGGGGACTGAGCGATGCCGTTAACTACTTTTTCGTCGATGGCGATCTATTGATGGATCTCCCCTTTGATACTGGCACCATGCGGTTTATGACCGATGACATGATGGTTGAAGAAGACATGGAAGAAGACGTCGTTGTGGAAGAAGAGATGGAAGAGGAAGACGTCGTCGTCGAGGAGGATATGGAAGCAGACATGACGGAACCAGTGCCGGGTCTCTGGTAAAAAGTCACCTGATCGCCAGACATATGCCGACTCCGAGATCAAAGGCGTATGTCTGGCCTATTTTTATAGACGTGAACACACCACCGGATGGATACATTACCTAATTTGGACTGGCTACTGGGAGGCATTGCGATCGCCATCTTGCTGGGCGGCTTGTGGATGCTGTTAGATGGCGTCAAAAGTATGAATGACGACTAATTCCTCATAGGCAAACTTGAGCGCGATCGCAGTTGCTATCTGAATTAACTAGAGTTTGCCAAAGCGGCGATGTCGCTGCTGATAGTCGCTTAGAGCTTGCTGAAATTCTGCCAAATCAAAGTCTGGCCATAGCGTATCCGTCACATACAGCTCGGCGTAGGCGAGTTGCCAGAGCAAAAAGTTGCTAATGCGCATTTCGCCACTGGTGCGAATCAACAGGTCAGGATCGGTCGATCCTGCGGTGTAGAGATGACGACTAAACAAATTTTCGTCGATGTCTTCAGGCGCGAGCTTGCCCAACTGTACTTGTGTCGCGATCGCCTGACAAGCCTGCACAATTTCCTGCCGCCCCCCGTAATTTGTCGCGACGGTAAAGCGAATGCCGGGGTTATCGCGAGTTTGCTGAACGGCGCGATCGATCTCCGTTTGCAGGGAAACTGGTAACGATTCTAGATGCCCAACAAATTGAATGCGCACGCCTTCTGCGTCCATTTCAGCCAGTTCTTGACGCAACACCCGCTCAAACAGCGTCATCAAGAAATCGACTTCGGTATGAGGGCGGCCCCAATTTTCGGTCGAAAACGCATATGCCGTCAGCGCCCCAATGCCCCAGTCATTGCAGGTGCGCAGCAGCTTTTTCAGGGTATCAACCCCTCGGCGATGGCCCATGATGCGGGGTAAGCTACGGCGTTGCGCCCACCGACCATTGCCATCCATAATCACGGCGACATGGTGTGGCAACCGGTCGCGGTCAAGATTTGATGGTAAGGAAGCGGTCACAAGTGGCTCAGCGGTCATTGTTTTCCACGCGGGGCAGACGACGACGGGACAAAGGGAAGGCGCTGCCAAAACACACGCCCCTGTCTAAGCAACCGTTTGCTCAAACTACGCAGTTGCGGGCTGACCGAGTCTCGATCAACTGACAGAGAGAGGCGATCGCTCAACAACTCCCTTAGTTTACTGCTCGTTAGGGGTCGATTTAGCTTTCCCCCCTCGGCTAACGAAATTGAGCCGGTTTCTTCAGAAACCACAATACAGATACAATCCTCTACCCGTTCGGTGATGCCCATCGCCGCCCGATGCCGGGTGCCCAGTTGTCGCGACGCCGAGCGCTCGGAAATCGGCAAAATTACCCCTGCCGCGAGCACTCGCGACCCCCGCACCAAGACGGCTCCATCGTGCAGCAGCGTACTCGTTTGAAAGATAGTTTGCAGCAGTTCACGGGAGATCTCCGCATTCAGACGTACTCCCGGTACCGAAAAATCTCGTTCGTCGATTGGGCGATCAGTCTCCACAATGATGAGTGCCCCAATCCGGTTTTGCGACAGTTCTTTAACGGCATCTACTAATTCATCAATGGCGCTGTTGGGTTGTGGGACAAGTTCGCGATCGGCAATGACCAGGAGTTGTCCTAATCGGCCCCGTCCAATTTGCTCTAGCAAGCGCCGAAATTCTCCCTGCAAGATAAACGCCATTGCTACGGCTGAGCCGATGACCAACTTATCTAACACAAAGGCTAAAAGCGCCAGTCCCACATTGCGGCTAATCGTGGCGGCCAGCAGCAAAATAATGAATCCGCGCACCATCCACAAGGTGCGGCGTTCGCCAATGAGCACGAGCAGGGTATAAACCAGCAGCACGACCAGTACTCCGTCTAGGAGTCTCAATGGCCATCCCCCCAGAAATTCGAGGATTATCTGCCCTTGCTCCCAGAATTGCCCCATGTGCAGTGCCGTAGCTTCATTCCCAACGGATGGCGGACGATTAGTTGACGCTAAGTCATAGCGCCCTGTAAGGTGCCAAGCCTTTCATATCATTGGCCTAGTGGAGCCGCGATCGCATCTCTAACCGAGCCAATGATAATGATCGTTACACGCAGTTGCGTTATTCAGAATCGGCCCCAGCGGTCGCCGTCAAGCTGGCGGGTAAACAGTCATGACGGATCAAATCCTGTAACGTTTCGCGCTGAATGATGAGATGAGCTTCTCCCGCTTTTACCAAAACCGCCGCCGGTCGAGGTACACGATTATAGTTAGAAGCCATGCTGTAGTTGTAGGCACCCGTACCTGCCACAACAATAACGTCATTTGCGGCTAACGCGGGCAAGTAGGCTTCTTGAATCACGACATCGCCAGACTCGCAGTGTTTGCCCGCCAGGGTGGTTTTTTCCGTCAGGGGCGCTGACATCTGGTTGGCCGCGAGGGCTCGATACACAGACTGGTAGGTGATCGGGCGGGGATTATCTGACATGCCGCCATCCACCGCCACGTAGGTGCGGATACCCGGCACGGTTTTTTGGCTGCCCACTTTATACGCAGTCACTGCCGCTGTGCCAATCAGCGATCGCCCCGGTTCGGCAATCAATTTTGGTAGGGGCACCCCTTGCGTTTCACAGGCTTGTGCCACCGCTTCCGCTACCGTCTTGACCCAGGTTTCAATACTTGGCGGATCATCTTGCTCGGTGTAGCAGATGCCCAGTCCGCCGCCGATATCCAGCTCTGAGACGGGCAGACCATACTCAGCGGCTTTCTTGAGCCACTGCACCATGACTCCGGCCAAGTCAGCGTGAGGCTGAAGTTCAAAAATTTGTGAGCCAATGTGGGCATGCAGTCCCAAGCAGCTTAACTGCGGTTGCTGCGCCACAAACTGAAACACCTCTTCAATTTGGTCAGGATCAAACCCAAACTTGCTGTCCAGGTGCCCAGTGCGAATGTATTCGTGGGTGTGGCATTCGATCCCCGGCGTCAGCCGGAGCAGAATAGGTACAGTTTTGTTGGCGGCTTGGGCGAGTTGGCGGAGAGATTTCAATTCAAACCAGTTATCCACCACAATGCGACAACCCGACTCGATGCCCTGTTGCAATTCATCCAGAGACTTGTTGTTGCCGTGGAAGTAAAGGCGATCACTGGGCACTCCTGCTTTAACAGCCGTCAGCAACTCGCCCCCCGAGACCACATCAATGCCCAGATTTTCCTGATTCACCACGGCACATACCGCCAAGCAATTCCACGCCTTGGATGCGTAAATGACCAACGATTCGCCAGGGTAATACTGCTGCATCGCGTCGCGATACTGCTGGCAAGCCGCTCTCAGCGTGTCTTCATCCAACACATACAGTGGGGAACCGTAGCGCTCGAGTAACTGCGGCACATCACAGCCCCCGACAACTAAATGATCGTTTTCTGCCACTTGAGCTGTTAAAGGAAGCAGGTTTTGGTTGGGAGAAGGGCTACGGGCCGATAGCGTAGCGGCATGGGCTGCTAAATAATTCAAACTCGTGCGCGGAGAATCGACTGTAGAAACCATAGAAATTGCAAATGGGTGAACAAACAAGAAACCGAGGGCGGCAGAGCGGAGGGTCAAAAGCAGCCCAAAACACTAGTGTACAATCGACAACTGCGTCCTTGCTGCCTTGCAGAGTTTCTTCTATGCATGTTGTCTGCCGTCCCATGACCCTTTCAGATTTAGCGAATGTTGTGGCGTTAGACCATCGATGTTTTGGGGGGCTATGGAACGAAGCTGCCTATAGTCGCGAGGTGCACAGCCCGAACAGTGATTTACTCGTGGTGGAAACCCCTGCGCAAGGGACTCGACAAAAAATGATTGGGATCGGCTGCCTGTGGGCCATCCTGGATGAAGCCCACATCACGCTTTTAGGCATTGAGCCGCAATATCAACGGTTAGGACTCGGGCGCTGGTTGCTCATCCATCTATTGCGGGCGGCGGGCGATCGCGGCCTCACTCACGCCACTTTAGAAGTGCGCCAATCGAACCAAGTCGCTCTTGCTCTATATCAATCCTTGGGTTTTCAAGTGGCGGGTGAACGGCGACGCTACTATGCCGATGACGAAAACGCGCTGATTCTCTGGTGTAGTCACCTCCAAGATTCGTCCTTTTTGAGCGAATTACAAGCCCAGCAACAGCAACTCAACCAAAAATTGCAGGCGACCACCGCCCCTGCGGCATCGCCCACCACATCATGATTGCTCAGGCGCCATCCTCGTTAGTTCTGGGATGATCCCCAATGGGGTGGGGATGGCGAAATATTAAGAGAACGCAATGAAGGTTTAAGGGTGGGATCGCTGTAGGTTTAGGCGGGATTTCGCAAAACCAGCGAGCAGCGGACGGTTTTCATCACTGTGTCCCGTGCCACAGATCGCCAATACCCCTGTGCTAGAATCACCGTAACCAGCGCCCAGCAGGTATTTGGAATTCCACTAATGTTTGAACGCTTCACAGAAAAAGCCATTAAAGTCATCATGCTTGCCCAGGAGGAGGCCCGCCGTCTGGGTCATAACTTCGTGGGTACTGAGCAAATTCTCCTTGGCCTTATAGGAGAAGGTACAGGCGTCGCCGCCAAAGTGCTCAAATCGATGGGCGTCAATCTCAAAGATGCTCGAATCGAAGTTGAAAAAATCATTGGTCGCGGTTCTGGATTTGTCGCTGTTGAGATTCCCTTTACGCCCCGTGCCAAGCGGGTGCTAGAGCTCTCTCTAGAAGAGGCTCGCCAATTGGGACACAACTACATCGGCACAGAGCATTTGTTGTTAGGGCTGATTCGCGAAGGCGAAGGCGTCGCTGCCCGCGTCTTGGAAAACCTGGGCGTTGACCTATCAAAAGTTCGGACTCAAGTCATTCGCATGTTGGGTGAAACCGCTGAGGTTTCCTCCGGCGGCAGTCAAGGTCGCACAAAAACCCCGACTCTGGATGAGTTTGGCTCCAATCTGACCCAGATGGCCGGTGAGGGCAAGCTTGATCCCGTAGTGGGTCGTCAAAAAGAAATTGAGCGAGTCATTCAAATCTTGGGCCGTCGGACGAAAAATAATCCCGTCCTGATTGGTGAACCTGGAGTAGGTAAGACTGCGATCGCTGAGGGATTAGCTCAGCGCATTACCAATGGCGACATTCCCGACATTTTGGAAGAAAAGCGGGTCGTTACCCTGGACATTGGCTTACTAGTTGCTGGCACCAAGTATCGTGGTGAGTTTGAAGAACGGCTGAAAAAGATCATGGACGAAATCCGCTCTGCCGGAAACGTCATCCTGGTCATTGACGAGGTTCACACCTTGATTGGTGCGGGTGCTGCAGAAGGCGCGATTGATGCTGCCAACATCCTCAAGCCAGCCCTGGCTCGGGGTGAGTTGCAGTGTATCGGTGCGACCACATTGGATGAGTATCGCAAGCACATCGAGCGCGATGCAGCTCTGGAACGGCGTTTCCAACCTGTGATGGTGGGTGAACCTACCATCGAGGAAACCATTGAAATTTTGCATGGGTTGCGCGATCGCTATGAGCAACACCACAAGTTGAAAATTACGGATGATGCCCTGGATGCGGCGGCGAAGCTGTCAGATCGGTACATCTCTGATCGCTATCTGCCGGATAAGGCCATCGACTTGATCGACGAAGCGGGTTCCCGCGTGCGCTTGATTAACTCTCAGTTGCCCCCAGCGGCTAAGGAACTGGATAAAGAGCTGCGCCAAGTGCTCAAAGATAAGGACAATGCGGTGCGTTCCCAGGACTTTGACACGGCCGGTGAGTTGCGCGATCGCGAAATGGAGATTAAAGCCGAGATTCGCAGCATCGCTCAGAACAAAAAAGCGGAAGACGAAAACGGCGAAGACAATATGCCTTCTGTGGATGAGGAGGATATTGCACAAATCGTCGCTTCTTGGACGGGGGTTCCCGTTAGCAAACTGACCGAATCCGAGTCTGAGAAGCTGCTGCACATGGAGGATACGCTCCACCAGCGGTTGATCGGTCAGGACGAAGCGGTGAAAGCCATTTCTCGCGCGATTCGGCGTGCCCGCGTTGGCTTGAAAAACCCCAATCGTCCGATTGCTAGCTTTATCTTCTCTGGTCCCACCGGGGTGGGTAAAACCGAGTTGACCAAGGCATTGGCCGCTTACTTCTTTGGTTCCGAAGAGGCGATGATTCGTCTCGACATGTCGGAATTCATGGAGCGTCATACCGTCTCCAAGCTGATTGGGTCTCCACCGGGATACGTCGGCTACAGCGAGGGCGGTCAGCTCACTGAAGCGGTGCGGCGGCGGCCTTATACGGTGGTGCTGTTTGACGAGATCGAAAAAGCTCACCCCGACGTTTTCAATATGCTGCTGCAAATCTTGGAAGATGGTCGTTTGACCGATGCCAAGGGGCGCACGGTCGACTTCAAGAACACCCTGTTAATCATGACTTCCAATATTGGTTCTAAGGTCATTGAAAAAGGTGGTGGCGGTCTCGGCTTCGATTTCGAAGACGACCAAGCCGAATCTCAGTACAACCGAATTCGTTCGTTGGTGAACGAAGAGTTGAAGCAGTACTTCCGTCCTGAGTTCTTGAACCGTTTGGATGAGATTATTGTCTTCCGTCAGCTCACTAAGGATGAGGTCAAAGATATCGCCGATATCTTGCTGAAAGAAGTCTTCAGCCGTTTGTTAGAGCAGGGCATTGAGCTCCAAGTGACCGAGCGCTTTAAGGACCGACTCGTGGAAGAGGGATACAATCCCAGCTACGGGGCGCGACCCTTACGGCGAGCCATCATGCGTTTGCTTGAAGACACTCTGGCAGAAGAAATTCTTTCGGGTCGCCTACAAGACGGCAATACGGCCTCTGTCGATGTGGATGACAGCGGCAAGGTGGTCATTCAGCCGGGTGAAAGACGGGAACTTTTGTCAGCCGCTGACTAGTTAGTCGCCGCGATTTCATCAGGAACCTTACAAAAAGCGATCGCTTCGAAAAGCGATCGCTTTTTGTGTAAACATTCCTTAATCAACTTCTTAGATATCTTGTCGAGACTAGGCCCCTACCTTAATAATGATTGACAACAGTTAACGGTCATTTATTGCAGGGATTGCTGAGATTGGGACTCGCGGAGTCATTTGTTTGTCGTCTCACTCACTGCATCACGATGATGATCGTCAGGTAAGGAATTTTGCCATATAGGCAGTTGGGAGTATTGACATGGGTCTGATCAAGAAAATCTTTGGGGGCATTTTTAGCCTCATCGGTGGCATCTTTGGCAGCATTGCCAAGATTTTTGGCGTGGGCAAGCAGGGCGAGTTCTACATGGAACTGGACGAAGCTGCGCAGCCCGTTGCTGATATTGCGAATACGGTCACGGCTAACGAGCCTGCTACTACTGATGCGGCTGCACCTGTGGCGGTGGCTCCTCCTGAGTCTGCTGCCTCCCCAGAAAAAGCCTCCTTTAAAGAGCAGATTCCGGCGACGCCCAAAGCCGCAACTCAGTCAACGCCAGCTCAGCAAGTCGCCACTGTTGAGACTGAAATGCCGCAGGTTCCTAACTTTGCGACTGACTACCTCGTGAACCCCAAAACCAATTTCTCTCCCCGCCGTCGTCCCGGCCCCAGTTTGTCTTCCTTTAAAGACATGGCCAAGTCGATGGGGCGCTGAGGGGCTGTAATTGCGTAGGCTAAGCGGGATCAAACTTAAATTGAAAGTTTGCCATGGTTGCTGGTGGGTTCATGTTAGTCAATGAGCCCACCAATTTTTTGTCTGCAGTATGCCTGAATGACTTTTTTGGGAAGCGGCGTTGTCTTCATAAGCGAAAACGCTATCCTAAGGAATGCAGATGATGGTCGGTGTCGGCCGCAGTATATTGTATTGGGTTGCGCTATGGGGAGGCGATCGCGGTTCAATAGGGGCTGGCGTCCTTGGGTATTGCTGCCGGTATTGCCGATGGTTTTGCTGGGCCAAAGCCACATCAAGGCCAACCTGAGAGAACCGGAAGCGATTCTAGTGCTCGGCGGCGCCGCCGAAAGAGAACATTTTGCCGCTGAGTTGGCGATGCAACATCCTGATCTGGAGGTCTGGGTGTCATCAGGAACGAATCCCGAGTATGCCCAGTGGCTGTTTCAAGAAGCGAATATCCCGCCCGATCGCGTCCACTTAGACTATCGGGCGGTCGATACCGTGACGAATTTCACCACGTTGGTGACTGACTTAAAAGCCGAAGGGGTTGAGAGCGTTTACCTAGTGACCTCTGACTATCACATGCGTCGCGCTAGCATCATTGCCCAAGTTGTGTTGGGACGTTATGACATTACCTTTAAACCCGTACCTGTTCCGTCTGACCACGGTTCGGCTGAGCCGTTGCTGCGGGGGCTACGCGATGGTGCGCGGGCGGTTTTGTGGGTGTTCACTGGGCAAACCGGATCGTCGCTCGGGCAACGATTAAGTAAGTCTTAGCGCGATCGCCCATCCCTGAGAATTGTGAACCGATCGCGGGAATGCTTACGCTCAAGAGTGCAGAAAGCTACAATTAAGTCGCATTTCAGCATTATTGTTGCGCTATCGCCTGAAATTGTCTTATGCCTTCCACCATTGAATCTCCTTACACGCCGGAGCAAATCAAGGTCTGGTTTCGCGGTCTACTCACGATTGCTTGGGCTGACGGCCACTTTGATGAAGAAGAAAAAAGCCTAATCACCTCCATGACTCAGGAGGAGTTTGCTCCTAATATCGATTTTTTTGATGCGCTTGAACCCATTGCCGCCGAAGATTTGGCGAACGTCCTGGGTAAACAAACGGAAGCTGCCGAAGATTTCTTGCGTACGGCGGTGATGGTGGCTCTGGCCGATGGTGTCTATTCCACCGAAGAAGACCAAAAACTGCACAGTTTTTGCACTGCGTTAGGGCTGGAAAATCAGGTGCTCGATTCGGTGCGGGCCACCCTCTACGATTTGAAAGAGACGGCTCCCGTTCAGCCTACGGATGATGAACATGGTCTCGAACCGCTCAAACCGGCTCGCGAATGGCTGGACCAACTGGAGGTCAAGGATCCGCGATTGGCCCGTTTTATCTGTAAGATGGTGCCTTCGCAATGTCCGTTTGAGCGGGATGTGACGTTGTTTAAGAAAAAGATTGTCCATATTCCCGCGATGTGTAAGCTTAATCCGCTGTACGACCAGTTGGTCGGGTTGCGCTTTCGCGCGTTGTCTTACCTGGCCGACGACTGTGGTGAAGATGTGACGCCTTACCTGTAATTTGACCACGTTTCAGTGGTTTCACGAGAGTGCTCAGCCATCGGTTCTGGGTGAGTAGCAACGTGCTGACGAAATCAGCGCCATGCGAATAGTGGACACCCCATGGCCGACAGCCGAGCAACGGCGCATTAGTATTGGCTGCCTGAAGTGCGTTGTTGCACGGCCGTGACGCCATCGTCAACTAACACGTCGCCCGCCTGCACGATCGCATATACCAACCAGTGGTCGCCACATTGCATCCAACGCTGAACTCGGCATTCGAGGTAGGCCAGGGCCTCTTCTAAAATCAAGCAGCCATTGGACCCGGCATAATGCGCGATCGCTTGAAACGGATTTTCGCCCGGTTGGGGCTGATGGGCAAAGTGACGCCGAATCGTGCGCCCCTCAGTTAAAACATTGAGGATAAATTTGGCGTCAGGCTGTAGAAAGCGCTGGGCATAGGGGGTGGCCGGAATCGCCATCATAATGCCAGGAGGTGTAAAGCTGGATTGGGTGACCCAAGACGTGAGGGCGCCGCTGTGGGTATCGCCCTGGCAGGTCGTGGCAACACACAGGGAACCAATCACCCGACCCACCGCCTGTTCGGTGCGATCAGCCTGAGTTTCGGTAATCGACTGACGAGGCGATTGGCGTTTTTTTTGCTTCCGTAGTTGTTGTGCGAACTGTATGCCCGCATCTCGGCACGTTTGTAGGACGCTAGCGGTCGGACTGAAGCGGACACGAATGGTCTCAAAGCCAAAGCGATAGTTATTGTCGCGCAACTTTTCTTCAATCAGATCGATCGCTTCACCGCTCCATCCGTAGGAACCAAAAACGCCTGCTAGCTTGGTTTTGGCGGCAGATGAGAGGACGGTGCCCAGCGCCGTTTGGATTTGGACAGGGGCGTGGCCGCCCAACGTTGGTGACCCCATGATGAAGCCATCGCTGGTTTCGATCGCTTTTGCCAGTGCGACCGGATCGGCCTGCTCACAATTGATGGATTCAACGGCGAGGCCGGCTTCGATCAATCCTTGGGCGATCGCATCCGCCAAAATGGCGGTGTTGCCGTAGGCTGAGGCATATAGCAGCGCCACCCGCATAGTTTGGTGGGTCTGGTGCTGGCACCACTGACGATAGTCATTTTGCAAGCGGCTGAGACTATAGCGCACGATGGGACCATGGCCCGGCGCAATATATTTCAACGGCAGGGGCGCAAGCTGCGCTAGGGCGGTCTGCACCTGCTTAGATTGAGAGGCATGGAGACAGTCGAAATAGTAGCGGCGATCGACTTCTAACTTGCGCCAGTCTTCGTCAAAGAGAGCATCTTGGCAAATGTGCGCGCCAAAGAGCTTGTCGCTAAAGAGAATCTGGGTCTTGAGGTCGTAGGTGCACAGGCCATCGGGCCAGCGCGGGGTCGGTACTGGCAGCAACTGCAACACATGTCCCTGGCCCAGGTCGAGCAATCCTTCCGGAGGACAAATGGTGTGGAGGCGATCGCCCCACTCAGGAAAGGTGGCTCGTAGCGCTTGAGCCGCCGGGCGCGAGCAGACGAGCGTCACCTGGGGATGGTGTTTCACCAGGGCCGCTAGCGTGGCCATCCGGTTGGGATTCACATGGCCCATGATGATGTAATCCAACGGTGTTCCCGTGAGGAACTGTTGTAACTCTTGCAAGTAGAGGTGAGTAAACGACTCACCAGGGGGATCGATCAAGGCCGTGCGATCGCCCCGAATGACATAAGAATTGGCCGTAGTGCCCTGGCAGAGATTGTACTCGACTTCAAATTTGAGCCGTTCCCAGGTGCGCGATCGCAATACCGTCGTCTGGTTGCCTAAGGGGGCAATTTGTACGTCGCGTGGGCGAGTGGTGGTGAGGGGAGTCGGGTTGAGAGCGGATGGCTGCATGGTGGATGGGTGGGTGTGAGGGTGGATGAGTGGGTAAGGGAGTGAGGGAGTTTAGAATGTTGAACTTTGGGCGTTGCTGATTTTGGGGATGAATTGAATCGCGGACAGAAAGAACGACACGAATTGATCACCATCGATCGTGGAGAGCGGGCATCTTGCCCGCGGTTTAAAGGACCGAATTCATCCTGCGATTCAGCAACGCTGAATTTTGCTAGTAATGGTTGCCGACTTTGCGATGGTGAACGGCAGTCAGGCCATCGCGTTTGGCGACGCGGCCGGTATGCACGGTAGCGGATACGAGCCAGTGATCGTTGCCATCCAGGCGGCCAGTGACTTCGCATTCCAGATAGGCCAGCGAGCGCGCCAGGATCGGGGAACCGTTTTGGGCTGGGTAGGTGTCAATGCCCGTAAAGCGATCGGCGCCGGGGGGAAACCTTTTGAGAAAATGCTTGATCAGCGGTTGACAGCGGCCCTCTTCCAACACGTTGAGCACGAAGGTATCGCCCACGTGGAGCAGTGACTCAATGGCCCGATCTTTAGAAACCGCGATCGCGACGCCGAGGGGCTCAAAGCTAGCTTGAATGACCCAGGAGGCTAACATGGCGCTGGCGACCTCGCCCTTGCGAGCGGTAATGATGTAAAGTCCACTGCTCAACCGACCAAGGGCGCGATCAAGACTGGAATCGAGGGTGTGACCTGGCTTGACCCGTTGCTTTTCGAGGAGTTGTTGACCTAAGTCGGTACCCGCCTCGTCACAGAGTTGATCAATCACCTCGGTCGGGGCGGTCTTGAGCACAATGGGGAGAAACGCCTCTGGCAGTCCGAGTTCTTGCAGTTGGGCGCGGAGCGGATAGATGGGCTCGTCTTGACCGCTGCCCGTTTCAAATAGGCCCATCAATTGGTGGCTAGAGGCCGTCGCTAAGATTGTGCTCAGGCCAGGATGGGTACCGCTATCGGCCTGTTGGGGGGGCATGCCGATGATGATGCCAGCAGCGCAGTTCACCATCTCTCGGATTTCGTGGGCATCGGCGACGGCTAAGTCGACGAGCTCAACGGTGACGCCAGTTTTGGCGATGCCGGTAGCAAGGGCGCGGGCGAGGCGATCGCTATGGCCGTGTTCATCGACATAAAACAGTGACACCAGCGTGTCAGTTTGGGCTTGGTTTTCGCTCCAGGTCCGATATTTTTCGACCCACTCGCAACGGTGATGCCATAACAGGGGGCCATGGCCGGTGGCGATTAGGTTTACCTCTAAGGTGGCAATGCGCTTGAGCGCCATGAGGACGGAGCGGGCATTTGGCCCCATCAAACAGTCGTAGTAAGTTTGAAAATCGGGCTCTAGTAGATGAGGCGTTTCATCCAGCAGGCAATCGTCGCAGTAGTGCATGCCAAACACATCGCAGGTGAAGAGAATGCGGGTACCCGCGTCGTAGGTGAAAATCGTGTCGGGCCAGTGCAGATTGGGGGCTGATACAAAGGACAATTCGTGACCTTTGCCCAAATCGAGTGTGTGCCCACTT